>JBHWPB010000125.1:0-14578 GCA_043424675.1 Carnobacteriaceae bacterium | reverse complement strand
CCTGTGGAATAGCGTTTTCGACCGCCACACTCACACCAGCAAATTTCATCATAGATAAGTCGTTAATTTGATCTCCAATGACCATAACTTCAGCTGGCTGTATTTCTAAATTTTCTGAAAGTTTTTCTAGGGCTGACGCTTTGGAAACGCCTAGACCTGATATCTCTAATAAGTAAGGGTAAGAATAGGATAAATCATATTCTCCAGATAAATTTTCATCCAATAACAATAATCTTTCTTCTAGATATTTTTCTTCAGTTGAAACAATGATCTTATTAAATCGATGTTCATCATCGAACTCATAAAAATCTACTTTTTGAGTGGGGGATTGGGATACATACTTGATGTAGTAAGATTCTATATTTTCAGGATAGCGCAGCGGTTCGTAGACTTGCTGTTGATCGATGAGGTTCATAGGCAGTTCAACACGCCAAAGCTCATCGTACCAGGTGATAACTTCTTTCTTACTCAAGGTATCTCCCACTAGTAGTTTTCCATCTTCAGCCTTTTGAATCTGCCCCCCGTTAAAAGTGATGAGATAATCACTTGGTCCTTTCAAATCAATTTCGTCTATAATCCCTTTTGTTGTCATGTAGGGTCTTCCAGTCGTAATAACGACTTTCGCGCCTTTTTCCTCTGCATAATGCAAGGCTTTTAAGTTATTCAAGGAAAGCTTTCCTTCATCGTTCAACAAGGTCCCGTCTAAATCTATAGCTACAAGTTTTATCACTTATATTCTCCTTTCTCTTTTCTTTGGACGATTCTATCTCTTTCTCTGTCATTTTAAGAATTTTCTTCTTGAATTGATAATGCATAATGAGTGCATATAGACAATATTTTCCTGTATAATGAAACTGTAAATAGACATGAAGGTAAATACCAAACTTAAAGGAGTGTTGGATAATGTCAGAAAAATTTAAAGAATGTCCGAACTGTGGTACTAAAAACGCTGAAGAAAATAAATTCTGTGAAAATTGCGGATTTAACTTTGGCCAGATGCCTATAGAAGAGGAACCAAATGAAGGTGACACACAGCAAGATTTTGGCGGTTTCGAAGAAGACCAAGATTAAGTCCCAAGATCTTTGTGCCCGAACATAAAAACATGAAAAGAGATATGACAGTTTCCTCAGCGACTGAGGGAGTACTGGAATATCTCTTTTTTGTTATATCATTTTACTGAGTTCCTTGAATACTTCTCCAGCATGAGCTTGAATAAACATGTCTTCTTTTAAAGGGGTTATTTCAATTTCATCCAAATTAATGATAACAATATGCTCTCCGGTGAACTGATGAATCAATCTCTTAGCAAGAGGCGTAGTCAAAGAAGTCCCGACGATCATGAGTAAATCCGAAACGTTAAGCGTTTGTTTCGCTTTCTCTACTGTAGTTTTATCCGCATTTTCTCCAAAATAGACAACATTCGGACGAACGATTCCATTATCTACATAACAGCGCGGCACATTTCCTTCATCTCTTCGAAGCTCAGAAACACGGTACTCACGCCCACAATCCATACAATGCCAGACACGATGATTGCCATGAAGTTCTAAAACATAACGATGACCTGCGGCTTGATGCAGACCGTCTACATTCTGAGTAATAACGCGGACGTCCTTGCCAGCTTTTTCCATCTCAGCTAAGACTTTATGAAGAGCATGCGGTTTCGGTTTTTCTCTTCTGCCTTCTTCTCTTCTTGCAAAGAACTTTTCTGGATTGGCACGAATATTTTTCGGATTTGCGATTTTAACAGGACTTTCATCACTTTCTTCCATTGCTGTCCAGATTCCGTGGCGCGAGCGGTAATCAGGAATTCCGCTTTCTGTTGATGTCCCTGCTCCGCCATAAAATGTGATAATTTCAGCCTGATCCATATAATCTTTTAGTTTCAGTATTGTCTCATCAGTCAATCTATCCGTCATGTTACCTACATCCTTCTTCAAAAAGAGAACGGTAGTAAGATTACTACCGTTTTCTCAGTTATTCTATTATTCGTCTTCTTCAATAGCTTCCATCTCTTCTGGGATATCTAGAAACTCATCTTCTTCAACGTCAGTCAATTCAAGCAGCCAATTATTTGATCGTTTTTCACTGTTCAACAAGCCGGGCTGATCCTCAACTTCAGAATGAACAGCCGTGATTTTACCGGATAGAGGACTGGTTAAGTCCGTCACCGACTTTGCTCCTTCAACACCCAAGATGACATCATTCTTTTTAATTGTCTCATCAAGCGGATTAAATTGAGCAAACATCACTTCTCCTACATCATCTTGTCCTTTGGCAGATAAACCAAGCTGGTAAGTTGCTCCTGCTTTTTTTACCCAAAGACCATTTTTGCTATAACGAGTATTTTTTTTGTTGTCTGACATAGTTCCACTCCTTTTGGTACATCTAGTTTAACACCTTCACTCTTTTTCACAAAAAATTAAACTGGTTCCGCTCAGTCAACTAAAAGGAGACTTCTTCTCGATCTGAAAAGAGATAATCTCGATAATTATAACGCATAGACATGACTAAGCCGATTCCCATCATATTACCAAGCAAAGAACTTCCTCCTTGAGAAATAAAGGGTAATGGAATACCTGTTAAAGGTAATAGTCCAATATTCATTCCGATATTTTCAAAGACATGAAAAAGCAGCATCATGATGACACCCGTTGCAATATAAGTATAAAATTCATTTCTTGTATCAAAAACAGTCGCGACGACTTGATAGATTAAAATAAAATAGACAAAAATGAGGAAAGTCCCTCCAATAAACCCAAAGTTCTCAGCAACAGTCGTAAAAATCATATCTGACTCACGTACCGGCACATAGACTTCTGAATTCCCGAACCCTTTGCCAAAGACCTGGCCAGAACCGATAGCTTTCAGCGCTTGAACCAACTGGTACGAACTATCTGAAGTGTCGTGAAGGGGGTTAATCCAAGAATCAATTCTATCAAATTGATAAGATTGGAAACCGATATTGAGTAACAACTCTCTGTTAAAAATAACAAGATAAATTAAACTTCCTCCAATAAATGCAGCGAGCCCAAAGAGCAGTGCTAATATTTGCCATTTAATGCCTGACATGAGGATAACACCAAGCATAATCGCAATATAGACGAGGACAGTTCCTAAGTCATTCTGCAATAAAATTAAGCCTATTGGGATAGCAGAGTAGAAAAAGATCTTTCCCAATAATTTCCAATCACTCTCATAAGTGTGGACCGGAAACTCACTGTTATGCTGGGTCACTCCTCGCGCCAACATCAGAATATAGACGATTTTTACAAGTTCAGAGGGCTGAAAACTAAATCCAAAAATAACGAACCAGCTCTTAGCTCCCGTCCTTGCTGCGGTTTCAGCATCATAAAAGAATAGAACTAAAATTAACAGTCCCATTCCCAACCAATATCCTACAGGCGTGATCTTCCAGAGCTGTTCCGAATCAAACTGCATAATAATAACGATTGCGATAGCGCCAACGACATACCATAAAATCTGCATGATCGTTGGCCTCAGTCCTCCATCTTCAATGAGATATGTGGTTGCGAATAGTGTTGACACACTGATTATAAAAAGCAAAATTAACGGTAAAATTATACCGTAATCTATTCTTGATTCTGTATCTTGAGACATCTGTGGTCCTCATTTCTTTCCTTTTGATTATCTTACTATCCTTTTTGTTACCTAGTTTCTCTTCTATTTATTGAGTTTTCAACTGATTTTTCTGGAATAATTTTTATTTCTCGATGAAGTTCAATCGGATCAAAATCTAAATTATAATAATCCTTGGAATAATTTTCCTTTTTTTCCTCATCTATTTCTTCTACGACTTCTTCACGGAAATTATGTTCATGTTTTAATTCATAAAGAACAGCATTGATCAAACCACCCACCAAGAATATTATACTCACAAAATAAAGATACAACATCAATATAATAAAGGTTCCAAAGGCGATATTACTCGCAGTGGGATCAGAAAATTGAAGATAGATACTGAAGCCTTCTGATAATAATACCGTACCTAAAGTAGCGAAAATAGCGCCGGGTAAGGTTCCTTTAACTGAGAATCTAAAGTCAGGAACGACCAAATAAAAGACTAAGAAAACGATAAATAAAACAAGCAGGAGAACCGGCCATCTTAAACTGAGAAACACGCCGACGAAAGGAATGGGGATCCCCAATATGTTCTCCACAAAGAGCAGGATCTGTTCACCGAATAGAAAAGCAAACATGATAACGGCAATCCCAGCGAAAAACGCCAGTAAAATGAGTGGACTGAGAATTCTTGCGATAATAGGGTTCCCTCCTAACCCCTCGACACCATACACTGAATTTAACTCTCTTCTCAGAATGTTGATTAAATTACTCGCAGACCATAAGGAGGTAATTACCCCTAAGGAGATGGCTCCTCCGCTTCCATTTTCTAAATTTTGCTGAAGAAGTGGTTGAATAATATCATAAACCTCAAGAGGCAAGATGTCTTGTAAGGTCGTATAAATGACTGAAACATCGATAGGAAGTAAAGGAATCAAGTTAGCTGCGACCAATAAGAGAGGAACGAGTGCTAAAAGAGCATAATAAGTCATCTGTGCCGCATTTTGCGGAATTTTACTTCGTGTCCAATTATCCATAATAATTTTTAATCTGTGTTTCCAGACACTTTGCGTGCTTTCTTGTGCTGCCATAGTAAACTCCCTTTCTAAAATTAAGTATCTATAATTTAATTGGTCAATGTTCCCTCGTCTATGCTAAAATAGCTGAAAATGTTAGGAAAGGTGCGTATGAGACATGAAAAAATCTGAGGTATTCGATAAAGCAAGTCGTTACGCTAATATTTTATTGATTATTGTGACAGTGGTTTTGTTGTTTATAAATCTAGAAATCGCTGTAGGTTTTGCTGTAGGAGCTTTACTTGACAAAAGCTTAATGAGCTTTAATCCAAATAGGACGACTCTAATTTTCTGGGCCATCGTCCTCATCATTATTGGCTTACTTTATGTGCTGCTCTCCATTCAAGCTATGGCTGGCTTTTTAGCTGCCTTAGTCTCCTATGTCCTTGCCCGCTTTTTATTTACTTATATTATTGCAAATATGAAACAATAATTTCTCCTTATTCTATGAAGCTATTTTACCACACATTTCAGAAATATTGAGAGTAGGGTCCTCTTTTATTTGGACTCCTCTCCTTAAAAACATAAGAAGGAACATTCTGACTTCGTCTTTCATAAGTTATAAAAATTATATTTTATTTTGTTGTTGACAATAATTTTTTTTACCGATACAATAGTTCTTGTCGATATATTGAAGCGGTCATGGCGGAACGGTAGACGCGCTAGCTTGAGGGGCTAGTAGGGAGATTTCCCTGTGGAGGTTCAAATCCTCTTGGCCGCATCTTATAAAAGGAAGAGTGAAGGGCTTAGCTTCACTCTTCCTTTTTTCATTCCAACAACATTTATCTATGAAAACCGAAAATAACTAAAATCTAAAAAGCACTTTTTAACGAGGTTTCTTCTCTGTAAAAAGTGCTTTTTTTATGAGTTATTTTATTGTTTTTTACTGAAACAGACCTGCAATGGAAGAAACGATATCGCGAATAAAGTTTACAATACGGTCAATTAAACCGCTGTCCTCAGCTTCCTGCCAAACATTCCCTAAAGTATCTTGGATATCTTGAGAGAGCTGATCTAACTGTTCACGCACTTGTTCTGAATCGATGGCACTGGTCTGTTGATAATTTTCAAAGACAATAATCAGCTGATTGATCTGATCACCTGATATAATCTGTGTCAAATTATATCTCTCAAGTGCATCATTGATAATTTGCTCAATGTCTTCGCGTGTTGCTAGTTGATCTGTGTTCTGTTTAATATCAGCAAGATCCTTTTTGATATCGACAATCGCTTGATCTAACTGACTGGACTGTTCTTCATCGAGATTCTGTGATATTTCATTCGTTGTTTCTAACTCTTCTTGGGCGACGCGCATGCGGTCTGTCTCTAGTTCTTCTCCATTCACCTCAAAAGCTTTATAGACCCCCGTTAAAGCACTTTCTCCAGTTGCCGGACGGATAGAGTCGACACGAATGGCTACATCGGTCGCTCCTGCTGTAATAGCAGCATTGGCATATTCTTCTTCTGTAATTTGAGTAATATTCCCTGATTCAGGAATCTCAATTGTAACACCGCTTCCAGCAGCTCCTTTTTCAACAACGACGGAAGAAATGAGTTGAGAAGTCTGAGTGCTGTAACCGAGATACTTTTCAAAATCGTCGCTGTCCACTGAAAATACTTCCAGCGGATCTTCATTGGCTACATCTAAGAGTTGAGCTGTTCTCTGGGTTTCATCTTCAGTCAGCCCTCCTCCATATATAAAAGTTGGAGCCCCCCACGGTTCCTCTACGGCTACCGCTTGCACAAAACTTTCATTAAAGGAAATCAAAAAAACACTACATACTGCAATAATGAACATCCCGAGTCTCATTATTCTATTTTTCATGATTAAACTCCTATCTTTGCTAATTTTTTATTGTGGAATCATGGTTAGAGAGATTCTTTCCCTTTTTTCGTCAACATCCTCTACCCATACCGTCACGTTATCGCCTACTTGAACCACATCGCTCGGATGATCTACAAAACTTTGACTCATTTTGGAAATATGCACTAAACCATCTTGCTCTACTCCAACATCAACAAAGGCACCAAAATCAACTACGTTGCGGACAGCGCCTTCTAACTCCATACCTGGTTTTAAGTCTTCCATAGATAAAACTTCTGTTTTCAAAATCGGAGCATCAAATTCATCGCGCATATCTCTGCCTGGAGCGACAAGCGCCTCAATGATTGACTGATAGGTTTCTTTTCCTATATCGAGTGACTTTCGAACTTCTCGATCATCCAATCCCTTTAAGGCTTCGCGCGCTTGCTCACTTCCGATCTCCTCCAAAGCTACTCCTGCTGTTTCTAAAATCTGGTAAGCTTCTTCATATGTTTCAGGGTGAATTCCTGTCCGATCCAACGGGTTTTCTCCATTAGGAATACGCAGGAACCCTACAGATTGTTCAAAGGCTTTAGGCCCTATACGAGGAACCTCTTTAAGCTGGGAGCGATCTTCATAAATTCCATGTTCATTTCTATAATTTACAACATTCTCTGCCGTTGTTTTCGTTAAACCAGAGATGTGGCGGAGCAAAGCAGCACTCGCTGTATTGATGTTGACTCCAACACGGTTCACGACCATTTCAATCACAAAGTCCAACTGATCTGTCAGCTCCTTTTGCGACACATCATGCTGGTATTGACCGACACCGATAGATTGAGGATCTATTTTTACAAGTTCCGCTAAAGGGTCCTGTAAGCGGCGTGCAATACTCACAGCACTTCTTTCTTCTACTGCTAGATCTGGAAACTCATCGCGTGCTTCTTGGCTTGCTGAATAGACACTCGCTCCCGATTCGTTGACGATGACATAAGCGACTTCTTCTTCAATTTCTTGAATCGCTTCCGCTACAAAACGTTCTGACTCGCGGCTGGCAGTTCCATTTCCTATAGCTACCGTATCGACATCGTATTTTTGAATCAGCTCAATAAACTCTGGTTTCGCTGCTTTTCTCTGGGCAGCACTTGCTGGTTTGTGAGGATAAATCACATCAATCGCTAATACTTTCCCAGTCCCATCTACGATCGCTAACTTACATCCTGTGCGGAAAGCAGGGTCAAAGCCCATAATGGTTTGATCTTTCAAAGGCGGCTGTAGAAGTAAACTCTGCAGGTTATCTCCGAAGACTTCTATCGCATGTTCTTCTGCTCTTTCTGTCAGATGGTTCCGTATTTCACGTTCAATCGCAGGTTTTATGAATCGTTTATATCCATCTTCGACCGCCTCTGTTACATAAGGCTTAGCCGGTGACTCCACATCGCGGGGTATTTCTTGAGCGAGGATGTACTGCAGCGGCTGCTTGTCATCTGCTTCAATTTTTACAGTTAAGACATTTTCTTTCTCACCGCGGTTCATCGCCAAGATCTGGTGATTGGTCACAGATTTAACCGGTTCACTGAAATCGTAATAGAGCTCATAAACCTCTTTAGGATCATCCGCGTTCCTTTTGAGAGTTGAGGATATTTTACCGATATATTTCATAATCTGACGGACACGTGTACGATACTTTGCCGAATCTCCTACGTCCTCTGCAATGATTTCATGGGCGCCATCTAAAGCGTCTTCTGCTGTAGCAACTTCTTGTTCTTTATCAATAAACTCTGCTGCTTTTTCTTCAACATCTCCAGAAGAAAATTCTCTCAGCCAATCTGCTAAAGGAGTTAAATCTTGTTCACGAGCAATCTGCGCTTTTGTCCGACGCTTTTTCTTATAAGGAAGATACAAATCCTCTACTTGTTGTAATTGGTCAGCTTGTTGAATCTCTTGTTCAAGGTCAGACGTGAGTTCACCCTGTTCATCTATGTTGGAGATTACTTCTGACTTTCTTTTTTCTAAATTAGAAATATAGTTATAGCGCTCTTCAATCTCGCGTATTTCAACTTCATCTAAAGAGTCAGTCGCTTCTTTTCGGTAGCGAGCGATAAAAGGAACCGTGTTTCCCTCCTCTAGTAAATCTAAGACTGCTTCAATTTGTTTTTCTTTATAATCTGGCAATGACTTGTTCAAAAGAGTCATCACCTGTGTGTCAACCTTTGCCATAGTATTAAACCTTACCTTTCACAATTAGTATATCATTATAATTTTTAAGCTCGCTTAATAACTTTATTCTACTCTCATAAAGTCAGAATTTATTTTTGGAATTATTTTATTCAATAAAGTGCCAAAAGCGTTTCAATTTCTGGGAGCCTTTCTAGCGCCAATATATGCATCTGATATAATTCCTACACGCGTAAAGCACCTCATCTGCATCTATTTTATCATTTCCCTCCTGCACTCACACTCATACCAACTTTACATTATGCCACAAAACGATGACTTTAGCTATGACCGGAGTAAGATAAAATCGCATCTTACAGACCTTAAGGAAACTCTGAGCAAGCATGTTTCCATAGACAAGTGGTGTGGAAATCTCTGTCCAAAAGTAGTATAATTGGCCAAATACGCTTTTTATATAGAAAGGATTAATTATGAACTGGAAAAAAGGATTAGGTATCATTTTTGCTTTACTTATCGTTGTACTTGTTGGAATTTGGTTATTTAGTGATGAAGAAACTGAAGTTGGCATTCCTGTGCGGGCTGATGACATCACAACAGGAGCGATAGAAGAAAGAGTTGACTTTAACGGACAGGTTGAAGCATCGAACAGAGAAGATTTTTACGGTCAAGGTGTTGTTTATCAAGTAGAAGTTGAAGTAGGAGATACTGTGAGTGAAGACGATTTACTTGCAACCTACTATAATGGAACAACATTTACTGCTCCTTTCGATGGCACCGTAACAGAAGTCAATATTGAAGCAGATGATACCGATTTAAACTTAGAAATGGGTGAAGCTTCTCTTGTTCTACAGAATCTCGATGAACTACAAGTTACTTTTTCCCTGCCCAAATCTGATGCTTCTACAGTTGAAGAAGACCAAGAGGCCCTTATCAATTACAATGATCAAGAATTCGAAGGGACAGTGTCACATGTGAACCCTGTTGCGACAGTGGAGACCTCCCCTGCTGGAAATTCTCAAGCTTTAGAAGGAACGATCAGTTTTGACGAAAATCCAGAAAATGTGATTGCGGGCTTCGAAGTCGATGGATCAATTGTATCGGATTCACGCAGCAACGCCCTGCTTCTCCCTATTGAGGCACTCTTATTCGATGAAGAGAACCAGGCCTATGTTTACCGCATAGAAAATGGCTTTGCTACACGTGTCGATATTGAAACAGGCATCCAATCTTTTTCTCATATTGAAGTGCTTGGCGGCTTAGCTGAGGGAGATACTGTTATCCTCTCGCCATCTGAAGAGGTCAGTGAAGGAACTGCAGTTATTCCGGAACAACAAGAACAAACAGATGAAGAAAACAACCAAAACGGAGACGAAAGTGCGCAAGGTGAATATTATGGCGAATTTGCTCGAAATTAAAGACCTGCATAAGTATTATGTGACAGGTTCTGAAAAATTTCATGCTCTAGACGGGATATCTTTCAATGTAAAAGAAGGAGAATTTCTTTCTATTATGGGAGCGAGCGGCTCAGGAAAATCAACGCTGATGAACTGCTTGGGCCTTCTCGATACAATCAATGAAGGAACTTATATCTTAAATGAAAAAGACGTTTCTGATCTTGACGAAGATGAACGAGCTTTGATCCGTAATGAAGAAATCGGCTTTGTTTTTCAATCTTTCAATCTCTTGCCTCGCATGTCGGTCTTAGAGAACGTGGCACTGCCGCTTGTCTATGCTGGAGTCAGTGGAGACGAGAGAAAAGAAAGAGCAGAAGTAGCTCTCAAAAAAGTCGGCTTAGGGAATCGGTTGAATAATAAGACCAATGAAATCTCAGGGGGACAGCAACAGAGAGTGGCCATCGCAAGATCTATCATCAATCAACCCTCTGTGCTTCTAGCAGACGAACCGACCGGAAATTTAGATAGTGAAACAACAAATGAAATATTGGAAATTTTCCGCGCCTTGCATAAAGCTGGAACGACTATTATTATGGTGACTCACGAAGCAGATGTGGCAGAACACAGCGAACGTATTATCAGGTTAAAAGATGGTCAGATTGAAGAAGACCGCCAAGTTTATAAAGCATCATCTGAAGGGGGACGATAGGATGCTGTTTTTTGAAAATCTAAAGATTGCTTTAGACAGCATTTTCGCCAATAAAATGCGATCATTCCTGACTATGCTTGGAATTATCATCGGAGTAGCTGCTGTCATTGCTATTACGAGTGTTGGCCAAGGTGCTGTTCAGCGAATCAATACCTATTTTACAAGTCTTGGCGCGACCACGATAACCTTGACTGCTTCTCCTACAGAAGGCGATGAAGAATTAATCCATCCTGATGATGTCGACGCTATCCGAGAATCTATAGCGGAAGTCGAATACGTCACGCCCAATGAAACAGAGCTAGGAGAGCTCAGCTCTGAATTTGGTGAACATCCAGGACTCGTTTCGTATGGGAACGCCGACTTGCGTTTTGTCGATCTAGCGATGGGAAGCGATTTGAATTACGGACGTTACTTTTCAGACCAAGATTACCAAGAGGGACGCAATGTGGCTGTCGTTTCGGAAGATACCGCAAACATCTTATTTAACGGCAGAGATGATGTAGTAGGAGAATCTCTGCAATTACAGATGAATGGAGAATCTCAGAGTTTCGTCATTATCGGTGTTGTGCCTGGTTATTTTGAAGAGATGATTGGGCAGTTCGATGTTTCTCAGCTTCCAGTAAATATCGCCGTTCCTTCTACCGCCTTGAGAAATGCCGGGATGATTGAAGGTCCTCAAACTCAGCTCGCGATCCAGACAGAAACAGTCGAGGACATTGAACCTGTATCGCAGCAAATTGTCCGAATGATGGAGCTCAGACACGGTGTCGTAGGCGAAGATCAATATACCGCTTATAACACGCTGCAATCTTTGGATACTCTAGAAGATATCTTGAATTTGTTCATTAATTTTATCGCCGCAGTAGCAGGAATCGCTCTCTTTGTTGGGGGTATTGGAATCATGAATATTATGTTGGTTTCTGTAACCGAACGGACTCGGGAAATTGGCATACGTAAAGCTCTCGGAGCACGTGTCAATACAATTCTCAGCCAATTCTTAATGGAATCCGTCATATTGAGTGTTTTGGGAGGTCTCATCGGAATTGTTCTGGGTGCCCTCATCTCTTTTGCTGTAGGCAGTGCGATTGATATCGTTCCCGCTTTCCAATTATCTACTATCATTTTCATTGTAGTATTTACGGCAGCGATAGGTATCATCTTCGGGGTCTATCCGGCTCGCAAAGCAGCCAACCTTGATCCAATCGAAGCGCTAAGTTATGAATAAAAAATATATTAATTAAATTGAAGAACCTCCCTTATGCTAATTATAAGAGAGGTTCTTTTTACGTAAAAATATTATTTCAATAAGTAAATAACGCTTGTACTAGAATCTTGTTCTTTCATCATTTCTATTTTATGAAAATGAAAAATTTACTGAAAAAATAATTACTGAAAACAACAATAAACTGAGTCAGCAATTTCGCAATATTGTTTTCAATGCCGATAAGATCGGCGAGAACCCATAAAGCTATCATATCTACGATACCTGTGATTAAACGAAAAGTGATAAATCTCAGAAATTCACGAAAGGTTTCCGCAAAGCCTTCCGTATAAGATTCAAACACGAATAGCTTATTCGTCACGTAAGCAAAAAGAATTGAAAGTATAATAGCAGTTGCGTTAGCGTATAAATAATACATGCCCACTACGCTGTCAAGTATAAAAAAACTGACGAGGTTCACGACCGTGGTGAGGCCTCCAAAAACAATATAATTTATCGTCTCTTCATACTTCAAATAAAAATTTCTCCATTTTTTAAACATCCTCATCTACTCTGCCCTTCGTCATTTGTCTTTTCTTTTTAATTATCTTGAATGATTTCAATGAAACGATGTGTAAGGTTGGCGGTATAACCCCAAATCACCTCGTCATCTGGAGTATAAAAAGGAATCTGGTGAACCCGTTGATCAAAAGAAAATGACTCTCCAATATCAATGAGATGGTAGGGGAATTGATCCTCTGCTATACTTTTTAACTCCACTTCATACAAGGCAGGCTCTACTTCTAGAAAATATTCTAGAGAAACTGAAAAGACCCGGCTGACTTCAATATTTGATTTTATCTTGCTGATATCAACTTTGTGTAAATAACCGATAAAGCAATAAATAACAGCTTGTTCCGTGACGATGTAATCTATTTCGCCACAGACTTCTATCTTTTCTTCTGGGATTCCCAACTCCTCAACTGTTTCACGTATCGCAGCTTCTTGAGGTGTCTCCCCTTCTTCGACACGACCTCCTGGAAAAGAAGTTTGTCCAGGCTGAGATATTTTTTGGCTGCGCACTTCGTATAAAATACGATCTTCTCCAGCGACTTCAACTAGTGGAAGAAGCACTGCGAAACTTTCTTGAACCCCATAAGGCTTTGGCTTATAGGTCCTTAGTTTATCTTTTACTGACACAACGAATCTTCCTTTCGTTTTTTACTAAAATTTCCTTAAAAAGATACGATCGAAGCGATGCGTATCATCTTTGTGCAGAATCATATCTGCTCTGGAACGCGTAGGAAGAATGTATTCTTCCAAGTTAGGTAAATTTATATTTTTCCATACTCTTTCAGCATATTTTCTGGCTCTTCCTTTCGACCATTTGGTATGTTCGTGGAAGTAATGGTCTGGTTGCTGCATCGCATCTTCCCGTATCATGAGGTAACGCTCTGTATACCATTTTTCAATATCTTCTGTCTGCGCGTCGATGAAAAAAGAAAAATCGAAAAAATCACTGATAAAAAATTTTTCATTGTTGGGCAGCTGGAGGACATTAATCCCTTCTACAATTAAGATATAGGGATTATCGATGGTCAATCTTTCATCAGGCAAGACATCATATTGTTTATGTGAATACTGAGGGACTTCGACCTCCGCCATCCCGTTCTTAATATTCTCTAAACTATGAAGCAGAGCTTCCATATCGTAGCTTTCGGGAAATCCTTTTCGATTCATTAAATTATTTTCTCTCAAAATATGATTGGGATAAAGAAAGCCATCTGTCGTCATCAACTGTATTTTTTTATCGCTAAAGTGCTGAGCGAGAAGATATCTCAATAAACGTGCAAAAGTACTCTTTCCCACAGATACACTTCCCGAAACTCCAATAATGTAAGGAGTATAAGCAATATCTTGATTAAATTTATGATGAAGCTCATGTTGTCTCTCTTGATAATGTCTGATATATATAGAAAGAACCTGTAAAATAGGCAGATATATATCGACAACGTCTTGCATATCTACGCTGTCATTGACAGAAGCAACATGATTTAATTTCTTTTCAGAGACTTGGATATCAAAAGAGCGTTCTAAAGTTTCGCCCCATTCCTCTCTATTAAAAATATTATATGTTACAGACTGATCCATAAGTCACCTTCTATTCCTACATAATAAATAGTTTCCAAGTTTCATTATAAGCTAATTGTCTGAAAATAAAAAGATGCGTCTTGAAGCGTTCAAGAGGGTGAGAGTCACTGCTTAGTTTAGACTTAATATCTATTCATTAATCTCTTCTTACTTTATGATTTCTTAAACTTCATGTTATATGTTAATATTTCTATGGTATGATTGTTAAATTTATGAAAGGAGGTTTTATTTTGAAAACTTTACCACAATATGCTTTGGGTATCGCACATGGAAAAATAATCTTAATGGGGGAACACTCCGTTGTCTACGGAGAACCAGCGATAGCCCTTCCTTTTCCTGTTGTAGAAATCCAAGCAAAAACGACCATGGCCAAAGGCCCTGTCACAGTTGAAAGCTTTTATTATTCTGGAACTCTCAACGAAGTTCCTTCTCTTTTAGATAATATAAAGGCCGTTATTGAAAAGACATGTCAGACATTAGTA
>JBHWPB010000124.1:0-5767 GCA_043424675.1 Carnobacteriaceae bacterium | reverse complement strand
AAAAAGCAGCTAAAAATATTTTTAGCTGCTTTTTCATGTTTAAAATTAATTTTTGCCACATGTTTTTAATTACATTTGAAAAAGATGCTTGAGCATTCTTTTGGACAAAATATTTTGAGATTTTTGATCTGCTCAATCTCTTTTCTTCTAAGATTGCAAGAAAAGTGCTCTGAGTTGCAGATTTATTTATTCCTCTTTGTTTTGATCGATATAGTCGACTGCATCTCCGATTGTTTTCATTTTTTCTGCTTCTTCATCAGAGATTTCAAATTCGTACATATCTTCTATTTCCATCACCAATTCTACGACATCGAGTGAATCTGCACCTAAATCTTCTCTTAGAATTGTCTCAGGACTAATCTTCGATTCATCCACACCTAAACGTTCTACAATCATCTTCTTAATATCGTTATAAATTTCTTCTTTAGTCATAATACCGCTCCTCACTTCATTATCATAATTTATACACAAATTATACCTTATAGTTTAGTGAAAACCAAACTCGCATGCTAAGCTTTATCTAAAGAAAACTTTTCATTTAAATCAGCAGTCATTCCAGATTCTAAAATAGAATTAAGCTGAAGCAAGGTATTGAAGACAGCTTCTGCATCAGCTGTACCATGAGTTTTTAAAACAGGGGCTTTTACCCCTATTAAGATACCGCCGCCGTGTTTAGAGTAATCAAGTTGACTTCTCATATCAGATAAACCAGTCTTTAACAAGCCTGCTCCTATCTTCCCACTGACCCCTGCTTCTTGTACCGTATCTTTTAATAAATTAACCAAGGACATCGCAGTACCTTCAATCGATTTCAACACTGCGTTTCCAGTAAAACCATCAGAAATGACAACATCAGCGATGCCTTCTAATAAATCACGGGATTCTACATTTCCGATAAAATTAACCGTCTCATCTTCCCTTATCGTTTTATGAGCTTCTTTTATAAGCTCATTCCCTTTATTTGCTTCGGTCCCATTGCTCAATAAGGCTACTGTTGGGTTATCAATTCCTTTAACATGACTGGCATAAAAGGAACCGAATGTCGCGTATTGCTCTAGATTTATAGCCTTTGTCTCTGCATTCGCTCCGACATCTAGCATAATGAAAGAGTCTTTACTGCTTTCAGGCGAGATAACGGGCATATTAATCATCAATGCGGGGCGATCGATACCCGGTATTCTCCCTATCACAAGTAAACCAGCAGCGAGCAAAGCCCCAGTGTTGCCGGCGGAAAACAAACCGTCTGCCTTGCCTTCCTTAACGTCATAAGCCGCCATCACCATACTAGCGTCTTTCTTTCTACGTACCGCACGAACCGGATCTTCATCCATTTCTATTTTTTCTTCAGTATGTATAACCTCAATGTTATTAAAGTCTCGATCTTCTTCAAAAAATGGATTTATCTGATTTTGATCTCCGTATAATAAAAAAGTAGTATTTGGTAATTCTTTGGCTGCAGAGACGGTACCTAAGACAATTTCCTTCGGTGCGTAATCTCCGCCCATCGCATCAATTGCAATTCTCATGTGGTCACTCCTCTTCGTTTTTTATAAGGTCTCTAAGGTATTCATAGTCTTTCTCAAACTTAAAGGCATTGCTATGGTAGATTTCGTCTGCTTCCACGCGCGCTGCTTCCAGTATAGCATAATCATTTATGATATCCGCTATCTTAAATAGAGGCAGACCGGATTGACGGCTTCCAAAATAGTCCCCAGGTCCTCTCATTTCAAGGTCTTTTTGACTGAGTAGGAATCCATCATTAGACTCTGTCATGAGCTGCATCCGAGACCGTCCATCTTCAGTCTTTGGATCAGCAATCAAGATACAGTAGGAAGCTTTATCTCCTCTTCCCACCCGTCCTCTGAGTTGATGGAGTTGAGCTAACCCGAAACGATCCGCATCGTAAATGACCATGAGACTTGCATTCGGAACATCGACCCCTACCTCAATGACAGTGGTGGAAACAAGAATATTGTAGCTTCCATTTTGAAATTCTTCCATAGCATGATGCTTCTCTTCAGTATTCATCTGTCCATGCAAGAGCCCGAGCTCATATTCATGACCAAATTTTTGAGTATAATGTGTGAAAATATCCTGCACATTATGAGCCTGGAGATTTTCTGACTCTTCAATCAGGGGACTCACAACATAGACTTGAGAGTCGTTTTCAACTTGCTTATGGACAAAGCTTAACACTCCACTTTCTTGAGAATTTCTTACCCAGTGAGTTTCGATAGGCTTTCTACCCGCAGGTAATTCATCTAGAATCGACATATCGACTTCTCCATAAGAAGTAATAGCTAATGTACGCGGAATAGGCGTTGCGGTCATGAAAAGAATGTTTGTAAATTCGCCCTTATCAGATAGAGCTTCTCTCTGGTTCACGCCAAATCGATGTTGTTCATCAATCACTGAAAAGCCCAGATCTTGGAATTCAACATCTTCCTGGATAAGAGCGTGAGTGCCAATAAGAATGTTCAACTTTCCTGAGGCGGCATCTTCTAGAATCTCGCGCCTTTGTGCAGCAGGCGTAGATCCTGTCAATAAAGCAACATTTAAATTGAAAGGTTCGTAGATCTCTTGAAGTTTATTGAAATGCTGCTCTGCTAGAATTTCTGTGGGAGCCATTAACGCAGACTGCTTACCCGCTGTAAAACTCGCAAACATTCCAGCAGCAGCGACAATAGTTTTTCCACTTCCTACATCCCCCTGTAGTAATCTAAACATTCTGTGCGGCCGCTTAAAGTCAATACATATTTCATTGATCGACCTTTTTTGAGCTTCTGTCGGCTCAAAAGGAAAGGTCTCTATAAACTCCTTGAGTTCTGTAATATTATAATTGATGAGGTAACCTTCATTTTCTTTACGTTCTTTATCTCTCATCTTCTGAATTTTTAATTGATAAACTAAAAATTCTTCAAACTTCAAGGTTCGAGTTGCTTGACGAGAGGATTCTGGATTATCTGGGAAATGGATGTTTCGAACAGCTTCTTTTTTTGTCATCAGTTTATATTTACTTTGAATATCTGACGGCATGAGCTCGGGAATCTCATCAATATACTGCGGCAGAGCCTGCTCTATGAATTTGCGGATCCGATGACTGGCGATATTTTTATTGGCTGGGTAGACCGGTTCATAATCTTGATCTGTATGAGATGAATTAACGCTCAACACTCTTGAAGCTATTAGCGATTTCCTGCTACTATCCCAAGTTCCAAAAACTTCTATATTACTCTCTAAGTCTATTTGTTTTTTATAATAAGGCTGATTGAAAAAAGTAACCGGTATGGTGGTTCCTTTATTTTCTATTTGAAAAGTTAAACGGCTTCTTTTTGGAGCAAAATAATGTACCACTGGAGGAGTAATAACCGTTCCAGAAAGGACGATTTTTTCTTTGTCTTCAACTTCATGAATATTTTTTACACGCATATCCTCATACCTCATGGGATAATGAGTGAGCAGATCGTAGATTGAGAAGATGGACAAATCATTTAAAGCCTGTTCTGTCTTTTCTCCGACTCCTTTTAATGTAGAAACTGAATCAGTGATCGCTTTTCCCATATACTTTCACCTCCAAAAAAACATAGACAAAAAAGGTATAGCAACTTTTTTGTCTATGTTTCATCTATTCAACTGATACGACAAAAGGATAAACTGGCTGCTGTCCTTCATGGATCTCTACTTCAACCATCTCATGTTCCTCTTCAAGTCTCTCAGCTATTTCTTCTGCTTGTTCTAAACTTGCATCTTCTCCGTAAATAATTGTGATAATTTCAGAATCTTCATCGATCATTTTATTAATCATTTTAAGTGTGGCTTCTGAAAGAGTCTTTTCTGAAACTTTTATATCCCCGTCGATAAGTCCCATGAAATCATCTTTCTTAATCTGAATGCCGTCTATTTCGGTATCGCGGATAGCATAAGTCACTTGTCCGTTTTTAACATATTGCATTTCTTCAGACATGTTTTCTTGGTTCGTTTCTAAATCTGCTTCAGGATTAAAACCAAATAAAGCATTGAATCCCTGTGAAAGGTTCTTGGTAGGCACTACTACTGTCGGTTCTTGAGCTACAGATGCCGCTTGCTCAGCAGCCATTAGAATGTTGCCGTTATTAGGCATCAAGATAATATTTTCTGCATGAACTTCTTCGATTGCTGCAATGAAATCCTCTGTAGAGGGGTTCATCGTCTGACCGCCACTAATGACATAATCTACTCCCATACTTTTATATAAATCCTGCATCCCTTGGCCTGATGCTACAGAGATGATTCCGTATTTCTCTTTTTCTTTCTCTTTTTTGTTATTTTTTTCTTCTCTATCTTTAAGAAGAGTACGGTGCTGCTCACGCATGTTATCCACTTTTATAGACATTAAAGAACCAAATTTCTGTCCATAATTCATAACTTCTCCTGGACGTTCTGTATGAACATGCACTTTAGCTACTTCATCATTTGAAACAACGAGGAGTGAATCACCGAGCGAATCTAAGTATTCTTTAAATTGATCCTCATCAAATTCGTCAGTGACTGTTTCTCCTTCTCCCAGACGAACCATAATTTCTGTACAATAACCAAATTTAATGTCTTGAGTATTGATAGAGGAAGAAACATCGATATCTTCATGTTGATGAGCAAGTTCTTTCAGATCAATATTATCTACTGTTTGATCGTGAAAATCAGATAAATCTAATTCTTCACCCTTTAAAGAACTTAAAAATCCACGGTAAATAAAAACAAGCCCTTGTCCGCCACTATCTACGACTCCGACTTCTTTCAATACCTCAAGCAAGTTGGGAGTATTATCTAAGGATATCTGTCCAGATCTGACAACCTCTTCCATGACTTCAGTTGCGTCGTCCGTTGTTTTACTTTTTTCTAGCGCAGCTTCCGCAGATTCACGAGCGACCGTTAAGATCGTTCCCTCTACCGGTTTCATCAGTGCATCGTAGGCGTAGTCTACTCCCATTTGAAGAGCTTCTGCTAAATCTATGCCGGTAAGCACAGCTTTATCTTCCATAGACTTAGAGAATCCTCTAAAGAGTTGAGATAGGATCACCCCTGAGTTTCCTCGTGCTCCCATCAACAGGCCATTAGAAAAGTCATCGCTTAATTCTCCAACCGCTTCTGCCTCAGATTCTTGTACAGCTTTATTACCATTGGTAAAAGTCAAATTCATATTTGTTCCTGTATCTCCGTCTGGGACGGGAAATACATTCAACGAGTTTACATATTCAATCTGGGATTCTAAACTTTTCTTTCCCGCATGAATCATTTTTTTAAATTCTTTGATATCAATTGTTGAGACTGCCACTATTTACTTTCCTCCTTGAAACGTCACTCACGTCTTTTTTATACTCGAACACTTTGTACATATACATTAACTTCTTCTGGTTTTACCCCAAGATATTTTTGTAAATTGTACGAAACATTCTCTTGAACAGTTCGGCCGACTTCTGATATTTTTACCCCATACTTCACAACGATATAGAGATCTACACTATAGCCGTTATCAGTTTGGTTGACGATCACACCTCTGGAATAATTTTCTCTCTTTAAAATTTCATATATTCCATCTCTCACTTGATTTTTGCTTGCCATTCCAACGATACCAAAGTTCTGTGTTGCAGCTCCACCCACAATTGTGGCGATGGTTTCATTAGATATGTTGATGGTACCTTCTGGGCTGTTTACGAAAATGGACATTATTTAAGAGCTCCTTTCGCTTCATAAAAACACATTATTTATATTAACATATAACACACTCTTA
>JBHWPB010000123.1:0-2564 GCA_043424675.1 Carnobacteriaceae bacterium | reverse complement strand
ATACTCTGTCATGCAAGGAGTTTCAGGTGACTTATATGCGATTGGTTACATCTCATTAGGGTCATTAGATCATTCAATCAAAGCTCTTAATGTGAATGGTGTCGAAGCGACACCAGAGAACATTTCGGCGGGTGACTATGAAGTGGCACGTAACTTTAATGTGACTTACGGTGGCGAATTAAGTGACGTGGCAGCCGACTTCTGGGAATTCATGGACTCTGCACAAGCTCAAGAAATTGTGGAAGAAGAAGGTTATGTTGCCGTAGCTTCGGATGCGCCAGAATTTGAAGGATCAGGACTATCGGGTGATATTACAATTGTTGGCTCAACTTCAGTCCAACCAGTTATGGAACGTTTGACAGAAGCTTATGGTGAATTAAACCCAGGTGTTACTATTGAAATCACGGCTCCAGGTTCAGGTGCGGGGGTAACAGCAGCGATTGATGGCACAGCAGATATTGGCATGGCTTCTCGTGAACTGGATGAAGAAGAGCAAGGACAAGTTTCTGAAACAAAAGCGATCGCAATTGATGGGATTGCAGTCATCGTTCATAATGACAACCACACAGAAGATATCGTAATGGAAGATGTTGGTGGGATTTACTTAGGCGACTTGACAAGTTGGGACGCTGTTCAATAAGCTCGATCACTCATTTCTAATTAAATAAAGCGAAATAATAGGAGAGACGGAACGCTGAACTGCCCCCTGTCAAGTAGACAGGCAAAAAAAACAAAATATTTTGTGCCATGTATGAATTTTTCATGCATGGCTTTTTTTTATGCAGGAATACCCAAACCCATTTTCAACGTCACCCGTCGGGTGTTATAAAATTCAATGTACTGTTTAATGTCATTCTCTAGCTCTTCAAAAGTCCGATAGGCCTTCAAACGATACATTTCTTCTTTGATGATTCCCCAGAAGTTTTCCATCGGCCCGTTATCGATGCACTTGCCCACACGCGACATACTGTGGGTAATCTGATGTTTTTGGACAAAGTTTCTGAAGCCATGCGACGTATATTGAAAACCTCGATCACTGTGCAGGAGCGTTTGGGTCGGTATAATCGCATCTTTTATTTGATGAACGGTATCGCGAACCAAGGCGTTATTGTTGTGTTTGGAGAGCTTAAAGGCGACGATTTCATTCGCTCCGTAATCCAAGATGGCACTGAGATAAGCTTTGGACTGCTTGCCATACTTAAACTCCGTCACATCGGTCAATAAGACGTCCATGGGTTGATATTCCTTCTGGAATGCTCTATTGAGTATGTTCTCAGCGACGTGTGTTGCTTTGTGGGCTTTATAACTATACCGTTTCCGACGGATAACGGCCTTCAACCCCAACAGTTTCATCAAGCGATAGACGCATTTATGGTTCACTTGGGCGTTCAAGAAATGGTTCAGATAAATGGTGATTCGACGATACCCATAAATGCCTTTGTGCTCTTCGTAGACTTGAAGAATCCATTCAAGCAGCTTTCTTAGACGCTTTTCCGACGCAGTCGGCTTGCGCTTCAGCCACTTGTAATAGCCGGCTTTACTGACGCCTAAAGCCTCACACAGATGGATTACTTTGAATCCTTCTTTTTGTAGTTTCTTGATCGTTTGGTATTCCGCTTCCAGCCGCGTTCGCGTGACATCAACTCTCTTTCCACTTCGTGTAATTTTTTTAGCGCCGCGTTCTCCGTTTCCAGGTATTCATTGCGTGCCTTTATCGCCGCCATCTCCGTCCGCAATTTTTCTTCAGCGCTTTGAATAGAGTCGGGTTTCCCGCGGCCACGTCCATCGACGAGTCCGTCAGGACCGTGCTTTTTGTACTTTTGAACCCACGAATAGACATTGTTGTAGGAGACCTGATATTTTTCGGCGGTGTCTTTGTAGGACAAATCATTGGCCAGGCAATCTTTGACGATTTCAATCTTCTCTTCTTGGGTTAGTTTTTTGCCTTTCATCGTATACACCTCGGGTTTTGGAGTGTAACTCCTGATTTCTTCCCCTTTAGTATACTTGATTATCCAATTTCTGACAGTACTATCCGAAGGTATATTATATTTACGAGCTAATTTTATGATCGGTGTCCCTTCCTCGAAATGTTCCCTTACAATATTTTCTTTAAATGTTTTACTATAATGATTATTCATACCCTTAGATTGTAATCCTGCTAAGCCATGTAATTGATAACGGAGGACTTTCTTTCTAAAGTTCGCTTCACTCAACAGTAATCCATAGGATTCAATTAATTCTTTAACGCTCTGCCCTTCATCCAAATACAGTGCAATGTATCTTTTTAGTTCTTTAGTACTATGTTTTCTATTTGAACGCATAAAAATCCCCCTATAGTAGTTTTACTTTTTAAAGTGTCTACTGTAGGGGGAGCATATCAAATAATCTAGTCGCTTTTTATTTAATTATCGGTACGATCGTCTTCGTTTGAGTCGTCCTCTTCATCTATCAAGGGTAGTACATTTGTAGCTTGTAGACCGCGTGTTCCTTCAACTGCATCAAATGTGACAGTTTGACCTTCTTTTAATGTTCTAAAGCCATCCATCTCAATTCCAGTACTA
>JBHWPB010000122.1:0-11899 GCA_043424675.1 Carnobacteriaceae bacterium | reverse complement strand
GGTGTCTCTAGCCGATTTTTATAGAAAAGTCAGAACTCTACTAAATGCTTCTGTAAATAATATCTATTCTGATGAAAGATACAAAAAGAGCTTTGCAGCTTCTTACGGAAACTGCAAAGCTCTTTTTATTGTTCTAGCTTAATGTGACAAACGAAAGCTATTAAAAAAACTCCCTACAAGCATCCAGAATTTCTCTGTCTACTTTATAGGGAGTACATCAGATTCTATAAGAATCTATAGTTTTTTATTTTTCGTTAAACATTAGACTCTGTCTTCGTCCCATCGTTCTCTCGCTGTTCTTACTCCAAGCAGACCACCTAGAGCAGAAACAACAGCCATGAGGACTTGTCCAACAAATAACGCGACGAGAGCTCCAGCACTTACATTCGCTACATCAGTTGCACCTTGTTGCAATTGCTGAACAGCTGAATCTAGTTGTTGTGGCAATTGCTCAAGGCCTTCTTGTGCTGAGTTTAAAGCTTGTTCAGCAGTTTGACCCGCTTGTTCGAGCCCTTGCACAATGTTTTGTGTTGCTTCATCAGCTTCGGCACCTGTCAGATCAGTATTTTGAGCGACAGAGTTAGAAATAGCTTCTTCATCTACTTCTTGAGTAACGTTCTGAACACGACTATTCAATTGTTCTGCTAAGTCGTTAGCTATTTGTTCTGCATTTTCTGGGTTAGTAATGATTGCTTGTCCTGCTTCTTGAATGTCATTACCTGCTTCATCTAATTGTCCTTGAATATATTCTGGTTGTAATTCTTCTACACCAGTTCCTTCTAAAATATCTCTTGTTTGTTGATCGATTTCTTCTCCATCAACATTGACGTTTTCTTGGACAGTATTAAAGCTTTCGGTGATAGCAGATGTCGCTGCTTCTGCACCAGTACCTAATGCACTACCTGCTGCGCCAAGTGCACTTCCGGCAAGAGAGAGTAGAGAAGATAAAATCATTGCTACAAAAACAATTAAAACTACTAAGTTGGTCGCCCATGTGACAAAACCATGGAGTACACCTACTCTTCTAGCTGCAAGTCCAGCTACATAACCCGATCCGAAGAATGAAAGCAACATCGTTAATACAATCCAAATAATACTGCCTGTACCCAAACCACTAAATGGATTAGGAGAAGTAAAATCTAATGATCCTAATCCTGCTGCTGATCCTATCGTCGAGAAAACGATAAAGAGTGCGAGGAATGTGACCACCCCTGCTAAAATAGATCCCCAGGATAAGTTGTATCCTGCTCTTCTTTCTCCGTCGTGGTCATCTGGTAAATGGTATATGACACGCTCTTCTTCTTTCATTTTATATCATCCTTTCTTAATCTTATCTTGTTTAAAGAATATCAATGTTTGAGAAAGATGTCTACGAGAACGAATTGTGAAATTTAAAATAAAAGAAATATATCATAAAAAAGAGGTAGAAAAACTTATCATAACGTTTTATTAACATCCAAAAATTGAAGCACATATTTATACGGTGCTAGAGCGGCATCAACTCCTGTTTTACTTTAGTCAGGTGGTGACATTAGGGAGAATATTCTGTTTGTTTTCCTGAGATATGTTGCTCATACAGTTAACTGCTCTTCATTTCTCATCTTTCATTCATTATTCTCCATCGCATACTGTATTTATATTAGAATATAAGAAATTCTCTAAATCGATTATATTGTTTTCGTTAGACTAGTCAGGGCTATGCTCATGATGCCCACAAACAGAGCGAGGGACTTTGATACATTTTAAAACGTTTTTAACTTTTTTTAACAAAAGCACACAGAGTGCTGTTTGCGTCAAGGCTTTCTTTAGATGCGACTAAATAACTCTGACTTCATTTCAAATTGATGTCAAAAGTTTAGTAGAGGATGTGAGAGAAGATGAATGACTATCTCGTCGTTGTATTAGCATTTTTATGTGTATCGTTTATTTTTACTGAGTTTAAAGTATAGATCTGTGTTGAAACTTCTGTTGCTTGAGCTGAATCATCCTCTCAGCATGTTGCGTAACACGTAACTTTGACACCGACAAACCAGTTGAAGACATTAATGAGTCTCATTTAATAATGCAAACTTATCTCTTTCCTGTATGCTACACTATTCTAGTGGTTTACATATATAAACTTCAGAGCCAGAGAGCGCCATACAGGTTCTGTTTTTTTGTGTTTATTTTCGTAGCCACATCGAAATTATTTCCCATATATATAGAAGGAGAAGATTCAAGTGAAACGTTCGAAAGTTTTTTATGGCTGATGGATTGTTTTAGCCTCAGCTGTTATCCTAGCGATTTTGGGACCGGCTGCTGTCGCTGTTACCAATATCTATCAGGCTCCCGTCGTCGCAGAATTCGGAGTCACCAACAGTCAGTGTGTGATCAGTAACTCTTTAGTTTTAGGAATGGGGATTTTCTTTTCCCCCTTCGTTTCAAAACGACTAGCTGAAGGAAATTTTAAGCGCAATTATATCATCAGTTTATTGATCTATGCCTTTGCTTACATTGGCTATGGATTTGCACCGAACATGATTGTTTTTTACATCTTATCATTTTTAGTGGGGTATGGTTACTTGAGTACGACGATCCTGCCTGTTACCTTGTTGATGTTGATCAATAATTGGTTTATTCAAAAACGCGGTTTGGCCATGAGTTTAGCTCTGTCTGGTCTGGGAGTCGGGGGAGTAATCTTCAGTCAATTTGTGACTTACTTTATCGGCCAAGTGGGCTGGCGTCAGACTTATCTGCTTTATGGAGCGGTGATGTTGATTGTCATTATACCTCTCATGGTTTTTCTGATTAAAGTAAAACCAGAAGATATGGGGCTGAAGCCTTATGGGTATGAATTGGATATCCCTGCGGAAGAAGGGGACGAAGAACAGCAGGAAAGTGTGGAGCTGTCTTTTTCTGGGACAACTAAAAAGCCATTTTTCATTTTACTCCTTATCTATGCTGTCTTTGTCGGTCTGACAAATAATGGAGGCTTGGGACAGTTTCCACCTGTCTTAACGGATTTACATGGCGCCGGCACAGCTGCGACTATTATTTCAGTTTACTCAGCTGTGGGGATCGTTGGTAAACTGGTTTTGGGACAGATGAGCGACTCGCAAGGGGTCGTTAAAAGTACGGTTTATGCGAGTCTCATGATCGCCATGGCTTATTTCCTGATGTTATTTGCAGGAAACATTGTCATCGCTTTTCTCATGGCTGTCTTTTTCGGAATGGGGAACGCTATCGGAACGGTTATGCCACCACTCATCACATCAGCGATTTACTCCACAGACCAATACTCATCTGCCTACGGTTATGTGAACAGCGGTGTGCAATTAGGGATGACGATCGGTTCCTTATTAGCAGCCGGTATTGCTGATCTCACTGGCTCATACAATGCATCATGGATTGTGATGACCATCCTGTCTATTTTAACAGCTGTGGTCTGGGTGGGTGCCTACAAAAACTCTAAGAAATATCAATAACATCATATATATAAGTTGAACTAAGTAGTTACTCTACATTCTTACACGAAGCCGATCGCTAACTTTTCCTCTCCACTCGTTAGCCCAACTAACAAAACTGCGGACAGTTGCTGAACCAAAAGTTCAAGAAAAACCACTAGATGTAGAATCTGTGACAAGTGATGATCAAAATGAGGGTGAGAATATTCTAGAAGAAATAATGACCTGAAACTATAGGAGCTGGTGGTGAGATTCCAATTTACTATTATGCTATGCTAACTATACGGAGGAGATATCGGTGGGAAAAATTGATCAGTTGGCCGAGTGGATAAACGAGAGTCATCATATCGTTTTTTTTGGAAGAGCTGGTGTTTCGACAGATGCTGGAATTCCTGACTTTCGATCTAAAGACGGAATTTATACTAAAAATAGAGGGAAGCATCCCTATAGTCCCGAAAAAATTTTAAGTGTTCAAATGTTACATGAAAATCCGAAATTACACTTCCAATTTGTTCGTGAAAATATGGAACATGAAGATATTGAGCCCGCTTTTAGTCATCGATTTTTAGCCCGATTAGAGAATTCAGGAAAAAACGTGCATGTTATTACTCAAAATACGGACGGACTCCATCAGCAAGCAGGCTCTAGTCAGGTATGGCCTCTGCACGGGGGAGACCAACATTATTGTATGTCTTGTGGGAAGCTGTATGAAAAAGAAGAGATTCGAGAAGATAAAGAGGGTATTCCTCGATGTGTAGATTGCGGAGGTATCATTCGGACCAACGTCGTGATGTTTGGAGAAGATTTAGATCCGGAGATTCTGAGTGGAGCGATTCAAGCTTTGATCCAAGCAGACCTTTTAATCATTGCAGGGACTTCATTAACTGTCTATCCAGCAGCTGGTTTGATTCACTATTTTCAAGGCAAACGAACAGTCGCTATCAACAAAGACCCCGTTACGGTTTCAACATCTGGAGAGCATCTAGTCTTCCAAGAAGGGATATCAGACGTTTTTTACTCTGTTGCAGACGATTCCGATCTTGATGTTTAAAGAA
Source organism: Carnobacteriaceae bacterium (assembly GCA_043424675.1). Lineage (GTDB taxonomy): Bacteria > Bacillota > Bacilli > Lactobacillales > Carnobacteriaceae_A > JBHWPB01. Next base: position 7,401 of record JBHWPB010000122.1, on the reverse strand, counting down.
TAGTCTTGTAAGACGTGAGCGAAATAAACTTGAAAAAATTATCTACATCGTTGAATTAGCTCAGTTCAAAACGAGAGCTCAAGCGGCACAGAATTTAGGAATATCTCAAGCCGGTTTGAATCAACCAACTACTCACTTGAAGATGAACTAAAGATGCAGCTGATTCATCGGACTTTTAGTGCGTATAACAAGGAATCCCCTGTGGTACATGAAGTCATATACGTTGCGTAGGCCGGAAAGAATTGGTACTCTCAATTTAGAAAGAATGGGGGAAGAAAGATGAAAAAAACTTTATCGACATTATTATTAAGTTCAAGTTTATTATTAGCCGCTTGTGCAGGTGAACAGCCCGCTGAGGACACGACAGCTCCTGGTGAAGAGACGACGACAGAAGAAATGACGACTGAAGATACAACAGCAGAAACAACAACAGAAGAAACTGCTGAGGTGGAACCTGTAGAAGTCACGATGCTTAATTCAGAGGAGGAAGAAAGCGGAACAGCGACCTTCACAGAAACGGCAGACGGAGTAGAAGTAGCTTATGAATTCACTGGACTGCCGGAAGGAGAGTTCGGTATGCATATCCACGAAACAGGGGCTGCTACACCACCAGACTTTGAGGATGCAGGTGGCCACTGGAACCCAACAGATGTGGAACATGGCACCAACTCTGAGACAGGACCTCACTTAGGAGATTTGCCGAATATCGTAGTGGATAGTTCTGGGGAAGTATCGGGAGAAGAATTGATTGCCGACGCGACCTTAGCTGAAGAAGCAGCTGAAGGAAAGTACTCTCTCCATAATGACGGACAGGGAACTGCACTGATCGTTCACGATCAAGCAGATGATTATGAATCTCAGCCGACAGGAGATGCAGGTAATCGTCAACTCGGAGGCGTGATTGTTCCTACCGAGTGAAGATACAGCTAAAGTGGATACGTCAGAGTAAGATGAATCGAATACCCCTTAAAAATAATTTAAAGCATAAAATCATTTCTTTTGATTTTATGCTTTTTCTTATTTTTTGAAGAGGTCCTCTTTGATACCCATTCTGAAGTTTGTCATGTATTATAAGGTAAACCATAGGAAAAGGAGAAAACAGATGAATAATGTAAAGTGGGGTACTTTTCTTAAAGATGTTTTTATAGCGGCCTTAGGTTCTTATGGAGGACCAGAAGCACACTACGGCGTCTTCCAATCCCAATTGGTAGAAGATAAACAATTTTTGACGGAAGAGGAATTGTCTGAATTAATCGGCCTGTATTCTTTGGTACCAGGTCCAGGTAGTACTCAGACTATTACCGCCATCGGTTATCATGTCGGAGGACCTATCTTGGCTATCCTCACCTTTCTCGTCTGGGCTTTTCCAGCAATTGTTATCATGACACTATTTGGCGTGTTTTTTACCTACATTGACGGCAATGACAGCTGGGAACCGATTTTAACTTATCTGCCGGCAGCTGCCGTAGGGTTTATTGTCTACGCGGCCTACAATATGACGAAAAAGGTCAACAAAAGAAGAGGGGATTGGCTCTTATATGCTGTCTTGTTTTTAGCTAGCTTTTTATTTGCTGGCCGTTCGATCTGGTCAGTGCCTTTGATTCTTTTAGCGGGAGGCTTTGTCGTTCTGTTTCTCAACCGAGAGGAATATGAGGGAGAAAGTATCCAGATCCAGCCCAAATGGTGGATTCTCCTCATCATTATCGGTATCGCACTGATTAACGAAATAATCAATCACCAAAATCCTCATCCCATCATCCAGATGTTTACTTCTTTTTATCGCTATGGCTATTCAGCTATGGGCGGCGGACAAGTGGTGATCCCCTTGATGATTCAAGAATTGGTCGAAATTCAATCCTTGATTTCTCGTGCTGATTTCTTGGCTGGCTATGCCATTGACCAAGCTATTCCCGGACCGCTCTTCAGTTTTGCAGCTTTTGTTTCTGCGCGAGCGATGACTGGAACAGGTTATTCTTTTCTCACAGGGATTGTAGGCGGACTGGCGATTTTCATGCCAGGTATCTTATTGGTCTTTTTCATGTTTCCTCTGTGGCGTTCTATGCGCCAGCACACTCTGATGCGCTATTTCTTGAAAGGAACAACGGTCGCAGTCGCTGCTCTTATTACCATGACGGCTATCAACGAAACTATAAGTTTACAAGGAGATATCATCAACTATCTAGTCATGATAGCGAGTGCTGTCTTCTTACTATCAAAGAAAGTTCCTGCCCCTCTCATTATCGTGGGAGCAGGACTACTTGGCTTTTTGGTTTAGAAAACTTCTTCTGCATTAAATAATAAATTGAGGAAAACCAAAGAAACCATTTTAATTTTCGTAAGCATATTGGGGAGGGAAGACCTATGCAGAAGTCAGATTCGCAGTATATTATGTTTATGATACTTATTTTGGTGCTTTCAATCCCTTTCTATATATTGGGCGCTTTTTTCCCCTTTGAAGGACTCCTATTTGGTTTGCCTATTAGTTTCCTTATGATCTTCGTTCCATTTTTCTTAGCATTGATTTATGTACGGAAAGAGAATGATACAAAAGGAATTGTTTTACTGTTTAAAAGTATTTTTGATATAAGGAAGGCTGCCAGTTGGGCAGTTATTTTTAGTATTGTATGTATGCCTTTAGTTGCATGTCTTTCATATATTACTATGGAGTTTTTCTCTCTCTCACTACCAACTGAAATAGTGTATTTTTCTAAAGAAATTTCTCTGATGTTAATTTTATATTTTTTAGGGGCTATATCAGAAGAGTTCGGGTGGACTTATATATTAACTGAACCCTTAGTAAAAACATGTGGCTCAGTCTATGCAAGAATCTTAATCGGCTCAGTATGGGCACTGTGGCACGTTCTTCCCTGGAGTTGGCTATATCCGATATGGTGGGTTGCTGGCATGTGTATTTTAAACGTTCTAATGAGAACAGCTATGGTCTATGTTTATATGTATGGAGGAAAAAGTTTATTTACTGGGTTAGTTTTTCATACCATGATTAATGTGTCGATGAGTACATTTCCCAATGGTGGGTCACATATGAATCCTTGGATCTTCAGCGGTTGGATGGCATTTGTTTTGATAGTAATGAGATTGTTCATTAAAAAGAAAGAAAAAGCGTTCAAATATTGATAGGACTATACAAACATGGAAACGATCCCATAAAGTTAGATCTTTTACTATAACTTTATGAGGTTGTTTCGCCTCAATCCAACAGATATATCGATCCTCATACTGTGTCTTATCCAACATACCAATCTGGTTAGATAAAAGAATCTAATCTACTATATTATCGTAATCTAGGTATCACATGAAGAAGGTTTAAAACATTTCTTATCCTGTTGTAGTATGCATCACTCTATGAAAGACTCTTTTTCTTTTTGAAGTCCACTGCAAGATGAAGTTAAAATGAAAAGTACGTCTCTATATTTTAATAAATTGTGTAATTAATAATTTGTCGACTACTCATGGCTTTCAATTTTTATTAAAAGGAACACAGACATAACCTAAATGCTATGTCAGCATACTCCTTTTGATAGTGGCATTCATGAAGTCTATTCTATATACTGTACTTGAGTAACAAATATTTAATCGCAAAATAAGTGAAATATATCACTAAAAAATTATTTTTTAAGCCCTAATGCTCAATATTGAACAATCTGTTCTTATCATAATCAATAAAGAAAGAGAAGGTGCATAATGATTAAAGAATATGAAGCTGGGATGGACTTTAAACAAGAAATTAGTGAAGGAGCAGTATTAGTAGATTTTTACTCTACCACTTGCGGACCATGTAAAATGTTGTCCTTTGTTTTAGATGATATTGATAAAAACTCTGGCGATGATCTGAAAATATTAAAAGTAAAGTTTGAAGAAAATGATGATCTTGTCGAAGAATATGAAGTAGAGGGCTACCCGACACTCATCATGTTTGATGGAGGGAAAGAAGTTTCTCGTAAAGCCGGTCTCCAGCAAAAACCTGTGATTGAGAAAATGATTCAAGAAGCTCAATAATGTTCATAAAACTTAAAATATAAAAGGAGAATAAGCGATGGCAACACAAGAGAAGTTAAATACAATTAATTATGAGTACAGAGAACATTTAGTGGAATCTCAGGCAAAAGCTGAACAAGCGTTTCTTAAAGAATTTTATGCCGGCAATTACACGATGGAAGAGCCGCTCATCAAGTATAACTTGTATGGACTCAATACTTTATCAGCAGTCATGGCTTTTGAGACAGAAGAACCGATAGCGATGGTTGTCCGTGTCAAAGGAAAAACGCCTCAAGCTGATATGTATCAGTCTTTCCCTGTCAACACACAACATGTACTTCCGATTGTCGGGCTCTACTCAGATTACGACAACCAAATCGAAATCTATCCATGGCAGAAGCCAGATTCAAAAGTAGTTCATACCATTACGACGCCTGAAGTAGACGGAGCCAAGCTCGTTGAAGACATCGATACAACACCGGAATATATGCAAGACCAAGTCATGTTTTTATGTCCAGCATCGATCGATTTAGCGATTGCCGTAGACTATGCGGGAGATGTTCGCTTAGACTTCACTGACCCGATGCTGTGGGATGTCAAATCCTTACCAAATGGAAACTTCTCTATGGGTTCAGGCCGTGTCACCCGCATGCCTTACTTCGTCTCAGGAGTTTATGAATTCTCAGCAGTTGGTAAAATTAACAAAGAATACCGCGTCCCGCATGGCTACCACCATGATCAAGCTTACCTGCCTAACGGAGATATTATCGCCCTCAACTGTAACTTGCCAAATGGAACAGTCGAAGATACCGCAGTCGTCTTAGACAAAGATACAGGCCACGTGAAAAAGACATTCAACTTCGCAGATTTCATCAAGCCAGGAGCACAAAAGTCAGGCTCATGGTCAGATGAAGACTGGTTCCACTGTAATGCGGTTTGGTATGATGAAAATACCAACTCCATTACACTTTCAGGACGCCACATTAATGCAATGGTGAACGTAGACTTTGATACAAGTGAATTGAACTGGATTATCTCAGATCCAGAAGGTTGGCCAGAAGAGTATGATGAATATCTCTTTGATATCGTAGGTGACGGAGAATTTGACTGGCAATATGAGCAACACTCTAACCTCATCACACCTCTTGGGGACGTCATGTGTTTTGATAACCATCACTATGGCTCTCAAAACCCAGAGAACTATTTGGCAGCTGAAGATTCTTTCTCACGCGGTGTGAAGTATCGTATTGATACAGACAAGATGGAAATTGAGCAACTCTGGCAATATGGTAAAGAACGCGGCGCAGAGTTCTTCTCACCTTATATCTGTAACACAAAATACTACAATGAAGGTCACTATCTCACACACTCTGGTGGTGTCGCCTATGACGCAGACGGCAACCCATCCGATGAGTTAGGTCCTCACGCAATCGCAGATGATCCGAATACAATCTTAAAATCAATCACGGTTGAAACAATTAACGATGAGAAAGTTTACGAGCTAGAAGTGAACTCTAACTACTACCGAGCAAACAAAATTAATCTCTACACCAAAGAAGAAGAGGGATCCGACCTGGTTTTAGGGACAGGTAAGATTCTGGGGACACTAGGCGAAACTCCGCAGATGGACTATGAAATCCCAGCTGAAGAAACAGGCGAAGTCATGGAAGCGTGGCATGAAGCAAAGGTTACAGACGAAACAGATATGTTCACCTTTGAAGCCAAATTTGAACCAGGCGACCTCGTTCAACTTCAATTAGATAATGGTGAAGAAGTACGTAAATACTTCATCTCTACATCGAAGGGGAAACGCGGTGCAATGTGTGCAGGTACATTCTTGCCGGACGATGACCGTGATACACGAACAGCAGTGACAAAAGAAGGACTCAACGGAGTTTACAAGGTCCGTGTTCTGATTAACGATAAAGTTTACGAAACAGGCGTTCAGATTAGAGCTTAATCTTTAAATAAATGAGTTCTCTTGACTCAATCGCCCGTTAAAATTCTCGGCACTTCATTTAGTAATACTTCATGAGTTTGCGAATTAGTGCGAGCTCAGATGATGAGAGTGCCGAGTTTTTTCATGGAAACAGTTATTAAAAACTCAAGTAGTTGGAGAAACTTATAGAAGGAGTTACTCTTATGAACAAAAAAATATTGACATATATAACGATAGCAGCAGGGGCTGCTTTGGCATTCTTTCTGTCAGCAAATATACCATTCCTAGGACGTTCTTTGATCGCTATTATCCTCGGAATGATTATTCGCTACACCCCTCTGCTTCCGTATCTTGATGCTAAGTCTTTACAATTTGTGCGAGACCATGTTTTGAGATTTGGTATTGTTTTGTTAGGTTTTGATCTTTCGCTACAGATTTTATCAGGGGTTGGGATAAGCAGTTTACCTTACATTTTTATTTATATCTTTGCTTCATTCTTCTTCGCCATGTTGTTTGGCAGGATGATGAAGGTCAATAACCAGACAAGTTTTCTGATTGGAACAGGCGCCGCTATCTGTGGAGGTTCAGCTATCTTGACGATTGGTCCTTTGATGGATACAGAAGACGAGGATCTTGCTTTTGCTCTGGCCACAATTTCTGTCTCTAATATTGTGGCACTCGTCGTGTTTCCTATCATAGGGGCACTCTTAAACTTGTCAGAAACACAATTCGGTTTGTTTGCTGGCGGATCCATTAAAGACGTTGCCTCAGTGGTAGCTGTAAGTATGGACTACGGCCCTACAGCAGGGGAAGTGGGAACAATCGTAAAGTTGACACGTGTCCTGATGCTCGTGCTTCTGGTCATCGGTGTCACCATCTACAATTCACGCAAACAGAGTCAAACGGTCAGTGAAGGAGAGGAAGCGGTCGCAACGACAAGAGAGAGAAGCAGTATTCTCTCTTCAATCCCACGCTTTGTTATCTGGTTTATCCTCATCATCATTTTTGTTTCGATTGTCTCTTTGCCAGAAACGCTTATTGAAGGAGCAAGTACTTTGTCAGGCATCTCTCTAACTCTAGCTTTAGTGGGGATTGGGATCAATACGGACTTCAAGTCTATTCTGAGAAACGGGCTGAAGCCGGTTATCCTCGGTGAAATATCTTGGTATGCTGCAAGTGCCGTTCTTCTTGTTCTAATATTAGTTTTTGTCAGCTAACTCACTTCAATATAATATCTTGAAGTTGTCTGCTAAAGCAGAGTATTAATTTAGGATGTTTGCAATGAAAAAACCTCAATAAAAATTAAAGAACTGACCTCGATAAGATGCGAAAGTCAGTTTTTTAATTTTAAAAATTGATCTAGCCTTATAGCCTACTTAATAAAGGTTATAAAAAATAGAAAAGCAATAACTCTATCAGATACTGAGTTACTGCTTATGATCCCGAATGAACTGCAGAATATACAG
>JBHWPB010000121.1:0-4017 GCA_043424675.1 Carnobacteriaceae bacterium | reverse complement strand
AACTCCTTTTCCTATTTTTTGATAACGAATCACGTCTTTTTGACAAAATGTACAAGAAACAATCATTAAAAAACTATTTTTAACTTTTTTGTAATATTTATTAGAGAATTTCACACGTCTCACCTTTCTCTGTTATAAAATTTATTTTATAAAGATATATAAATGGTTTCTATCACTTTACCACATTATATTGTTTACCGCTTTCATTGCTTTTATGTGAGTGCTTCGCTATGATTTGTTTAATTATGATTAGGAAGGAGGAAATAGGATGCCAAATACGTTAGAAACTGAGTTGGGAATTATCCCAGTCACAGACGCTATAACTAAATATCAAACCAAGTACCCCGATGACAACATAACTAAATTACAAATCGAGTACGAGGGTCCTTTTCTTAAGTACGAATTTGTCGGCGACGATGGTAAAAACCGTCATACTTATGAGTTCAACGCACGAACAGAAGATGAGCTCAAAGATAAAACGAAGACCTTGAAGCGTAAACATCAGGATGAAAACCGGCGGGCGCGTCGTAAATTGGATGTCGACAATTTAAGGTCTCTACAAGAAATAACAGATATTGCTTTAGAGCAAGTTCCCGTCGAAAAACCTTTTGAATGGGAATTAGACCGTAAAGGCAAACGGACGGTTTGGGAAATTGAAACAGCTAATGAGACTGGTGATACTATCTATGAAGTAAAAGTCGATGCACATAATGGTACTGTAGTGGAAATGAAATTAGATTCATAATATTATAGCAGCAATCGTATATATATTATTGAGATCAATAGATAAAGGTTTTAGGAGGACTAGTATTTTCTCTATTTGTGAGATTCTGGTCCTTCTGTTTACTTTTAAGATTCATTATCTTTGAAGGATTTCTCCCGTTATACTTCTCTTGTATACCCACATGTCATTGATGCAGTCTCTTGCTTAACAAAATAAAAGGATAGCGGCTTAAAACCAGCTGCTATCCTTTTATTCTATCTAAAGTTTATAATTAGAAGCGTTTCTAAATATATCATCATGTTTACCAGTTGCCACCAATAAGAGTGTTAGTTTTTTGTTGTCTACTTTGTAAATCAATAGCCAATCACTTTCAATATGGAGTTCTCTGAAATGCTTTAAGTCTCCTTGCAGCTGATGATCGTTATGAACATTGATGAGTGTTTCTTTGTCATTATTAATTATCAAATCTAACACTTCTTGCAATTTAGACATCTTGTAATGTTTTTTCTTCAAGGCTTTCATATTTCTTTTAAAAGTCCTCGTTATTTCAATCTTCATCTTCTAATTCTTCTAATAGTTCATCTACGTCATTAAAAGTTTCTATCCTACCTGCTTCAATATCTTCTAAAGCTGACTCTATATCAGACTTTTCGAGAGTAACATCAAATGGAATACCCTGTCGCAAGACCACTTGTTTTAAATAGATCTTTATTCCAGTTGATAGATCTAACCCTAAATCGTCAAAAACTTCTCTAGACTTTTCTTTCAGCTCATCATCAACTCTTACATTAATTGAAGTCAAAGTCAGCACCTCCCTTTAATTATTTACATTATAACATTTTATACACACAATGTACATACAAAATTCTGATAAAGTGTGTTTTTATTATTGGTTCTATAGTAGTTTTTAGCAAAGTTTTCCCCCTCTCTAAAAAATACTATAACATCATCTTCTAACAAGAAGAAGCTTTTAGCAATTGATGAATATAAAAATCCACCCCAGTAAATGAGTGGATAGTATCTTATATTTAACCTTGTTATATAAATTCCTCAAAATTCATTCCAAACGGGTACAGATGAACCTTTTGTTTTTTCCTCAATGATGTCAGCAACCTCTTCCGTCTGGTAATAGTCGATAATCAGTTGATAGTCTGGATCATCTGTCTCATCACTTCTCGATGCAATCACGTTATAATACGGCTCAGAAGACTCTGCGATGGGTTCTAAAAATATGGCGTCTTCCGTTGGGATGTATCCTGCATCAGTCGCCATATCGTTATTCACAGCCGCCATCTCTACATCTTGAAGAGAACGTGCTGTTTGATTGGCTGCCATAGAAATAATTTCAAGGTTTTTGGGGTTATCTGTGATATCGTCTGTCGTTGGAAGTTGACCTGCTTCCGGATCAAGTTCTATTAAGCCAGCTGTCTGCAAGAGGAGTAAGGCTCTGGATTCATTAGAGACATCGTCTGGGATTGCAATCTGCCCTCCGTCCGGGATGGTGTCGATGCTTTCATGTTTTTCTGAAAAGTATCCCATCGGGTTTAAGGTCGTATAGGCAATCGTTGTATTAGAATAGCCAGATTCTTCATTGATCTGTTCCATATAAATTTCTGTAAGTGCGGCATGGAGATCAATGGATTCAGATTCTAAAGCTTCTATGGGTTGGATGTATTCTGTAAATTGGACGAGTTCTAGTTGAACGGGCTCTTGATTCGCTTCAAGTTGTTCCTGGACATGTTCCCATTCGGGATTGTTATCTCCTACTACACCGAGAGTGATGGTTCTTACTTCTTCCGCACTCTCTGCCCCGCCACATGCGGTCAGAAATAATACCATTACCGAAAATATAAAAGCAAATTTTATTTTTCTCATGTTTATACCCCTTCTGCCTCTGTTTTTTTCCAAATTTTATCTAAATGACTCTCGCGGTCCTCATGAAGCGGAGCCATGCGTTCTTGATTTTCTTTCTTTTTGGCAAAATTCTGATGATACTCTTCTGCTGGATAAAACGTACTCGCTTCTGTAATTTGAGTGACGATCGGATCATCGGAAGCTATTTTATGCTTAATCTCCTCTCGTGAAGCTAAAGCCGCCTGCTTCTGTTCTTCAGAATGGTAAAATATTTCAGGTCTGTAAGAAGATCCTCGATCCATAAACTGCCCCATCGCATCAGTGGGGTCCGTCTGCTGCCAGTAGATATCCAAAAGAGTTTCATAGGATATGATATCACTTTCAAAAGTAATCTGAACCGCCTCTGTATGACCGGTTTCTCCTGCTTTCACTTCTATATAGGTCGGGTTCTCAGTATGTCCTCCTGTATAACCAGACACCACTGAAGAAATACCAGGTTGTTCATCAAAGGGTTCGACCATACACCAGAAACAGCCACATGCGAAAGTTGCAATTTGTTTTGTCATCTTCTCTCTCCTTAAAATAATAATTTGAAATAAAAAAATCCCATCCTTAACATATAAACATTGCTGCTTATATACTAAGGACGGGATTCCCGTGGTACCACCTTTATTCGTATTCCTATAACAGAATACCTCTGGAGTGCTCAAACGTAACATTATCGTTTGAATACTCTGGTGCTGTAATGGGCACTCCCATAATTATCTTGCATCACTGTTCGATAATTCCACTCAAAGATCATTTTCCAAACGGTTCCTTTCTCTCATTTCACCACAGCTGAGAGTCTCTTTAAAAAGGAGGTGCCGTTTGTACTTTTCTTATTATAGTGTTTGCTGAAGTCATTGAATTAATAAGTACTATACTATATCGTTTTATTTTTTGCAAGACTCCTTTTATTTTTTGAGAGATTACAACTTTAATGTCCGTCTTTTGTTTATCCTATTGCTTTCATGTTAAAATAAGAAAGAAGCTTGACCTGAAGAGGATGCAGAGAGGACTAGATTATGGAAATTATGATATCAAAAGAGGCGATTGATTTTTTTAAGACAGAAATGAACGTGCCTCAAGATAAAGGCGTGCGCATCAAAGGAAAAACTTACGGTTATACGAACGTCCATACCTATTTTTCTGTAGCCATCGAAGTCGCTACACCCCAAGATCCTATTGCCATGCTTGAAGAAGACAATTTGAAAATTTTTGTCGAACGTTCAGATGAATGGTTTGTGAAAGGATTAAACCTTGAAATAGATTACGATGCTGAAGAAGGCATCCCCACCTACTATTTCTTGGCTGACGACAATAGAGTTTTGGATAATAGTAATTACCAGAGAAACTATCCCTCACAGCACCTACGATAAACATCTCAATGCAGTCGATCA
>JBHWPB010000120.1:0-3328 GCA_043424675.1 Carnobacteriaceae bacterium | reverse complement strand
CCTGTTCATCATCAATTTTTCCTCCTTTTAATATCCCTTGGTTAGTTCCATTATAAATGAATTGTAAAATATTTGATACTATTTGTCATCTTAAAAGAAAATTAATCTAAAAAAGATAATATTAGTAATTGAACATGTCGTCAGAAATGATAGTTAAACAGGGGGAAAAATAATGGAAATCGGAATTGATAAGATTAGTTTTAGCGTACCGTATACTTTTGTAGACATGGCAGAGCTTGCTGAAGCACGTGATGTAGAACCAAACAAGTATTTAATTGGAATCGGACAAGACGAAATGGGAGTGGCTCCTATTACGCAAGACTCTGTCACCTTAGGAGCAAACGCTGCTCTTAATATCTTAGACGAAGAAGATCGTGAGAAAGTAAACATGGTTCTATTTGCTACAGAGACGGGTATCGACCATTCTAAATCTGGCGCCGTGTGGATTCACTATTTAACAGGCATTCAAGAGAATGCGCGTTCCGTTGAGTTAAAGCAAGCTTGCTATAGTGGAACTATGGCTCTGCAGATGGCTCGCGGACACACCGCTTTGAATCCAGACAGAAAAGTATTAGTGGTTGCTTCAGATATTGCCCGTTATGGTCTTGAAACAGGAGGGGAACCGACTCAAGGAGCAGGAGCAGTAGCTTTCCTTGTGAGCAAGGACCCTAAAATTTTAGCTATCGAACCTGAAAATGCAACGTTGACAGAAGACATCGCTGACTTCTGGAGACCTCTCTATAGTGAATATGCACGTGTGGATGGGAAGTTTTCTAACGAAGCTTACATTAATTTCTTTAACAAGGTTTGGAAAGAGTACAGTGAGCAAACGGGACGCGGCTTCGATGACTTTGAAGCTATCGTCTTCCACACTCCCTATACAAAAATGGGACGCAAAGCGATGACACCCGCTATTGAAGATGAATCGGAAGAGACACAAGAACGCTTACAGAACCACTATGACTCCAGTATCGTTTACAATAAACAAATCGGGAACATCTATACAGGCTCCCTCTACCTGAGCTTGATTTCTTTACTGGAGAAAGGCGAAGAGATGGAAGCGGGTTCGCGTATTGGTCTTTTCAGTTACGGTTCGGGCGCGGTGGGAGAGTTCTTCAGTGGAATCCTACAGGAAAATTATAGAGACCACCTTTTAGAAGACAGACATGAAGAAATTTTAGCTCAGCGCACAAAATTATCAGTTCCAGAATATGAAGAAGTCTTTACGACCCAACTTCCTGCAGACAGCACTCCAGTAGAACTCGATACGTCAAAAGATCCAGCGCCAGTGGTTGTAACAGGAGTAAGCGAAGATATCCGTCACTACGAAAACCGCAAAGTAAAACAGCCTTCTTAATTTATTGGTACTAACAATTTAGAAAGCAGAGGAAGCAGTTTTACCGTTAGGTCTTTTAGAGGCAGCCAGGAAGCCCTTGAATATTCAACAAAAATAAGATATCTGAAAAGATTAAAATACAAAAACAGGGAGCTCTAGAAAACTAGAGCTCCCTGTTTCGTTCATTTAGAGTATGTAGTACATGATAACCGATAGGATGGTGATGATGATACCTGAGATGATCACGTAAATACCACCATAACGGTAAATGGTTGAGTGTTGATCATCCTCTACTCCAACTGTACTTGTACCAACGACAACGTTGGCAGGAGCGATAGCATTCCCAATTGCACCACCAGCAGATTGTGAAGCGATGACCTGTTCTATAGACAAGGCATTCATCAAATCGACTGCGCTTTGATGGAGGGGAGCGAACAACACATTGGACGACGTACTAGAAGACGTCATGAAAGCACCAGCGACTCCGATCCATGTGGACAGCGCCGCATAGACCACCGGTGGAGCAATCATTGCAACTCCCATGGCCAATACAAAGTTTTGCCCGGAGTGTTCTAGCAGCTGACTGATCATTAAAAATCCTGGGATAGCAAGTGTAGAATCTAAAGCATCACTGTAGAGCCCTTGCCAGATATCTTTACCCAGCTGATCGTTGTTTTCATAGGCTCCCTTTGATTTGAACCAGAAGTAGGCGAAAATTCCGGAAATAAGCAAGAACATGCCGGGGTGCGTAAAGATCTCCAGCGGGGAGTAAGCTTGTTCCCCCTCCGTCACATAACCGAACCCCGTTGAGACTTCTGACACTGAGAAAGAGATAGCAAATTGATTAAGAAATTCTGATACTTGCGGTATACCTACTGCAACGACAGCAACGACGGTCAACACAATATAAGGGGTCATCGCTTCCAAGAGTGATAAATCGGAAACGTCTTCTTCGTCTGGACCTTCTTGTTCCTCTTCCGCATCTTCTTCAACCAACATATCCGTTTCAATGTCTGTGGGTTCGCTGTAACGGTCCCAGCGAGTCAATAAGAGCATGGCTCCCATTGCAATAATGGAAGGAACGAAACTCCCTAAGATAAAGTTGAACTGTAAAGCGATCACTTGTCCGCCACCTTGGATTAAAGAAATAATTAAAATCATCGGCAGTGCTTCTTTAATAGCCTGACCTCTTCCGTACAACCAAGCAATGAGGAAACCAGCCATTATATCTGCGACCCATAATAGAATTCCACTGAGTAGCAAAGCTAAAGGCTCTGAGTTAAATTCGACAAGCGGCTGCATGGCGAGCCAAGAAGAACCGAGAGATCCAAACACGTTCGCCCAGTTCAGGCCAATTAAAGGAAGAATCACGGCATAGAGGGGTTTGAATCCAATCCCGACTAAGAGAGGAGCAACGATTGCAATCGGCGCTCCAAAGCCTGCCACTCCTTGCAAGAATGATACAAAGACCCAACCGAACGCTAAAGCTAAGAATAAATAGTTCTCTGTATAATCCTCAATTCCTTTTCGTATCGCCTCGAATCCTCCCGCTTTTCTGATGACATGATACATAAACAGAGCGCCCCACAGCACAAGTAGAATAAACAGAGCATCCCATAGTCCCTTTACAATAGCTACTCCTACTGTGTCGAGGGGACTCTGAAAGAGCAACATACTTGTCAAAATGGTAACGACGAGAGTTGCTCCGGCAGACACGGGAGCGGACCAGCCGACAAAGACAAGTAAAACAAACAATAAGACTAAGGGTAAAAAAGCAACAAGCCAACTTAATAAAGTGATAGGGATATCAGTTTCCATAACGAAAGTCATCCTTTCTCGTTATATTTTCCAATAGTGTCGATTTCCATCTCAGCTCCTGTTGAAAGGTCTGTAGGATGAAGCCTTATATAAATACCTCCTCTATAAAATTTTCATGATTCCAAAGTAACAGATACCAACTTACTGTTAAACCTATATCATCGTGAGAGACCC
>JBHWPB010000119.1:0-4547 GCA_043424675.1 Carnobacteriaceae bacterium | reverse complement strand
GCCTTGGCTAAGCCGATAGACACGCTGTATCATAAACTATAGATGCAGCCTTCATCAAATTGAAGTTTTGCGTCTATGTTGGCTTAATAAATATGCATAAAAATAAGTCCGCATAGTCCTGAAAGGATATTCGGCTTTATTTTTATTTAGATATACTATTCGTCTATAATAAGTCACCGAATTCGGTGACTTTTTTTATTTGCTCAAATTATTCAAGATGAAAAGGAGAGGTCAATAAATGAAGAAATTGTATACGACTATCATTATTCTGATTGCAATTGTAGGAGGATCATACTTATGGGACAGTTCTAGTGAAAGTGATCAGATCCAAGCAGACGCTCCCATAAAAATCGGCATGCTCCAGTATATGTCACATCCTTCTCTCGATCAAATCGCGCAAGGAACCATCGATCAGTTAGAAGCGAGAGGTTATGTGAATGAAGAAAATATAAATCTCAATTTCTTTAATGCTCAAGGAGATCAGAGTAATATGAACACAATCAGTGACCAGTTTGTCAATGATAGGACAGATCTTATGATAGGAATCACCACCCCTGCTTCTCAAGCCCTTGCGAACGCCTCTTCAGAAATCCCGATTATTTTAGGAGCGGTTACTGATCCTGAACACGCCGGGTTAGTAGCAAGCAATGCAGAACCTGGTGGCAATATCACAGGAATCAGTGACATGACTCCTGTTGAAGAACAAATCCAACTCATTCGAACACTTCTTCCAGAAGCAGAAAGTCTCGGTGTTATGTATTCTACCAGTGAAGATAATTCGATTCTTCAAGGAGATATAGCTGAAGATATCGCTTCAGAATATGGATTTGTTCCTGTCGTAAGTACAGTTTCTTCAACTAATGATGTATCACAGGTAACAGCAAGTCTGGTGAATGATGTGGATGCCATATGGGTTGGGAATGATAACACCGTTGCCAGTGCTTTCCCCACTCTCCTCGAGCAAACAGATAAAGCCAGTATACCTGTCTTCCCTGCTGTCGACATGATGGTCGCACAAGGTGGGCTAGCTACTTACGGCTTAAACCAATATCAGATTGGAATTGCGACTGGAAATATCACTGCAGATGTCTTAGAAGGAGCAGATCCAGCGACAACGTCTGTCAGACGTGCTCAAGAAGTAGATTTAGTTATCAATTATGAAAAAGCTGACGAGCTGGGAATCAACATCCCTGAAGATATGAAAGAAGATAGTATTGATTCTAAAACATTATTGGAGGAGGATGAAGAATGAATATCATACTAGGAGCTATCAGTGAGGGTTTAATTTGGTCGATTATGGCTATCGGCATATATATTTCTATTCGAATTTTGCAACGTCCAGATTTATCTGCTGAAGGAACTTTTCCACTGGGAGCAGCCGTCTCCTCCATACTTATTGTTCAAGGCATGAACCCGCTGCTGGCTACTTTGCTCGCAACGCTTGCAGGGATGCTAGGCGGCTTTGTAACAGGTTTGCTTTCTACAAAGTTCAGAGTGCCCCCGCTTTTATCCGGGGTCTTAACCATGACGGGATTATACTCAGTCAATTTAAGAATTATGGGGCGTTCAAATGTGAGTTTACTCCATGCTCCCCGTTTAACCTCATTCTTTAATGACTTTTTCGGCATCAGAGAACCTTACGACACAATTTTACTCGCTATCTTGGTTATTGCTATAGTCATTTTCTTCGTCTATTGGTATCTCAAAACAGATAATGGTCAAGCACTCATCGCTACAGGTGATAACGAGAGGATGGCTCGTTCTATGGGGATTTCAACAAACACGATGAGAGTCTTAGGTTTAATGATCTCCAACGGTCTGATCGCTTTATCAGGCTCCCTCATCAGCCAGGCAAATGGTTATGCAGATATCAGTATGGGGATTGGAACCTTTGTTATCGGTTTGGCAGCAATTATCATTGCAGAGACACTTTACCGTAACCTTCCCATGTTGGGAAGACTTGTCTCATTACCCGTTGGCGCTATTTTATACAGATTGATCATCGCCCTCGTCCTTGAAATGGGGATGCAGCCCAATGATCTGAAACTCATATCTGCTGTCACACTTGCTATCTTTATTGGTCTTCCAGTGTTGATACAGGAAAGGCGAGAAAAAGAATCAGAATCAGCGTAATCACCCTAAGGAGGTTAAACCATGACAAATGAAATTATCATAAAATTAGAAGAAGTACATAAATTTTTTCAAAAAAATACTGTTCATGAAAATCATGTACTAAGAGGCGTCGATTTAGACATCTATCCCGGAGATTTTATTACAGTTATTGGAGGGAATGGTGCTGGAAAGTCAACTATGTTGAATGCTATTGCAGGCAGCTTTCCTATTAACAAAGGAGACATTTTGCTTCAGGGGAAACCTATTAAACAAAAAAAAGAAGAGGAACGTGCAAAAAATATCTCACGCGTTTTTCAAGACCCACTCATGGGAACAGCTCCGCGTATGACCATTGCAGAAAATTTGAATATTGCGAGACACCGCGGAGAATTTCGTGGCTTGCACAATTCTTTAACAGATGAAGTCCGAGAAGAATTAAAGTTAGTTTTAGGCCAACTTGGAATTGGCTTAGAGAACCGCTTAGACGAGGAAGTCGGGCTCCTTTCAGGAGGACAAAGACAGATGATTGCTCTGATGATGGCAACAATCAAAAAACCTGATGTCTTACTGCTTGATGAACATATTGCCGCTTTAGATCCCGCTGCATCTGAAAGAGTGATGTCTTTAACCGATCAACGGGTCAAAGAAAAAAATATTACAACTCTTATGATTACTCATAACATGCAAGATGCGGTGAATTACGGCAACCGTCTCATTATGATGGATCAAGGCCGAATCGTGTATGATGTTAGAGAAGAAGAAAAAGAAAGCTTGACTGTTGATAATCTGCTCGACCTATTTAAAGAAAGGCAAGCAGAAAAACGTATTCCAGATTCCATGGTCCTTTAATAAAATAGAGATGCTTTTAAAATGAAAGTTCTCCCTCGGTAGATTCATATCTCCAAGGAAGAACTTTTTATGTTGAACTTAACATGTTCGGCTAGTAGCTCCTTACTTTATCTTTCAGCAACACGATTTATTTCTTCTAATTTTTTTGCAGTTCACTGTCAAATTTTCTCTTTTGAACCCACCATTCGCCTATAGCATTTAGGACAATCATAACGATACCTCCAAGAATAGCAAAGAGAAGAACAAGAAAGGTATTAGCCGTTAGTTGGTTGCCGATATAAACGACTAAAACCATTGCTAATATCGTCAGAAAGCTCGAAAGCTTATTGGATATTTTTTCTGATTCTAGCTCCGCCGAACGTTCCGCTTTAATTCTTTTTTTCATATCCGAAGAGAGTGTGACCCACCACATTACCGCAACTTTGTTGTTCTCTTCAGGCTCTTCTCCTGCAATGACCTGGTCTAACCAACGGCGGTCCATGTTATTTGGGATATATCTTTTCATCCTTATTCTCCTTCATCTCTTCTCTTATGCTGCAAATGAAAATTGAAATCCTTGAACCTGTGCTATCGCTTGATTTTCTAAATACTCTATCGCATCTGTTAGATGGTTGACAGGGATAACTTCAAGTTCTGCATCAATCAAATCTGCGGTTTCGGCAGCTTCTTCATAATTTGATTTAATTTCCGGATCATAGGTTTTCATCTCCGGCGTAATTTCATCCTCTGGCGCAAAGAAAATCTCAACACCCTCTTCTTCAGCTGCCACTATTTTTTTATGGATTCCGCCAATTCTTCCAATTTCTCCTTCAGAATTTATTGTTCCTGTCCCTGCAATTTTTTGTCCTTGAGGAAGTTCTGGATTTTCTAATTCAGAATAAAGCTGCAAAGCAAACATGAAGCCTGCAGAGGGACCTCCTATTGGCCCGGCATCAATCTTTACCTCTGGATCTACCTCAATCGTAGAATAATCTGTGATCGACACTCCGATACCTGGTAAGCCAGTCTCTTCTAGGAGAATAAGTTCTCCTTGAGTTTCATATTCTTCATTATCTCGAGTGTAGTGAATCGTAACTTCGTCGCCTACTTCAAGAGCGTTTACGGAGTCCATGAATTCCTCAACATTTTCAAAACGTTCTCCGTTAATCTGAGTCAAAACATCACCCGTCTGTAGATCATCAGAAAAAGAAGACTCTTCAATAATATTGACAACGTACACTCCCAAATAATCTCTTTCTACGGGATACCCTGCGACGTTATAAGCGGCTTCTACTGCAGTCTGTTTAGAACTCTCCATCATGATATCTTGTAATTCTAAGTACATATCATAGTCTTCAACGTTCCCTAACAAGTCGTCGCTCGTATAGGCGTCTTGAAAGGGATCAAATATATTTGTTACTAACCCTAGAAGTGTTGCTCTTTTTAACAACACAGTAGTGAGCATGTAGGTTCCATCAACTTCTACTTGTGAGCCTTC
Source organism: Carnobacteriaceae bacterium (assembly GCA_043424675.1). Classification (GTDB taxonomy): domain Bacteria; phylum Bacillota; class Bacilli; order Lactobacillales; family Carnobacteriaceae_A; genus JBHWPB01. Next base: position 109 of record JBHWPB010000119.1, on the reverse strand, counting down.
AATCTCTATCATCGGTTCGACATCCATTGCTTTCCCAGGCTCTTCAATATAAAAAGAAGTCGGCATAACCATAGCTATAACGCCAATTGCAAAAATTAACACTAATAAG
>JBHWPB010000118.1:0-2978 GCA_043424675.1 Carnobacteriaceae bacterium | reverse complement strand
TTAAAGAAACGACGTAAAGGTTTGAAGGGTCGATTTGTAATTTTTCTGTTTTCGTCGAAGAGATCGAGGTGTAAACGGAATAAATCTAAGCGTTCTTTTACAGAATGTTCTTTTGCTTCCTTTTCAAAAGCGAAAGGATTTTTGAAAATCCCCCGGCCGATCATGATTCCATCGACACCATATTTATCGACCAGTTCTAGCCCCACTTGACGGTTAGGTATATCTCCGTTGATCGTCAATAAAGTATCAGGAGCAATTTCATCACGCAGCTTTTTAATATCAGGGATAACCTCAAAGTGCGCATCATAGTCACTCATTTCTTTCCGGGTTCTCAAATGAATAGACAAGTTGGCGATATCTTGTTCCAAAAGATGTTGCAACCAATCATACCACTCTTCCACTTTAGTATAACCGAGGCGCGTTTTGACGCTGACTGGCAAACCTCCAGCTTTAGAAGCTTGAATGATTTCAGCAGCCGTGTCGGGATGGTTGATCAGCCCCGCCCCTTTTCCTTTCTTGGCCACATTAGCGACCGGGCATCCCATATTGATGTCAATCCCCTTGTAGCCTGCTTCAGCCATACCTCTACTCATTGTTTCGAAATGTTCGGGTACGTCTCCCCAGATGTGTGCGACAATCGGCTGTTCATCTTCTGTAAAGAGCAAACGTCCACGGACACTGTTACGACCTGCAGGATGGTTATAGCTGTGTGTATTAGTAAATTCCGTAAAATAAACATCGGGTTCCGCTGCTTCAGCAACCACATGACGGAAAACAACATCTGTTACGTCTTCCATCGGTGCTAAAATAAAAAAAGGTTGAGGTAAGTCTTTCCAAAAATTTTTAGACATATTTTTATTTCCTTTCATAAAAATTCGATAGGCAATTTTTCCCATAAAAATAAAGCAGAATTCTTCTGCTTTTCTTTTCCTTTCATATAGTAACACAGACTGTTCTTTAATAGTTAGAAAAAAATATAAAAACCGATGAAAAGAGTCTATGTTAAAGCTTTCCAATGGACTACATCAGACATCACATCAAAACATACCCGGTTGACAATTTCGTAGTTATCCTTTACTATCTAAGGTCGTTGGATGAATATGATCACCTGTTATTGCTTCGGTAGGCAGATTAGGGAGATGGAGAGATGTATCCTGTGTTAAGAAAAAATTTAGGCGTGATTTTATTTAATCTACGGATGTTAGCGGGCTTTAAAGATACTGTTGCACTTCTGTTGTTTTCTACAACAACTGCCGTGCATACCGGAAATTTATCGCGCTTCGTCCGCCTCCTCTTTACAGGAGATATCATGACTTGGCTGCAGGCTGTATCAGTTCTGCTTGCTTTTTTTATGGGGTCAGTTGTGAACGGCCTCTTTTTCCACGCAAGAAAATTTGAACCTTCCTACAAACTAGGGGTATTCTATACTATATTCGGAGTGATCATGCTGATCTTTTCCCTTATAGCTGTTTCCGACGCTTACATTTTTACCTTCATCGCCTTCACTCTTGGTTTCCAAAATGCTTTCAGCATCCATTATGATAACCAAGTCGTTCGAACAACCCTGCTTTCCAGCAGTTTAACCAAAGTAGGAGAACTGACAGGCTCAGTCCTGCGAGGCGATGCAAACGTAGATGATCTGTTTGAAATCCGCTTTCAACTTTATAATATTTTTCTTTTTCTATTGGGAGTAGCTTTCGCCAGCTTTCTTTATTTTTATACCCGAATTAATCTTGTTTTTGCGATAAGCATTGGGGATTTTGTCACAGCATTCATCTTATATAAAGCAGCTTATGATTATGAAAAAGCTAAAAAATTACTTACAGAGAGATAAAATCAAATGTTTCTAAATTATATAACTATTTGAAAAGAGCTAGAAGATAAACCTTCTAGCTCTTTTGTAATATAACTCCTTATTTTTTGTAAAGTATTTTCCTTATCCAGAACCTGAAGGAGTAAAAACTTTGAGATGATTTTTTAAGATTGAAATATCTAAAGGAAACCTCGGTCCCTCATCTCCATCAATCGTGGTTCCCTTATCTGCCCCTTTCTCAAGCGTAATCGTCGCCTTGTTAAAAGATTGAGTAAGAATGTGTTTTGATTGATCCTTATCCTCTTTAAATAATTCCGGTACAACAGATATTTTCTCTATGATAGAAGTTTCTTTTAATCCAAAAAAGTTGAGTTTTCCATCTGTTAAAGAAGCATCTGCAAAGAAAGATTCAATTCCCACGACCGAATCTCCATTAGCTATTAAAATGAGGCTGAAATCTTCTTCGATTCTTTTGCCATCCAACATGATTTGAAAACGGCTCAAGTCTTCTTCTCTCAATGCTTTTAACCCCTCGACCGCATATGCGAGCGGCCCTAACGCCATCTTCTCGTTATCATCCACTTGGCGAGCACTTTCTGGAAGTGCTCCTGTAGAAAGTGCACTCACAAAATAAGAATTATTGACAGTACCAATATCCGTCTCTATGATATCGGATTTTTCTAAAGCCTGAACAGCTTCCATCGGGTCCATGGGCATGCCGATCATTCTCGCATAATTATTGACCGTTCCTGTAGGAATAATACCAACAATAGGACGATGTCTTTTCTCTGCCACCCCACTAAGTCCTTCGCGTATCGTCCCGTCTCCCCCAAACAAGTAGAGTTCATCGTACTCTTCTAAACTCGCCTCTTCTGAAAATTTTTCTGCATCTCCTATTTCTCGTGTTGTTTTTATATGGATGTCTGCTTCCCTTTTTATTAATATTCTCGTGAGCTCTGAAGCATAATTGGGGCTTTCTTCTTCGCCAGAAGCAGGGTTCACTACCAGCATGATTCGTGTCATCGTTCTGCCTCCTTTTCTTATTTATTTTAACATTGCCATTCACTTTTTGACATCGTTACAAGTTTACATTTTTAAATTAAAAAATACACCTAGTTTTCACTAGATGTATTTAGAAGGGGGGAGTGTGGGAAGACGACACTGT
>JBHWPB010000117.1:0-3066 GCA_043424675.1 Carnobacteriaceae bacterium | reverse complement strand
GCATACTCTAGCTTTATATCAGAAGATATTTTTCTTACTTTTCTTCCCATAATAAATACTCCCTTCATGATGGACAGTGATTTATATATTTCACTGTCTGTCATAAAGGGAGCATATCACATAACTGAAAAAATGGCTTTTTAAATTAATATCGTTCCTGTGAATTTTTACTATTTTATAATAATTCACCATGACGTTTTATATAGACTTTTTTAATAATTTGAACAAGTATGAGGTAGGCGATGACTGTGATTGCAAGCATCAACCAGAATTTTCCTGGAAGAGGTGCTAACCCAAGTGCCCTGCCAAATTCCGTATAGGGGGTGACAGAGCCGATGAGAATTCCAAGTGACGTAATCGTTGACATGATAAAGGACGGGTAACTTTCGACAAAGGGAATCTTCGGGGTTCTTAATGTATATAAGACGAGCGTTTGTGTCCATAAGGAAACAATGAACCAACCGGATTGGAAGAGAGATATGAAGACTTCCTGCTGCTCTGATCCTAAGGAGTTATAACTGCCTCCTGCTAGACTTGGAGCGACCAAGAAAAACATCAATAAGAATGTCGTCACATCAAAGACGGAGCTGGTTGGCCCAAACCAAACCATAAATCTTTTGATGCTCGTCGCCTCCCATTTCTTTGGTTCATAGAGATATTCTCTGTCCATATTGTCCCATGGGATAGACATGGAAGAAATTTCATAAATTAAACCTAGAAATAAGAGTTGGATAGGTAGCATCGGCAAGAAAGGTAAAAAGATACTGGCGATTAAAACAGAAAACACGTTTCCAAAATTAGAACTTGTCGTTGCTTTTATATATTTCATGGTGTTGCCAAACACTTTTCGTCCCGCTAAAATGCCTTTTTCAAGAATCATCAAATCTTTCTCGAGTAAGATAAGATCCGCAGATTCTTTCGCTATATCCACCGCGTTATCCACGGATATCCCGACATCTGCTGCTCTGAGCGCGGGTGAGTCATTAATCCCATCCCCTAAAAATCCTACGACATGCCCCTCATCTCTTAAAATGCCGACTAGTTTAGATTTTTGTGTCGGATTCAGTTTGACGAACAGATTGTAATTTTCAACAATCTCGCTGAGCTCCTGGTCTGTTTTCTCGACAAGCTGGTCGCCAGAAATAATATGGTCTGTCGGTATCCCCACTTGTTCGGCTACAGTCGCCGTCACCCACTCATTATCTCCCGTCATAATTTTCACTTCGACAGCGTGATCATTCAAAGCTTGAATCGCTGCTTGGGTTGATTCTTTGGGTGGATCTAAAAAAGCCAGATAGCCGATCAAGACCATCTCAGCCTCATCTTTCACTGAGAATTCATCCACAGGACTCGGGTTCGTTTTTTGAGCGACGCCTAGCACGCGCAAACCTTGTTTGTTCAACTGACTCACTCGAGTTAAAACATGCTGACGTTCTTCGTCCGTCAATGCATGGATATGCCCTCCATAGTCGACAAAATCAGAAACAGCCAGCATTTCTTCAATTGCACCTTTGGTAATCATCTGCGTTTTGCCTGTTTGATCCTCGACTACGACACTTAAACGGCGACGTTCAAAATCAAAGGGAATCTCATCCACTTTTGTGTAACAGTACTGTTTTGTCTCAAGTTGCTCTTCAGCTGCTTTCATAATTGCTTCATCCATGAGGTTGCCTAACCCTGTTTGGTAATAACTATTGAGGTAAGCGTGACGTAAGACACGATCGCTGTCCTCGCCATCAATATCTAAGTGATATTGCAGCACAATGTTATCTTGAGTCAGCGTTCCTGTTTTATCGGTCACCAACACATCAATGGCTCCGAAGTTTTGAATGCCCTGCAGATTACGAACAATAGTGCCTTCTTTCGCCATATCGTTTGCCCCTTTGACGAGGTTCGTGGTCACAATCATCGGTAGCATTTCTGGCGTCAACCCCACAGCGATTGAAATACCGAATAAGAGAGCCTGCAGCCAATCCCCTTTGGTCAGACCATTCACCAAAACAACAACCAGAGCCATGATTATCATAAAGCGAATCAAAAGTAAGGATGTCTTTTCAATTCCGACATCAAAACTTGTTTTGGGCAGTGCATCAGCGAAGGCGTCCGCAATATCTCCGAACAACGTATGATTCCCTGTTCGAACGACGAAGCCTTCTGCACTTCCACTGACGACTTCACTCCCTGTAAAAGCGAGTGTTTCATAATCCGTCTCGTTGGTTGCTTCTGTTATTTCAGCCTCTGCTCTCTTCTCCACAGGGTAACTTTCCCCTGTCAGGGAAGTTTGTGAAACAAACAAGTCCTTGGTTTGAGTCAAACGGATATCTGCCGGAATCATATCCCCTGCTTTAAGGCGGACTAAATCTCCGATGACAATATCTTCTGTTCTTATTTCACGATAGCTGCCTTCGCGTTTTACAGCAGAAGTGACTTCCACCATGGACTCCAGCTGTTCGACCGATCGATTGGAACGAATCGTTTGAATCAAGGTCATCGTGCCACTTAACAACACAAGTAAAACGATAATAATCGGGCCGATTATTTCTTGTTCTTCAATAGGGACAAAGACATAATCTGTCAAAAAGGACACCAAGGCAAGGCCAAATAAGACAAGTGTAAATGGCGTGAAATAAGCTTCTACAACTGTACGCCAAAATGGCTTTTGTGTTCCATAATCTATCTCGTTGTCACCGTATTTTTCTCTTACAATCTCTGCTTCTTCTGTACTGTGTCCCTCTTCAGTGACGTTGAAGAGTTTCTCGATATCTTGAATCGGCTTACTCGCTAGTGTAAAGTAATCTAGTTTTTTAATATCTTTCATCATGTTCTTTTTCCTTTCTTTTCTCATCTCCAATAAGCAGCAAGGCCTGACTAACCGCCTAATGCTCTCGAAATGATACAGAGAAAGGATTTGATTGCTTCATTGCTTGCCTTTTCCGCTAAAGTAAAATGCACCTTTTTACCATTTGAATACCTCCTTATTTTAATTATTTAAAATAAAGATTTGTAAGCAAATATAAAAAGCCCCCACCGTAAGTGAGAGCTCTGTTTAAAATATCCACATCAGAG
>JBHWPB010000116.1:0-3913 GCA_043424675.1 Carnobacteriaceae bacterium | reverse complement strand
TAAGTATAACGAGGGGGGTGTAGTTTTTGCGACCCCCCTCCCACCGTCTCCAGAGGAATTGCAGGTTGTCTAACCTGCTTTCTTTGTTTGTTTAACTTTTTTGTAAATGTTCATGAAATCATATTTTATGATTTCGTCAATTGCTTTTTCGATTTCTTCGTTTATTTCTTGCTCTGAAAGTTCATCAGAAATTTTTGCAATTCGAGCCAAATAAGCACAAGAATTGTAACCCTTTTGAACATCGAAAAGAAACCAAGAAGTGAAGTCATCGAAAGGATCATAAGGGTTGTCAAAAGTTGTTAGCGCAACATTAGTCATATGCTTCACTCCTTTCCTTTAACATAGTTACCTACTGTTGTTGCCGAAACACCTAAAGCTTCTGCAATTTCTGCATTATTGTATCCAGAAGCGAGCATAGCTTTAATCTTTGCGACCTGGTTAGGTGACAATCCTTTAGAATTACGAGGTGTTGCACGTTGCCTTAATTGATCGATGTCGGTGTATTTCAGAATCTGGCTGAGGACGTTATCTGAAACAGCTCCGGCTTGTATGGCTTCCCATTGCCTATCTGAAATAGTTATAGGCGTTCTCTTTGCACCGACTTTAATACGAGCTGATGTTAAAGCTTGCTGGCTTGCTTTTTTAATTTCTGCCTTAGTCATATCGGGGTTCTGCCGTTTTTTCGCATTAACCACGGTGTTGGCGATAATCTGGGCCTGACGTTCGCGGGGGGCGTTCTTAAGGGCTATATTGAGGGATGATACCAGGGAGTCTACCTCCCCTTTATACGTTTCCTTAGCCGAGGGGGATACTTTTATACGTCCAGTATTCATCATCTCTTTACGGGCCTCATTGGCTAGCATCTTCATGTTGTTTGCATAGGTAGCATATGCCTCTTCTTCTGGAGTGCCAGATGAAAGTTCTCTAGCGTCCTTGGCTTCTGCCATTCTAGTACTAGTTTGGGTTCTAATTCGAGTCTTTCCTTTAGAATCAACATAAGTTTCGTTTGCTTCCTTGTAATGTTGTTCACCAGTTTCCTTATCGATTATCGGACTTCCTTTTCTTTTTGGCACCTGCACTTGAGATTTGGCTCGAGAAATTAATGTCGCGGCTCCCTCATGGTATCTACCAGTTTCAGGGTCAACAGTACCCTGATAATATTTATGTAAAGCTGCAATGCCATTATCTTTTTCACTCTGTTTGTAATCCAGTTCATGCTTAGTTGCATCTATAATTACCATACTATGCTTAACGGCTCTTTCAATCTCATTTCTCGGAGCACCCATTAAAGTCATATCCGTAATTAGATTTGAAATGACTCCCATTTCAATCTGTTTCTGGTTTTCGCTAAGAACGCGCATCCCTTCACGTTTAGGGTATTCCATTTTGGGATCGAAATTTTTAAGTCCTTCCAAATATGGAGTGGATTTGATCTTGGTCTTACCTCCAGTTGGTATAACCATTATGGTATCACCATCGAAGTCTGCGCCAGATAACCGCGAAGCAACATTGCTATTAATACCAACAGCATCTATTGCATTACCAAGAACACGTTTAGCTTCCGGTTGCTTATTGTTTACGGTGAGGATTGGTATCTCAAAAGTTCCGCCATGAGGATAGCGAATTAATGCGATTGTCTCACCATTCTTATAATTCGGAGCATAAACCTCATCATCCTTCATCGAAGTAATCGGAAGAATGACTTGGTATTTTTGACGAGGCAAAGCAGCCGCTTTCAGATGTACAGCTGCAGCATCACAATCATCGGCGAAAGACTTTAAAAGAGCCCGCTTCACGGTAGGATTGGTAAGTTCTGAAATTTGTTCAAATTCAAGACGTTTGTCAGCGGTTGCCAAATTAAGCTGCTTATTAATCAAAGACAGATTTTGTTTCGATAAAAACTGAGACGATAGATGATCACTCCATTCACCCCAGTCACCTTCTTCCGCACGTTTATTAATTAGTGATAATGATTGTCTTTTTCCGCTTACCTCATCCACAAATTTACCATTAGGGTCATCATAAAAGCTTTGCCCACCATGTTCTTTTATCAAAGATCCAAATGGATTTTCGGGATCATCCTTAATTTTCTTAAGGACTTCCATTTTAGGAGTAGTTTTACTCTTATTAGTATTGAATAGAACATCTACTCCATCCGGTAAATTATCTGAATAGACGGCCATGCCCTTAAGATAACGATTATTATCTACTAATATTCGAACCTGAGCATAATGAGCCTCTCCTAATGATAAATCGTCAACTCCACGACGAATTTCGATAACTCCATCTTTCTCTTTTCCGCCATCTTCTGCATATCGAATAGCTAATCGATTAGAATCCATACTTGCTGGATAGTAAAAAGACTTCTTAAAAGTTTCTCCACCATCATAAGTCACATAATCTCTAAGAGAATGAATGTTCTCGAAATTATATGTGTCGCTATATTTAGTCCCAGGAGGACAGAGCACTTTAATATTGGTCTGCTTTCCTTTATTCGTTACCTGAGGAACACCGACACCGTATATTTCATAACCTTCACGCTCCAAAATATAGAGCGCCTCTTCAAACTTCTCTCGGGAAATATCTCCTAGCTCTTTCTCAACGCCGGCTCCAACATCGATCATGCCTCTTTCATTTACTTTACTCTTAAGAAATTCCGCAGTTCTACGAGCAGCGTTCATTCTTGCTTCTGAATGCTCATTGAGTAATGAACGAATGGATGAATCATTGTTATAACCCATGATCTCTGCAATTTCATTCAGACTCTTTCCATCTTCTCGTAAAGATTTAGCACGATCTACCTCCAAACGGCGACGTTCTTCTTTAGCCAAAGACTTCTGAACACGAAATTCAGTTGTTGTAAGGCCTATTGCTCTTGCAATTTCGGTATCGTTCATACCTTGGCTTTTTAATTCATCGACACGGCTAAGAAAATCTCCACTATGTTGATACGGGTTTTCTCCCGAACCCCAGGGATAGCGTCCAGAACGGCGCTTAATTCCATAATGCATCAAAATATCTTCCGTTACGCTGTTCATTGTTAGCTCTCCTGTTCTTTGATCTTATTGATGATTTTATCGAAAACTATAATTTTATCCATAATGGGAAGGATGATGTCAGCCCCAGGATTATCTATCAAAATATCATCAAACTGATACAATCGTGTTTCTGTATAGATGTCGCCAGGTTTGATTTTATACTCCAAACAGAAAAGAGCGGCATAAATATAAAGCTGCTCCATATGTGCAGGAACAAGTCCGCTTTTATAATCATGAATTCTAAGAACATTCTTCCGAAAGGAAATGGTATCAGCTGTACCAAAGCAATTTTCTGAATAATATAAAATTTGCTCCGGTTCCATTCGATAGCCTATCGCGTCATTTACATACATGTTTAGAGTCTTCTTAGATTTAGGGAGTTTTTGTCCGAGCCTTATACATTGGGCTGCAAATTCATGCAATTCTGTTCCGCGTTGCGCGGCCAAGAAATTACTATAAGAGGTTGCAATTTTATCCGGTGAATAATTAATCCAGTGATATTTACTCGCACCTAGAAAAGCATGTTGGCCTATCAGATTCGAATGCTTGTTGAAGTTCATTTAACACCTCTTCTTTGTTTTCTGGATATATAAATCTGGAAAAAGACATTCCATCCATCTTATCAACATAATAATCTTGATTAGGTTGGTGCGTAGCATCTTTGCAACGTTTACATTCTAGCGACGCCCAGCGATCTTTATAAAGAATTAATAGATCCGGAATGCCTTGCTTTTGATCCATTTTAAAAACCATAGCATCGGGGTATAACTTTTCAATATCTTTTTTCAGACGATCTTGAAAACCGCTCTCCAAATCTCTTTTCCTCGGCATATACTCACCTCCAAAAAAGACAAAAAATAAAGAGAGAAGAGAGA
>JBHWPB010000115.1:0-4038 GCA_043424675.1 Carnobacteriaceae bacterium | reverse complement strand
TGTCTAGCGGCTCCTCTTCTTATAGAAAAAGAAACTGAAGCTGATCCTTCTCCAGAAGAAGCTCCCAAAGAAGAAACTCCCAAAGAAAAAGAAGCGGCTTCTTTTAATTATGGTGACTTTCTGACCGGTGTTGACAGGATTTATGTCTGGACAAAGCGTATTTTTTTAGTGCTTATTATTTTTCTTTTCTTTCTTGGCGCTCTAGCCTTGGGCGGTGGCATGGGTTATTTTGTCTCTCTGTTAGAGCCGAGTGAACTCGAACCGCGCTCTGTTATGGTGGAAAACGTCAGCACCACCAGTGAATCTTCTCAAATTTTCTATGGGTCTGGCGAATTCCTCTCAGATATGCGTACAGACTTAAAAAGAACCAATGTCCCCGTAGAAGAGGTTTCCGATTATGTCATTCAAGCCATTATGGCCACAGAAGATGAGGATTTCTTAGAGCACCCTGGGATTGTTCCCAAAGCCATTATCCGTGCAGGTATCCAGCAAGTCACCGGAACAGGATCGACGGGTGGTTCTACTATTACCCAACAAATTGTCAAACAACAGATTTTATCCAGTGAAACAACCTTCGAACGTAAAGCTAACGAAATGCTGTTGGCCATGCGTCTTGAACAGGAAATGTCTAAAGATGAAATAATGGAAGTCTATCTTAACGTTTCTCCCTTTGGGCGGAATAATCGCGGAGAAAATATCGCTGGAATTCAAGAAGCAGCCGTCGGTATATTCGGTGTAGAACCTGCCGAACTCACTATCCCGCAAGCTGCCTTTTTAGCGGGACTGCCTAATAGTCCTATTTTATACAGTCCTTACGACCAGAGTGGAAACATCAAAAGTCCCGAGGATATTGAACCTGGAATTAGACGCTTTGAAGATGTTCTTTTCTTTATGTTCCGTGAAGGCTTTATTAATGAAGAGGAATTTCAATATGCCAGGGATTATAATATCAGCCAGGACTTTCTTCCTCGTGTCGAATCAGAGAATGCCATGCGTTCTTATGTTTATGATGAAACAGAAAAGCGCGTACGTGACATCTTTATAGAACGCTTAGCTCGTGACGAGAGCATCAGCCAAGAAGATTTGGAGGCTGACACTGAACTATATAATGACCTCTACAACAGAGCAGATGAAGAAATGCGTTACGGTGGATATACGATTCATACAACTATTGATAAAAATGTCAACCAAGCCTTCGAACAGGTAATCACAGAAAACAGAAACTTTCTGGGTTCTCCACGTGATGTCTATTGGAATGATGAGAATGGGGAACAGCAGCACATTGTGGAATACCCTCAAAACGGTACTGTCTTGATGAATAATCAAACCGGAGAAATTTATGCCTTTATAGGGGGATCTGATTATGAAGACAGCAATGTAAACCATGCCTTTCAAACCCGTCGCCAGCCGGGATCCGTACTCAAGCCGACTGCCGTGTATGGTCCTGCTTTGGAAGAAAGTTTAATCACTCCAGCCTCTGTCATGTACGATACGCGGCTCGAATTTAATACCGGAGGGACAACCTGGGTGCCAGAAAATGCGACTTCTTACACCAATCGCTGGTGGGACGCCCGCGAGGCTTTATCTATTTCTCAAAATATTCCTGCCCTGCGTGTTTACCTAGAAATGCAAGAACATGATATTTCTCCAAAGCCTTACATCCGAAACTCCGGTTTAGGTCCTGATGCCATTACGGAGGATGACTTCTCTACTCTCGCCCTGCCTTTAGGGGGAATTTCTTATGGAGCGACGGTTGAAGAATTAACTGCTGCTATTGCGGCAATCGCAAACAAAGGTGTATACGTTGAACCTTACTTTATTGCATCTATTATAGATTCAGAGGGTGAAGTTTTCTATGAACCTGAGCAAGAAATAACTCGAGTATTCAGTGAACAAACAGCTTTTCTATTACAAGATATGCTGAGGGATACGCTGTCAGATGGAACAGCTCGTTCGATTCCCCCTCTGCTGAACTTTGATGCGGACTTAATGGGTAAATCTGGAACCACAGATTATGAACGAGACGTTTGGTTTATCGCAAGCAGTCCTCAAGTGACTCTCGGATCTTGGATGGGTTACACTAATATTATTGAGCCTCTCAACCTGGCCACAGAATACGGATATATTCCTGCTCACAGAAATTATCGAGTCTGGGCTCAGTTGATGAACTCTTTAAACGAAGTCCGCCCAGAATACATCGCAAAAGATCAGAACTTTACAGTTCCTGACGGGATTACTGAAGAAAGAGTTCTCCGAAGTACAGGAATGAAACCTGGCCGTGTGCAACTTCCTGATGGATCTGAAGCCCTTGCTTTCGGAGCTTCACACACAGAATACTTCAATCAAAATAACGTTCCTGGCACCACCACCTATGATTTTGGGATTGGTTCTTCTGATGAAGAGCTTAGTGGATATTGGGAAGACCGCCAAAGTACCTTTGATTTAAGAGAGTTCTTCGAAAACGAGGAAGATGAAGAAGAAGTTACAGAAGAGAATGAGTCTGAGGATTCAGATGAAGAGTCAGATGAAGTAAGTGATGCCGAAGAAAATGAAGATTCTATTATCGATCAGCTTATTGAAGAATTTGAAAATGAAGAAGAGACAAATGGAGAAGAAAATTCCGAGGACTCAGAAAATTCAGAAGCGGAATAAAATAATTCGATAGATAACAAGCGCCCGTGAATAACCACGAGCGCTTTTTTGATTCACAAAGACTTCTAGCACAGCTTTTTAATCATCTTTTCTAGAATGCTGAATAAACTTTCTTTTCATTTTCTCTTTCAATGTCTTCCATCCAACGCCCTTTGACACGGTTTTACTTATTTTCTTGTTGTCCCTCTACTTTCAAACGTATGGGGCAAGATGGTATTCTTTTCGTCTACTTCTTCGTTAGACATTAACTTAGTTAGAAGGCGCATACTGACTGCTCCGATATCGTAAAGAGGTTGTACAATTGTAGAGAGCTCTGGATGTGCGAGACGAGATATTTTTGTATTGTTAGATGTGATAATTTCGAATTCTTCTGGAATTTTTACACCATGGTCTTGAAGGCCGTTAGATAAACTGATAGCAAATTCATCGTCACAACTTATTAAGGCCGTTATATTTTCGTTCACCATATCTTCATAAATCTCTTCATCAATATTAAAAGGATCATCCAGACGAATAATCCATTCTTCCTGATACTTCAATCCATGATTTTCGAATGCTTCCACGTATCCGCCGTATCTTAATTCTTCATTAATCGGGTTGTTTCTCTGGTCGAATACAATGGCAATATTTTCATGTCCTTGTTCGATAAAATACTCCACACACTGACGCGTTGCTTCATGATAGTCAATGTTCACGCTCGGTATTTCTTTTTGAGGATCAACAGTTCCTGCAAGAACAACTGGTTTATTAGATCCCTCTAGTTTCTTGCGAATACCATATGGCAGCGTATAGCCCATATAAATGAGGCCATCTACTTGTTTTGCTAGCATGTCATCGATCACATTTCGTTTTTGCTTTAGTTCTTTATCGATACTTGCCATAAATATATTATACTTGTACATAGCTGCAATATCATCGATCCCTAGAGCTAAAGTACCATAAAATAAGTTTGTAATGTCTGGTAAAATAACACCGACAGTCGTCGATTTGCTTGAAGCTAGCCCACGAGCAACAGCGTTGGGTTGATAATTTAATCTTTCAATAACTTCTTCTACTTTTTCACGTGTTTCTTTTTTTACATTTGGATTTCCATTAACAACTCGCGAGACTGTTGCCATTGAAACTCCTGCTTCATTAGCAACATCATATATTGTTACTGGTTTCTGAGCCATTGGAACCCCCCTTGTTCTTTTTCTGTATTATGTCTAAAATTAGAGATACACTAACATAAATCTACCAAAAAACAATTGTTATTGCAAGCGCTTTATTTGTTGTCATTGTAAGTTTTGTGCATTTTATAATTATTAAAAATAAATGAGGAAGAAGGAAGAACAGATGTATTCTAAAATAAAAAATCTTCAAGAACGTATGCAAGAAAAAAACATT
>JBHWPB010000114.1:0-5979 GCA_043424675.1 Carnobacteriaceae bacterium | reverse complement strand
CTGCCAATCGATTAATTGGAGCTGTCCTTATGGACCTTCATGACGAATGGCTCAGTTCTACAAGAAAATATATTAAGTTTGATCAATGAGAGACCGGTAAAACATTGTATAGTATTTTACACAGGATTATGGACTTGACTTTATTCGGTCGGGGTATCTGTAAATAAGAGATTATTAAGAATTATAAGGTAAAAAAAAGAGAAGTGCATCATGCACTTCTCTTTATTATCTTTAAACTTATTCGTTTGAGATGATATTTCCTGCTTGGTCGTGGATGATCACTTGAGCGTCATCATCTGTGAGTCGGCGAGCTTCTGCAATGGCGTCTTGCTTATTTTCATAAGTTACTGAAGCTCGCTCATCACCTTCACCAAGGACATCCCAACTACCTTCTTCTTGATTATACGTTACATGTCTATTCTTACTCATAGAATCGCTCCTTTCAAAATCCGAATGGTTCAACTCTACATATATATCCTAACATCTAGACGAAGAGTTTCAAATAAAACGCATTATATATCAGACATGGGGAAAGTACCACGAATGACTCAAAAAAGCGTTTTCTTTTTCACAAAAAGGGTGCTATTATATAAATAATATAAAAATGACTACTACAGAAGGAGTTCATATTATGAAGAGATTCGAAGACAAGGTTGTTATTATCACAGGTGGCAGTTCTGGATTCGGTTTAGAAACGGCTAAAATGGTTGCAGCTGAGGGCGGTAAAGTCACCATCGTTGCGCGTAATGAAGAAAAGCTAGAGCGTGCGAAAAAAGAAATAGAAGAGACGGTGGAAGGTGCCGAGGTATTAGCTCTGTCAGCTGATGTTTCTGACGAAGAAGCGGTTCAAGGTTTTGTTGAGCAGACCGTTCAAGTGTTCGGAAAAGTGAATGCTTTATTCAATAATGCAGGTGTTGGAGATGGTATTCCTAACATTGAAGACATCACAGAAGAACACATTGATACTATCTTTGGGGTGAATTATAAAGCTGCTGTCTTTGGCATCAAGCATGTCCTTCCTTATTTGAGAGAAGAGGGCGGAGGAAGAATTGTTAATACGTCATCTGGTACGTCTTTGCGTGTGACTGGGGGAGGTTCTTTGGCTACTTATTCTGCTTCTAAAGCTGCGTTGAACAGTTTCACTAAACAAGCTGCGTATCAATATGGGAAAGAAAACATCCAAGTCAATGCGGTGGCTCCTGGCTGGGTCTTGACTGAGATTGTCAATAAAGGCGATAAATCTAAATCAGAAGAATTGGAAGAGAAGTTGTCTTTTGGTAATCCTATGGGAAGAACGGGTGAAGTGAGAGAAGTCGCTGAAGTCGCTGCTTTCTTATTATCTGACGCTTCACCGTATCTCAATGGAGAAGTCATCGCAGTAGACGGCGGACACACTATCTGATACGGAATGTCTATAGCTGGCTTTCTATCAGAAACGCTCACTTGTATGATAGCCTTGTTTTTACTGACGAGTTATAATATTTTAAAGCAAAAGAGAACCCCGCCTGGGTTCTCTTTTATCTCTATATGGTATAGAGTTTTTTATAATAAGAAGTTCTCAACGACTTGTTTATCACTATCAAATCTTTCGGCCTGTAAGTAATATACAGCGGTGTCAATCATAGCTTGTGCAGGCGTCATGCCATAAACCTCAGTACTCACAACATCCACACCATAACGTTTAGCTTCCATTCTGATATTTTCTAAGACGCGATAAAAAGGAAGCTCCTTATAGTTCGTGATAGTTGTCGTAACTTGCACCATATCTCTGTCCTCGAGGTTTACACCTATTGCTTTTAAGTGATCCAGACCGCCGTTAGATTTGCGGACTGTCTTGGCTATGTCTTGAGCAATATCTAAATGATTAGTGTCTAAGTTAACATTGAGGTAAACAAGATCAGGACGTGCTCCCACTGCGACTGCACCAGCTGTCGGGTGAGGTGTGCTTGGTCCATAATCAGGCTTCCAGTTTTCGTCTTTCATTTTCTCTGGGAGTCCTTCATACTCTCCGCGGCGAACGTTTGCTAAATTTTTTCGTTCTTCGTTAGAAGCTGCATCTTCGTAAAGGTAAACAGGGACCTCTAATTCTTCGCCAATTTTTTGTCCGAGTTCTTTAGCAAGCTCAACACATTCTTCGATGGAAATATTTTTGACAGGAATAACAGGTACAACATCACTTGCCCCCATACGCGGGTGGACTCCCACATGTTCGTTCATATCAATTTTTTCTGTCGCAAATTTTACCATTTCATAAGTAGCCTTCAAGACACTCTCAGGCTCTCCCAGCAGATAGTAAGTGCTGCGGTTGTGGTCGCTGTCAGTCTGCGCGTCCATCAAGACATGATGGTCTCCCGTTTCAGCACGTTCTTTCAAACCTGACATAATATCTTTATCTATTCCCTCGCTAAAATTAGGAGCAGTTTGTATCAATTGAGTCATGCCTCTATCCATCCTTTCTTATTTCCATCTTAGCTTAACTTTTATAGACCTCCACGTAAAGCAAACCCGGTTGTGAATTTTATGATTGAAGTAGTGAGTAGGATTCCATTATTTCAAGGATGAGATAAGATGTTATATACTAGGAATACAAAGCAACGAAAAAAATTAAACAAGGAGACATCGATAGATCATGAATCAATCCATTTCAATCGAAGGCAAACATAATCAAGCAAAAGTCTTTAATCCCAATATTGATGAATCTTCTTATCAACAGATAGAAGCGATGATGGATCGGGAAGAATTCAAGGAGAGTAAGTTTCGCTTTATGCCCGACGTCCATTACGGAAAGGGATCCACGGTCGGAACCACCATGACTGTAGAAGACAAGGTGGTTCCTAACTTTATTGGCGTAGACATCGGCTGCGGTGTGAACGTCACAGAGCTCGATATCAATAAAAAAGAGGCCTCTGACAAGAAGTTTCTCAAACAATTTGACCGCAATGTTCGTCAGAATGTCCCTCTCGGCTTCAACCGTCATAACAGAACACAAAAAGCGTCTGTTGTTGAAAGAGATGAATTCTTAGCAGCCGACCTCTTGGATAAAGAGACCTATTATACATCTATTGGTTCTCTGGGTGGAGGCAACCACTTTATTGCTTTAGAGGCAGCGGACAATGGCAAGGTTTATTTGGTCATTCACTCCGGTAGCCGCAACCCAGGTCATACCATTGCTACTTACTATCAAGACTTGGCAGATCAGCAGCATCCGTCTAAAAACAAGGGAGAAGGATATTTAACCGGAGATTTACTGGAAGAATACCTACATGACTTGGGACTGGCACAAAAATATGCCTTCCAGAATCGCAATGCGATGGCAGATAATATTTTGAAAAATACCGGTTTGACAACGAAAGACCGCTTTGACACGGTGCATAATTATATCGATTTAGATAAAAGAATCGCACGTAAAGGAGCGGTGTCTGCGCTAAAGGATGAGAAATTGATTATCCCTTTCAATTCCAGAGACGGTTCGGTTATTGCGAAAGGCAAGGGGAACGAAGATTGGAACTATTCCGCTCCGCATGGGGCAGGGCGAACGCTTTCGCGAACACAGGCGAAAAAGAGAATCACTCTGCCTGACTATCAAAAGATGATGCAGGATGTCTATTCAACCTCTGTTTCCAAACAAACCTTGGACGAAGCACCTTCTGCTTATAACCGTCAGAAAGATATCTTAAAGTTAGCCGCTCCTACAATCGATGTCGTAGAATACATCAGACCGATCTATAACTTAAAAGGATGAATAACAAAAACCGTGCTAAAATCTCAGCCGATCGCTTAAAAAAATAGAAAAACAGAAACCCTGTGTTCAAGTCATGAGCTGCTCTCCCTTCTTGCTTTTGAGGAACGGTTTATAAGAGATGCAGGCGTTTCTGTTTTTAAATTCTCGTTTTTTGATAAGGAAACCTGGGTAGAACATTTTAGGATTGTCTATAATAAGAGGGTTATATCTCTTGCATATATTTTTGCAAGCGCTCACAATATAGATGAGTATCCCTTGCAGTGGGGAAGGAGTTAAAAATGAAAAAAACACTCAGCCTTTTTATACTCTATACTTTTATACTAATACTTGGAGCGTGTACGCAAGTGGAAGGGCCGGCTCTTGACAGTAATGGCAGCGAGCCCGAGACAACTCAGGAAGAAAAAAGTCAGCAAGAAGAGTCAACGGTGGATACAAACAGCAGTGAAACGTCATCAGAAAACAAGACTACAGAAGATATAAACAGCAAAGAAACAACACAAGAAGACACAACAGGAGATACAAGTAGCAACGAAACATCGCAAGAAGGACCTGAAACCGAGGGGTTCCCGTCGCAGATTGAAGAAATGATTGAAATTGAAGCAATGGAGCAGCCGATTACCTTAAACCTCTACAACTATGTTGATGCCCCTTTTCTTACCTACGTCCCCTCTGATATGATCGCGGAAGAGGCGAGTGGCGGAGAGGGTGATGCTTATTACTTTTATGCAAATTACGAGGGACAAAAATTAGAAGACATCTATTTACAAGTTTACTTCTTTGCTGAACATATCACAGAGGAACCAAGTATCGAAGAAGGCGGCACACTGGCTACACTTTTAGAAGGGATGGAATGCGTACCTTCTGAGCAAAGGGACTATAGCTGGGCTATCAGAGAGTACCAGAGCCCGGAAGGCTCAAGACGTGCGATGTTAGGTGAACATAGCGGTCAGTATTTCGTCACGATCATCAACTCCACACCCCTCTACTCAGAAGGTTTCTACCCGAGAGTCAACAAAATTATTGATCATTTTTACTGGAAGGATACACAAGAGTATCTCGTGACAGATAGAAATCCGTAGGAGAACAAGAGATGCATATTGTTTTGTTGATCATGAAATTCAAAAAGCAGTTAGAAACCGGGTTGTTCCCCTGGTCTCTAACTGCTCTTTTGATATGTAAAACTATTAGTCAATATGGAATTCAGTGGCAATATGGTGCGTGTCGTAATTACCGGCCGGACCCAAGAAAAATTAGATAGAGTCGTCGAAGGAATGTCTAATACAGTAGGAATAGCTGCCGACGTTGCCTCAGAAGAAGATGTCAAAAGTTTAACTGATAAAGTGCTCGAAAAATACGGGCGCATTGATGTCGTCGTCAACAACGCCGGCATTCAGAGAATCCACTCGGTAGAAGAATTTCCTAAAGAAGAGTGGGACTTAGTTTTAAACACTATTTTGACCGGTACGTTCTTGATGACAAAATATGCTCTTCCCTCTATGCAAGAAAACGGCTGGGGACGGGTCATCACGATTTCGTCTGGTCATGGCCGCCGCCCAGATAAGTATAAATCAGCGTATGTTGCAGCGAAATATGGCCAGATCGGCTTCACGGAGACGGTCGCTATGGAAAACGCTCAACGAGGGATTACAGCGAACTCTATCTTGCCTGGAGCGACCAACACAGAGTTAATCCGAAATCAACTTGCAGACTTGGCTGAAAAAGACGGCACCACAGAACAAGAAGCTTTAGAAAATCATATTTTAGGAGCCCAGTGGATGAAACAGCTCATCGAGCCCGAAGAGATCGGTGCTTTAGCCGTTTTCTTAGCATCAGACGGTGCAGCGAAAATTACGGGTGAATCCATCGGCATTACAGGTGGAGAATAACGAAAATAATTAGTCTTTGAACAGATTCTTTTTTGTAGTAATTCAATAAAAGTGTATAAGGCATGAAGACTTCCTATTTTTAAGAAATGAAAAAGGGAAGCCTCATGCCTTTTTGTGTTTTCTTATTTCGTTTTCAAATTAACTTCTATGGTACAGCTGATTGACAGTAACGTCACAAAAGGGTATATTTGTCTATAATCTATGGCTTTTATTGAATAGATATTTATAGAGGAGGGATTATTAATGAGTAAAAATAGGAAAAGAAAGTTTGTCATGCCAGATACCTATGTTATTATATTTTTTATTGTTTTATTGGCTTGGATTCTGACATTCTTTGTTCCAGCAGGACCA
>JBHWPB010000113.1:0-44929 GCA_043424675.1 Carnobacteriaceae bacterium | reverse complement strand
C
The DNA here is from genome assembly GCA_043424675.1 of Carnobacteriaceae bacterium. GTDB lineage: Bacteria > Bacillota > Bacilli > Lactobacillales > Carnobacteriaceae_A > JBHWPB01. The sequence continues at coordinate 44,928 of JBHWPB010000113.1, read as the reverse complement.
CGTTATCTTTGACCTGTTCCATCGGCAAGTCACTGAGTGAGGTATGGGCGATCTGTTGGGCAGCGTTTAAGACTAAGAGATCGAGAGCACCAAAGGCTTCTACAGTTTTCTCCACGATTTCAGCCCCGGCACCATCTTCTCTTAAGTCATAAGGAAGAAGGAGGGCTTGTTGTCCGGCATCTTCGATATACCCTTTGACTTCTTCCGCATCTTTTTCTTCACCGGGTAAGAAATGGATGGCGACGTTTGCCCCTTCTCTTGCATAAGCAATGGCGGCGGCGCGACCAATGCCAGAGTCTCCTCCGGTAATCAATGCGTTGCGACCTTCGAGGCGGTTAGTTCCTTGATAGGATTCTTCACCGCTGTCAGGTTTCGGTTGCATATCGTCTTGTAAGGCAGGGGTCTCTTGTTCTTGATCGGGAAATTTTTCTGTATAAAACATTTCTCTTGGGTCTCTTAAATGTTTATTCTTCATCAATAATCTCTCCTTTTCTTTGCCTTGATCTGTAATTTTAGGATAGCATGTGTGCCTTCCCAGATGAAGTCAAACGGTTTGAAGGGTGTTTTTTGATGAGATTTTTTTTAACTTGTGATGAGCTCCGCCAATTCTCTATCGACCTGAGCGTTGAAGTAAGGAACAAGGTCCATATCAGAGAGGACGTCTTGAATGTTCTTTTTATTGTCAGGTGTCCCGATCAGCGCCTCTTCCACTTCTTTAATCGGTTTTTTTCCAAAGAAATCTCCAAAGATGCTGATATCAGAAATTTTCCCTTTCTTGACAGACACCTGGACTTCAAAGGTTCCCACGCCTTCAATCCGTGCGTCTCGCGTGTATTCGTATTTTGGATTTTCTCCATAAAGCCAGTCTGGGTTCAACCACTTTTCTTCACATCTTTTGTCAATCGCTTCCCAGTCTTCTTCTGTGAGGACGTATTTCTCAGCCTCGTCTAAAGAGTCGACCCCGAGCAGTTTACAGGTGAAGAGATCATGAAATTCCTGCGACATCAGGTCTTGGTACTCTTCGTCTAGATGCGGGCGGATGCTTTCGACGCGGCTTCTGACCGAGTCGATGCCTTTGGATTCAATTTTTTTGCGGTTAGGGGTTAGGGCATTGACCATTGTCTCCACATCGACATCGAGCTGGAGAGAGTGGCCACCATAGATGCGCTTGCCGTCCATTGTCAACGCGGCTCCTGAAATTTTCTTGCCGTTGATAATCAGATCGTTGCGTCCCGAGATTTCTACTTCGGTTGCACCGAGTTCGTGTAGAATATCGACCACGGGCTGATAGAGCTTTTTGAAGTTAAGGTCCGTGTCGGTATCTGTCGTATTGAAGAGATAACAGAAACTGGTATTCCCACGGTCCAGATAGATCGCACCGCCTCCCGTATCACGGCGGCTGAGTTTGATATCATTTTCTTCCATATAGTCTCGGTTAATTTCTTTCACTGCATTCTGGTAGCGGCCCATCTGAACTTGCGGGGAAGTGGAGTAGGGCATGAGGATATCGTCCTCTAAAAAGATATGTTCTCTGACGTATTCCTGCATGGCCATATCGACTCCTGGGGTATAGACCATTTTTCCGTTGCGTTTCATTTCAATTAAAATCATGGTTGGTTTGTCCTTTCTCAAGTTGTTTAAACATCTTAAGGATACCGGGCGTGAGACCCAGAAGCAAGGTTTAGGAAGTAGGACTGTTTCTGTTAGTGAGAAAAGCTTGCTGTATTAGACAGAGAAGGAAACAAGATTGTTTTTTTATGAAGTGGTGCATTATCATTGCACGACTATAAAATCATATGTTAGGGTGGCAGGGAAACGAATAAATCCTTAAGAAACTTGACGACTTGAAAGCGACGCCAAGAAAGGATGAAACCCTTTGATGAATTTTGAAAAAAGACGACATAAATTGATCAGTAGAATGAAAGAACATGACATCTCACTCAGTATCATCACCGACTTAGACCACATTTATTATCTGACGGGCTACCACCATGCTTTAGGGGCAGAATGGGGACGGCCGCAGATTTTTATCATTTCAGAAAATGAAGGTCCAGTTCTGATCGTACCTTCTCTTGAAGCGGAAATGGCCGAGAGACAGACGCATCTGGATAATATTATCACCTGGGATGATGGGGAAGATAACGAGTGGCGTAAACCGCTGAATATGGCACTCGACAACTATAACGATGACAGAATTGCTGTCGACTACTTTACCATGCCCCATATCGTCTGGAATGAGGTTGTCGATCAGAGCGGTGCACAGAATGTCGATAAAATCGACGATATCGGCTATATCATCGATGAGATGAGGATGGTGAAAGATGAGGATGAAATCCAGATTGCCCGTCATGCAGGCCAGGTGGGGATTGCCATGTTGGAAGGTGCCATGGAAGTGGCAGGGCCTGGGGTTCCGGAGTACAGAGTTTCCCTGGGCGCCAAAAGAAAAGGAGCTGAGAAATCAGCAGAATTGATGCGGAAGTATTATTCAGAGAATGAGCCGTTCAACTTTCCAGCCTTTTCTAACCAACAGGTCATGACCTCGGGACACGATACGACGATGACTCACTCGAGAAGTGGCTTGACAGAATTGGAACATGGGGAGCCGCTTTTTATCTGTCACTGCGGAACCCTCAGTTTTCAAGGTTTCAACTTAGGCTTTGACCGGACCCTCTTTGTTGGAGAAGTGAATGCAGAAGTTGCAGACTTACTCGACGTAGCAGAAGAAGCACAGGCTGCTTCTCTAGCACAGGTGAAACCTGGCGTCAGGGCAGAGGCAGTCTTTGAAGCTTATGCGGATGTCATCCAGGAAGCAGGTTTCGAGGTTCCCTTCAGAGCCGGACGTTCTGTTGGTTTCTCGGTCCAGGAAGACCCTCAGCTTGAACAAGGCAGCCAGACCAAATTGCAAGAGGGCATGATCTTTGCTATGGATGGCGGAGCGGCGAATGAGAATTACCGCACGCAGGTTGGCGATAGTATACTTGTCACAGAAGACGGTTACGAATTACTGACTCCTTTTACGAAAGACCACAAAGAATTGGTCGTCAATAATTAAATAAACGACATTTCGCCTATCTAAAAGCAAGAGTTCAAGCTCTTGTTTTTATTTGTCCCCTTTGATATTTATTCTGAGAAAAAGATGCTGTAAGATGTTATGCTTGGAACATCAAACTTAAAAAGAAAAGGTGACGGCATGAGTAAATTAGTCTTTTTTGATATCGACGGTACGCTAGTTACGCCAGAAAACCATCTGCCTGATTCGACAAAGGAAGCTATAGGTCTTTTAAAAGAGAAGGGCCATATCCCTGTCTTTTCTACAGGCCGGCCACCGGGGATGATCTATCCACTGGCTGAAGAATTAGATGTAACGGATTTTCTCTCTCTGAACGGTCAATATATCGTAACTGAAAACCAGACCTTGGCAGCAAATACTCTGCCCAACGATTTACTTGAAGACTTAATCGAAACCAGCTATGAGCAGGGCGACCGCACCTTTTTGTTGACAGAGGATGATATCATCGGGAACACCTTTATGAAAGAATTATTCGATCCCGAATTCTTAACCCTCGTCTATACCGCCATGCAGGATACACCGGTGGATGTTCAACACGAGCTCTTTCTGCGGATGACTGAGAAACCTTTAGAGCGTGAACAATACGAAGATGAAGACATCTTAGTGGCCTTTATCAATGCTAAGGAAGAACAAGACGATCTTTACCGAGAAGCTTTTCCTGAATTACACGTCACAAGGGCGACCCCTCTCCTGAGTGAAGTCTTGCGGAAGGGGTCTCATAAAGCGACAGCGATGAAAGAAGTCGCCGCTTACTATGGCATGCAGCGAAAAGACACGGTGGCCTTTGGAGACAGTTTGAACGATCTAGAAATGGTGGCGACGGCTGAGATCGGAGTAGCCATGGGGAATGCCCGCGAGGAGCTCCAAGAAGTGGCCGACCACGTGACTGCCGATGTGACAGCAGATGGAATTTATCGAGGACTAAAAAAGCTGGAGTTAATCTAAGGTGTTTTACAGAATGAAGAAACTAAGACAGAGTTTCCCCTTGTCTTAGTTTCTTTGTGTGGATATGGGATGAGAAGAGAAAAGAGTCAAGCACCGTGAAAGTCGATGTTATCCCCCAGCTTGTTTTTAGCAGCTCGGATTAAGGCTGTTTTTTCGTCTACAGCGATTTCCCCATTGGCGTGAGCCTCTTCAATCTGCTTGACGACTTCTTGCACTTTATCTTGGTCTATTTTAGGATCGACTTGGTTGACTTTTTGTTCTAATTCGTCGAATTTACTCATATTATCATCCTCCTCGAGATTGCTTTAAATTTAAGTGATCTTTTGTCGAGATTCAAGGAATACGCATCAGTCAGAGTCGGATGCCGGAAAGTTAGTTTAAAAATATTTTAGGTAGGTGTTTGTTTGTCACGTAAACGTAAGAGTCAAGTTAGTTTATTGAATACCGTCCAGATGGGAGTGGCAGGGTTGATTGCTTTAATCGTCCCTCTCCTTATCGGGAGACCCATCGTTTTTGCGGAAGGGATCGGAAGTCTGTCTGTTCTCTATCTCGGTGCGGTGAACATGATGATTGCTTTCATGTTGCAGACAGCAGCTCAGCGCTATACGACAGAGACAGAGACCGTGGTTCTCCTCTCTTTAGAATCGATCTTCGGAATGATGTTTTCTTATTTCTTGTTAGACGAAATGATTACCCTACAGATGCTGGCGGGAGCCGCTTTGATCTTAGCCGGAGTGATTATTGTCCAAATCAAGCCAAAAACAATCCGCCAGAGAAGAGAAGAAAGCGAGTATCGAACATGAAAAAATCCTTACCTATTATAATGACAGTGCTCCTGGGCCTCCTCCTGAGTGGCTGCACACAGCTCAATGAAGTCGAAATGAAAGAGGAAGCCGTGATAGACGTTGGTGAAGTATCCAGTGAGACCGCCGACTTTAAGCTGGAGGAGATGCAGAGCCTGGAAGACTTCACTCAGTATATGGACGAGAAAGAAACCGTCTATGTCGGCCGGGAAGACAATTCTGATCTCGCTGATAATTACCGCCTGCTTGTCGACTATTATATCGATGAGCATGAGAATATCTATTTTGCAACGCTCTATAACGGCAAGGCCGATTCCCTCCCAGATTCTCTGATGATTACGATGATGGGCCCAGAAGAAGAGATTAAAAGAGTCATGGAGACTCATATGGTCAAGGGCAGGCTCTATGTCGCCCAGTACTGGGACGAGATCAGTCTGGGAGTGGAGACCTTGCTTGATGACATTGTTTTCTTAAAGGAAGAACTAGGCGGGAATACTACTTCTCTGACTCTGCCTGAACTGCAAGATATCGATCTGGAAGGCTATGCCATGCTGACGGTCGAAACCTTTGCTTCTTACCAGATTGAAAATCTCATTACCTTCTAACGTTTAACTGGAAAGACTATACGGTTCTATCTGGATGTCTTGGACAATATGAGCGATAGCGTGCTGGTCATTGGATACCGTTTGGATAAAGTTTTTCTGCCTGAGACGGGGATGACAATCTTTCACGATATAGCTTCTATCTGAGAGTTCAAACAGAGAAAAATCGGTGATATTATTCCCGATCGTATATGTTTTCCGATGCTCCAAATTGTAGAGTTGCCTGATCTCCTGGAGAGCTCTGCCTTTATTGACATAAAGCGGCAGGATCTCGAGGCAGTCGTTTTGAGTGAAGTAAGCTTCGCATTCGATATTGTGGTGGAAGATCGCTTTTTTTATTTGGTCGAGGAGTTTAGCAAAAGTGGAAAAGAGCACGATTCTAATAAGTTTCGAAAAGTCGGTCGACTTCTCCAGAAGCTTAGCGCGACACTGCGTTCTTTTTTCTAAAAGACGGATATTCCGATCGCGGTGTGTCGTGTAGACCTCATTTCCAATGAAGAAAAGGGTAGATATCGGGTTGCCATGGACGAGTTTAAGGAGTTGGTTCAAGAGGGAAGACGACAGTATAATCTGCCCATTTTTAATGTGTTTTTTCTCCAGAGGATCGAAGAGAAGCGCACCGTCATGTAAGATAAGTGGAAAGGAAAGAGGAAGTTTTTCGAGTAAAGGCAGCAGCACATGCTCCGACTGGCTGGTGGCAATGGTAAAGATGCCACCTTCCGCCTGAAAGGAAAGAATAGCCTGTCTATTCGCCTCCGAGAGCTCTCCTTTCGAGTTGAGCAGCGTGCCGTCTAAACCTGATATCAATAATACATTATCCATAACATTCCTTCTTTCCAAGTTGTAATATAATATTATAAAGATACCACAATTTTGTCTAAAAAGACACAAATTGATAAAATATTAACAAGTGGGTTTTCTGTTGAATGCTAAAGAACCCGTCTGTCTCTGATTTCCTTTCAGAAAGAGGCGGGTTCTTCGTGTAATTATTTACTAAAGAGAAGAAAGAGTTTTGTCACAGCTTCTCTCCTGCGACCTTTCTCATCTCAAGCGTTCTCTGTCTCATAAAAGATTTCTGTTATGCGGCAAGTACCAGTGGCTGGTGTCAGGACCTTTCGGCACGATAGAACGGCTGTAGACATAAGCGCCGCCTGTTCCTGTGTAGTAACCTTTCTTAATCGCTTCAAAGTTTGTGGTCTTTCTAAAAGCAGGAATCTGGAAAAGTTCCCTCATGTAGCCGGAAAGATGCAGATAATCTTCAAGACGGTGCTTATTGGCAGAAAAGACAGGATAATAAGCGATATCTAACCTGACAAGCGGCGTAAAGAGGACGATATCGGTCTCAGTAAGCTGGCTGCCAAAGAAGTAGCGGTTTTCGCTGAGACGTTCTTCCATTTGGTCGAGAAAGTCAAAATACCGGTCGAAAGCTTGGTCGTATTCCTCTTGATCCTCGGTGTGTCCCATACGATAGATGTCGGTCAGCAGACGATCCGTGATTATAGTGTTCCAGCGATCGATCTTGTCTTGTAACGCTTGGGGGTAGAGGTTGGGGGCTCCTTCAGCGTGGAAGTCAGAAAAAGCGGTTGTAAAATCACGGAGAATATCTATAGACTCTTTGCGGACCACTTTCTTGTTGATTTTATCTGCCAAAAGAGGGACAGCATAGGGTCCTTCATAGTCAGGATGCGACTCTTTATAAATTTCAGAAACATATGCTGCGTCAAAAACAGGGGCGGTGTCTTGTCTGCCGTAAGAGAAAGACCAGCCGTTTTCTGTGTTGACCGGGTTGACGGTAACGAGGTCGATGGTGTCTTCTAATCCCAAAAGCTCTCGTGCGATAGCTGGGCGCTGCGCATAGGGGCAAGGCTCAGCCCGTACCAGTATATAACGATCTTTTTCTAGAGGTTGTTCTTCAGTACCAAAAGCTTCATCGAAATATTTCATCTTATCGACTCCTTCATAGCCCTATTATAGAAAACAATTCCACTTTTCAAAACTAACAAGATTTTCAAAAGCAGAAATAAACCCCAAGCAAGTTAGATTTTTCATGCTAACTTGCTTGGGGAGGCGTTCAATCCTTTGTTGTCGCACGCTATCTCGTCAGACTACTTTCGGGTAACTTATCTTGGAGGCGGAGTTCATTGAAGAAGTAATAGAGCTGGTGACGCCACCATGCCCAATCATGTTCAGCATCCGTCCCCCAGTAGTCAAACCAAGCAGGAATACCTTTTTCATCAAAGACCTGCTCTAAGCGTCTCGTCTGTTCAATGTGTGGGTATTCCCAGTTGCCTTGGCCAACCACAACCGCGTAATCATTCTGACGATATTTTTCTAAAAACCAGCTGTCTTTCATCCCGCTGAGAAATTCAATCGGAGAGTTTTCATAGACAGAAAAATCATCTCCATAGTCGCCAACCAGATAGGAAATATCATAGATTCCACTCTGAGCAATCACCGTATCAAAAACGTCTGGGTGACGCAGGCCGAAATTCATAGCGTGATAGGCTCCCATACTTACCCCCGTCGCTATCATCGGGTCCATCCAGCCTGTCATATGCTTGACGGCAGGGATAAACTCGCTGATAATATAACGGTCATAGGCGTTATGAGCTTCTGCTTTTTCTCGGGGAGTTTTTCTAGGATTCATCCAAGAATCGCGATCGTTGCTTTCAGGAGTGAAAATTTGAATCATACCGTGTTCAATAAAAGCGTCTAAGGTTTTAACCATTTGATAATCTGCATATTCCGTATGGCTTCCGCCAGAAGAAGGAAAGGCAATCACAGGTTTGCCAGTATGCCCATATCGATTAAAGGCCATATTGCGGTTAAGGTGGCTGCTATAATGATTTCTCTCTTCAAAGTGCATAGTCGCTCCTCCTTTTCCTTTATTTCTAGTTTAAGTATACCTGCTTTAGACTTGAAAATATAGTAAAGTACTCCTGCCTTCACGACCTACGCTTGAAAAATTAGATGTTGAAACCATCCCATCGGAACCTCTCCAAATTAATTTAATTTGGAGAGCGAAAGGAGTTACCCTCTAAAATAAAATTATTTGTAGAGCAAGAGCCAGAACTTCTTGTCTTTAAAGCCTGTTACCCCTTCAACAATGCTTGTAGGATTCTTGTAAGATTAAAAGCTTCCGTGCGCATGACGTACTCTGCTTCATCCTCCAAACGTCTGATTTATAAAAAGTGACTAAAAAAATACTAGGATTAATTAAGGAGAAAAGGTTAGATATGGTATACTGGGGTATATAAATTTAGGTAAGGAGGACTTTAATTGCTAGATTGGGATTGGAACAATCTATGGTCTATCCGTACAGTAATAAATGTCATAGATATCGCGATTGTTACAGTGTTTATGTACCAATTGCTGAAAATCACGCGCAATTCGCGGGTGACACATATCTTAAAAGGTGTAGGTTTTATTTTACTGGTGAAATTCGTCAGTTCATTCCTGCAGTTTCAAACGACAGAATATATTGTGGATTTCGTCATTCAATGGGCGGCCATAGCGCTGATTGTTATATTTCAGCCAGAACTCAGACGTGCTCTGGAACACTTAGGAAGAGGCAGCGTCTTTAACCGACAAAAAGGAAGGGACCCCAATATTTACTTGGTGGAAGAGATTATTGAAGCTACGCAGTACATGGGCAAGCGTAAGATAGGAGCCCTGATTGCGATCGAAAAAGAAGTCGATTTACAAGAATACATTAAAACAGGGGTGCCTTTGGGTTCCGAGATCAGTTCGGAACTTTTGATCAATATCTTTATACCGAACGCCCCTTTGCATGATGGAGCGGTGATTATAAAAGACATGGAAGTCGCCTCAGCCTCCAGCTATCTGCCCTTAAGTGAAAGTCCGACTATTCCCAAACGATTGGGAACCCGCCACCGAGCGGCGATCGGATTGAGTGAGGTCACGGATGCTATCACAGTGGTCGTTTCTGAAGAAACGGGCGGTGTGAGTGTGACGAAAAGCGGTAATATCTTAACGGAGTTGAACCAAGAAGATTTGTATGACTACTTGATTAATGAATTAGTGCCGGAAGAAGAAGAGGAAAATTTCTTTGAAGACCTCATGGCTAACATCAATGGATGGTTCGAAGGGGGCAGCGAAGATGAGAAATGATTCAGGAGAAAACTTATGGGGCATGCGGATTATCGCCTTTGCGATGGCCCTTCTGCTTTTTGTGTTTGTGAATTATGAAAATTCTCAGCGCGTGCAGTCGACCAACCCCGGCGATGGAGCGAGTATCACGGGGGTGGAAGTTCTAGAAGATGTCCCGATCAATATCAATGTAGACCGCGATCAGTATTATGTTTCGGGTATTCCGGAATCAGCTGAAGTTCGCTTGAGAGGACCACAATCCCTCATCCTGCAGACCCTCGCTACACAAAATGTGACCGTAGAAACGCCTGATCTGAATGCGTTAGGGCTGGGTGTACATGAAATTGAATTATATATTGATGATTTATCGAATCAGATAGAATATCGCATCGATCCCATGACAGTGACGGTTACCATCGAGGAGAAAGTTGCGCTGTCCTACAACCTTTCAGTGGTGTTTAATGAAGAGGACGTGGCCGCGGGCTATACTGTCGGGGAGCCGGAACTCTCTCAGACCGAAGTGCTCGTCACAGGGAGTGCGACGGCTATGGCTAATATTGACTCTGTCCAAGTGGTTGTTCCTTCGGGAGAGGGAGAATATACCGACAGCATCAATATGTCCCTGCCTGTGGTGGTTACAGATCAAAACGGGGAGTTGCTGGATGTCTCTGTTGAACCGAGCGAAGTGAACATCTTTATCCCTGTAGAGATGCCATCGAAAACAGTCCCTCTCACGTTAGAGGAGGTCGGTGAGGCCAACGAGGATTACACCTATAATGTTTCCTTTGCAGAGGGTCAGGCTGAAGAGATCACTATATTTGGACCGAATGAAAGGCTTGCAGAAATTGAAGCTTGGCCAATTGAGGTTGATCTTTCAGGAATAGAAGAAGATACACAGCTCGAGGTGCCTATTGGAACTTATAACGATATCAGCGAAGCCAATATGGAGACCGTATCGGTTATCATAGAGGTTGAAGGATCTGATGCAGATGCGACCACAGCATCGGGTGATACGGATGCGACGGACACTACAGAAGAAGAGGAGTCAGAGTCAAAGGCCGAAGCCGAGGCTGAGAACGATACCAGCGGAAATAATTCTGATGGTAACGATGATACGGATAACACTAATAATTCGAATAACAATACAACTAATCCTGGCAGTGATACCAGTAATGACACGCCAGATGAAAATGCGGCGACAGAAGATGTTGGAACGAATGTAGAGTCTGAAGAGATGGATACCGCAAATGAGACGGATCCACCAAATGGAAATGCTGAAAATAATACAACGGAATAAAGAATAACGATAGCGATGTTGCTAGAAAAAATTGTGAATTACATTTAAAGGAGTTTGAAAATGGTTAAATATTTTGGAACGGATGGGGTCAGAGGAGTAGCGAATAAAGAACTTTCGCCCGAGCTTGCCTTCAAACTGGGCAGATACGGCGGGAATGTGCTCGCGAAAGAATATGAAGGAAGCGGGACACCGCAAATTCTTGTCGCCAGAGACACCCGTATTTCAGGTCAGATGCTTGAGTATGCTTTAATTTCAGGAATATTGTCTGTTGGGGTCAACGTGATGCGCGTCGGTGTGTTAACCACACCAGGTCTGGCTTACTTGACCCGTGTGCAAGGAGCAGTGGCTGGTATCATGATTTCAGCGTCACACAATCCCGCGCCAGATAATGGAATCAAGTTTATCGGTTCAGACGGTTATAAATTGTCCGACGAACAAGAAGAGGAGATTGAAGCACTGCTGCATGAAGAAGATACTCTAGACCGTCCGAGTACAGAAGGTTTGGGTATAGTAGAAGATTATAAGGAGGGCGTCTGGAAGTATACGCAGTTTTTAACGCAGACGGTTGACAACTCTTTATCAGATATTTCAGTCGTTCTAGACGCAGCAAACGGTGCCGCATCGCCTTTGTTAAACCGCTTGTTCGCTGATTTAGAGACCGACTTTGAAGTGATCAATGGCGAACCTGACGGCTTAAACATCAATGAAAATGCCGGAAGCACGAACCCTGGAGGTATGGGAGAAGTTGTGGTCGAAAGTGGTGCCGATGTCGGACTGGCCTTTGACGGCGATGGCGACCGCGTGATTGCAGTGGATGAAAATGGAGATATCGTTGATGGCGATAAGATCATGTATATTTGCGGAAGAGCGCTTCATGAGAAAGAGCGCCTGAAACAAGATACGGTTGTCACAACGGTCATGAGTAACATCGGACTCTATAAAGCTTTTGAAGAAGTAGGCATTCAAACCGTTAAAACAAAAGTAGGCGACCGTTATGTCGTCGAAGAGATGCGAAAAAATGGCTATAACTTCGGAGGAGAACAATCCGGTCACATCGTCTTCAATGAGTATCACACGACAGGCGATGGTCTCTTGACTGGAATTCAATTACTGGAAGTGATGCAGGAAACAGGGAAACCTCTCTCAGAACTTGCAGGGGAGATCACGCTTTACCCGCAAGAATTAATCAACGTTAAAGTTGAAGGAAAGAGAAAATATACAGCGCTTGAGAATGAAGCGATCACAGAGGTTATCGATGAAGTCGAGGCAGAGTTAGGCAGTGACGGACGCGTCCTCGTCCGTCCAAGCGGAACAGAAGATTTACTGCGTGTGATGGTTGAGGGACCGACAGAAGAAACGGCCTTGGAATATGCAGAACGAATTGCGGCACGTATTGAAAAAGAAATAGGCGTCGTTTAGAGCATATAACACTATCACAAGAAGGTCAGGATAGGATGTATATTCCTCTCCTGGCCTTCTCTATATACAGAAAACAAATAATGAGGGGGTACCATGAGAGACTTTGCAGTTGTAATACCGGCTTACCAGCCTGATGAACAACTTATACCTTATGTAGAGGACTTATTGATGGAAGATGTACCTTGTGTGGTTGTGATTGATGACGGAAGCGGTCCGTTCTATTCTGATATTTTTGAAAAATTAAAGGAATTGTCAGGGGTTCACGTCATCCGTTATCAAAGAAACAGAGGGAAAGGTCACGCATTGAAGACGGGGTTCCGTTATTTCCTCGATCAAGATCTGCCTTCTGCAGGCGTTGTGACCTGTGATGCAGATCGCCAGCATAGTGTCAGAGACGTCATTACCGTTGGTGAAGTTCTTGCCAAGCAGCATTCGGCCTTTGTCTTGGGGACACGGACCTTTCACGGGGGCGATATCCCTTTTCGCAGCAAATTAGGCAATCGCTTTACTGCGAAAGTCTTCAGTCTTTTCTTCGGAACTTATATTAACGATACTCAGACGGGACTGCGAGGCATTCGCCGGGAGGAACTGGACTGGGTGATCGCGCTTCAAGGGGATCAGTTTGATTTTGAGATGAACATGCTTATTCAACTGGCCAAAAAAGAGAAGAAAACAGCACGCGTCGACATCGAAACGATTTATCACGATGACTATTCTTCCCATTATGAAACGCTCTCTGATTCGGTCTTAGTTGCGAAGCAGCTTCTAAAAGGAGTTTTTGTACCAGAAAAAATGATCGATGAAAATAGAAAAGAGACGACAAGAGAAGAATAAAGAAGAGTAGGTGAAAAGTTGAATCAAACTGAATACGGCTTGGTTTATAAATCCTTACGAGGTTTTTTAAGAATTGTAACGCCGCGTTTTGAGGTGGAACCACTCCCAGAGTATGAGGATCCAGTGGTCTTCATTTCTCATCACCAGAATCTGAAAGGGCCTTTTTATATCCACCTGTGGTTGACTGAAGAGCAATTTATGAGGACTTGGGTCTTTAGTAATCTGTATGACCAAGAAGATTGCTATGATCACTATGTGAATTATACCTTCACAGATCGCTTTGGCTTGCCGGAATGGTTGGCTAAAATCATTGCCTATCCTGCTTCTTATTATGTATCTGCCCTGATGAAGTCAGGCAGAGGTATCCCTGTTTATAGAAAATCGAGAAAGATTATCGATACCTTCAAAGAAACCGCTGAGGCAATGAGGCATGGAGAAGATATTTTGATTTTCCCTGATGTGGACTACAGTTCTGATGAGGACGAGGTGTCTGATATTTATCAAGGCTTCTTGAATATCGAGAAGTACTATTATAGAAACACGCAACGTCATGTTAATTTTGTTCCTCTGCTTGCGGTTGAAGGCAGTCGCAGAATAGTGAACGGGTCTCCGATTCGTTTTGAAGAGGGGATTGACTTTATCGACCAGCGCGCGGATAAGGCGAAAGAGCTTCAAGAATCCATGAACCACTTATTGCAAGAACATAGTATGTGACAAGAAAAAGGCAGCTGAAATAGTTTCAGCTGCCTTATCTTCTGTCTTTAATTATTTTTGAACGCTGTCTCACACACTTAGTCGCGTCTTCCGCCGCCTCCAAACAGCAGCACGAGACGCAAGACACTCAGGAAGGTTGCGATGGCTCCAGCAACATAAGTCATCGCCGCTGCTCTCAAGACAGTTCTTGCCTGATCCACCTCTTCACCGATTAAAACCTGCTGACCTTCAAGAATATTCATTGCTCTTGAAGAAGCATTGAATTCGACCGGTAAGGTGACGATTTGAAAGACGAGGGCAGAAGCGAATAAGATGATTCCAATATTAATCAAAGTCTGGTTGGCACCGAAGAGCACTCCAATTAAGAGGATAGGAATAGAAATAGTCTGACCAATGTTAACCACTGGGACTAAAGCAGCACGCAAGCGCATCGGAACATAACTTTCTTGATCCTGGATAGCGTGGCCGGCCTCGTGCGCTGCGACCCCGATCGCTGCCACCGAGTCCGAGTTCCGTGTAGAGTCAGATAAGCGGAGGACTTTTTCATTGGGACTGTAGTGATCGGTTAATTCTCCTTGTATCGCTTCGATCCGCACATCCTGAAGTCCCGCTGTGTCTAAAATAACGCGGCAGACTTCAGCTGCTGTATAGCCTCGTTGGCTTGAAACTTGGTCGTACTTGTTATAGGTGCTTTGAACATAACCGCTCGCTGCCATAGAGATTAGTAAACCAATAATGATCAGGATATAAGTGGGATCCCAAAAGAACATAAAGGGCATAATCATTTTCCTTTCTATATCTATCGTTAGTTTTAGTAACATCATTTTCTCAGTTGTTGCTTATTCTTTAATGTAACATAGTCTACCTAAATTTTAATAGAAATAGGAATGAAAGTCACTTTTAAAATAGAGGATAGCCGCTGTCTTGGTTTTTTAGCCAGGGGTTCTATGAACAGAAGATTGTTTAAACACTGCTTGTGTATGGTAAAATAAAACAGAATGAATAGAGGAAGGAAATAATTATGCGTATCTTAGCGATTGAAACATCCAGAAAAACTTTAAGTGTTGGTGTAGTTGAAGATGAGACCCTCCTTGGAGAATATACTACCCATATTAATCTGACCCATGGCGAAAGATTGGCTCCTGCCATCGATATCCTCATGGAAGGCTTGGATCTTGAATATACAGACCTTGATAGAATAGCAGTGTCACGAGGACCAGGATCTTATACTGGCTTGAGGATCGGTGTAACAACAGCGAAAACTCTGGCTTGGACCCTAGATATCGAGCTGGTAGGCATTTCAAGTTTGCAAGTCGCAGCGGCTAACGTTAAAAGTCGAGATAAAATAATTGTTCCTATTTTTGATGCGCGACGCAGGAATGTCTATACGGGACAATATGCTTATGATAAAGATGGGAAACTGCAAGCTCTTGTAGAGGACCGTCACATCGCTATAGAAGAGTGGATCAAGGACCTAGAAAAAGTGGAAGCGCCCATTATTTTTGTAGGGGAAGATGCCCTGAGCTTTGACGCCTCCTTCAAAGAGCACTTAGAAGGTTACAGTTATGCTCATGCGCTTGATAATATACCGCATGCTGTAGAGCTCGCTTATTTAGCTAAAGATGAAGAACCAGAAGAAGTTCATACTTTTGCACCTGAATATCTGAAGTTAGCAGAGGCTGAGGAAAACTGGAGGAAAGAAAATCCAGATCAGGGGGATGATGACTTTGTTGAAACAATTTAGACAATGGATAGCAGGAATCGAAGACGAAAGAGCCAATGGCAATTTTCTGAACGATTCTGTGGACTTAAAAGCAGAAGATAAAACATTTGTCTCTCAAGATGGTTCCCGCTATACGATTTCTATCGGAACGATTCAAGATGTTTCAGATCTGCTGCGCGTCCAAAAAGAGAGCTATGGAACGATCCAATGGCAGCGGTATTCACTGAATCATGACTTTTTGATTAATCAACATTCTCTTTACCTGGTCGCAAGAGACAAGACGCAAAAAGCTGTCGCATTTATCGGGGTCTGGATGAAGAACAAAGAGGTCCATATCACAAACATCTGTGTCTCTTCTGATTATCAGAGACAAGGTTTGGCGAGTTATTTAATCGAGCTGATGGCAAAAGTTGCTAAAGAAAAAGACCAGTCTGTCTACACTTTAGAAGTCCGCGCTTCGAATCAGCATGCGATTTCTCTCTATAAAAAGAGAGGCTTTTCAGAAGCAGGAAAAAGAATTGGTTATTATAAAGATAACGGAGAAGATGCTCTGAACATGGAGCGCTCGCTCCGAGAAAATCAAAAGGAAAGCTATGCTTAAAATTAAAGCGCTCCCTCCTTCTTATGTCACAGGCAAGGAGCTCGAAAGAATCAGTGCCAGCCATACACATTTTCGAGGCGAACCTTTCTGGAAGGCAGAAGATTTCGCACCTTATCTTGAGAATCAAAATATCAGAGTGTGGGTTGCGTCTCTCTATGAGAGGCGCATCGGCTTTTTATTGACTTTAGAGAATGTGGATGAGGTGGAAATCCAGTTCATCGCTACTCATCGCTTCTTTAAGAATCAAGGACTGGCGGAAGCTTTGCTCGAGCAATTAGCAGAGGAGGCAAAAGCTAAAGAGATGCGCGTTATTTTCTTAGAAGTCAGAGAATCCAATCAGCCCGCCAGAGCTTTGTACGAGAAAATGAGCTATGAAGAGATCCACCGCAGAAAAAATTATTATACAAACCCGAAGGAAGATGCTATATTGATGAGACGAAAACTTTCAGAAAAGGAGGACGAAAAGTGACAGATGTAAATATACTAGCGATTGAAACCAGCTGTGACGAAACAAGTGCAGCGGTGATTCAAAACGGGAATAAAATTCTATCTAACATTGTCGCTTCTCAGATAAAAAGTCATGAACGTTTTGGCGGGGTGGTGCCAGAAATTGCGAGCCGCCACCATGTAGACAGCATTACTTATATTATTGAAGAAGCGATGGAAGAAGCTGAGATGGAGTATAATGATCTCGATGCGGTTGCTGTGACGCAAGGGCCGGGGCTTGTCGGCGCCTTGTTAGTCGGTGTGAGTGCTGCTAAAGCCTTAGCGATGGCACACGACCTGCCTTTTATTGCCGTCAATCACATTATCGGTCATATCTATGCTTCAGCTTTTATCGAAGAGATCGAGTTTCCTTCCCTGTCTCTGATTGTCAGCGGCGGGCACACTGAACTCATTTATATGGAAGAAGAGAACTCTTACGAGATTATCGGGGAAACCTTAGACGATGCAGTAGGGGAAGCTTACGATAAGATCGGGCGCGTCATTGATGTTCCTTATCCGGGAGGTAAGCATATCGATGAGATGGCAAATCGGGGAGAGGATATCTTTGACTTCCCGCGGGCTATGATAAATGAAGATAATTATAACTTTAGTTTCTCAGGCTTGAAAAGTGCTTTCATCAACAAGGTGCATAACGCCGAGCAGAAAGGCGAGAGCTTGGATCGCAATAATCTGGCAGCCAGCTTCCAAGCAAGTGCTGTAGAAGTCCTTGTTGATAAGACGAGAAGAGCAGCACAGGAATATGATATCAGACAACTGATTCTAGGCGGAGGCGTTGCTGCTAATAGCAGCTTGCGAAATGAATTGCAGAAGATGGTAGAAACAGAACTATCAGATGTAGAGCTTGTTATCCCGCCACTCTCTTTATGCGGAGATAATGCTGCGATGATCGGAGCCGCTGCTTACGTGCAATATAAAGCCGGAGACTTCACGGACTTAGGGGTTAATGCACGTCCAGGACTTATGGTCTAACTATATAGTAATAAGCTCAACTGAATGGAAAGATTAAAGAAGAAAGAAAGCGGATGAAGGAAAATATCCTTCATCCGCTTTTTCTCTCTGAGCATTTTGAATTTTTAGGGCCTCTCTGCACTGAAATGTTCGGCGATACATCATACGCATTCATTTTTGGTCAGCTGCTGCTTTGTAAATTAAAAAAATGTGTCCATAAAGATTATCAAGCCGATTCAATCGAAAAAACTTGAGTTCTGTCAATAACAGTTTATTAGGGCAACTCAGTAGAAAAACAAACTTGAATTAGGCTAACATCCTCTTATTTAGTCAATTCAATTGAAAAATAATTTTGAGTTGTGGGAATAAGGTCTTATTCAATCTACTGAGACGAAAAATAAGTTTGAGTTACAGTAATTGAACCGTTTGAGGTCCCTTTATACAGGCAAAATCTACACATACGCAAGAATTCGCTTGAAAAAAACTTCCAGCAATTTTTTATATTCACTCAATATCTTTTCAGATTATTTTAGAGAGAAGCAAGTGATTCCGCGTTTCTATTGGTCATAGTCTTCCAGTTCTAAAGCGGTTACTTCCCAGCGTTCCAAAAACTCGTCTTGTTCTTTTTTCAGATGGTTCAGCGTATCTCCCCATTCTTGAGCTTTTTCAGCATCTTCATAAATCTCAGGGAGAGTGAGGTGATACTCCGCTTCCTCAATTCTCTCTTCTCTTTTGCTGATTTCTTTTTCAAAAGAGTCGAGCTCTCTTTCTAGGCGGCGAACTTCTTTCTGTCTTTCTTTGAGCTCAGAGCGATCACGCTCTGTCTCAGTAACTTCCTTAGAGGGACTAGCACTATCTGGCTTATCCCCACGTTCGAGAGCTTCTAGTTCCTCTAACTCTTGTTTTTTTTCAATATAATATTCGTAATCTCCCAAGAAGAGACGCGTGCCGTCTGGTTGAAGTTCCACTACTTTATTCGCCATGCGGTTGATAAAATAACGGTCGTGGGAGACGAAAAGAATGGTGCCAGGAAAGTCATCCAGCGCATTCTCTAAGACTTCTTTGCTGTCGATATCCAAGTGGTTGGTCGGCTCGTCTAATATCAGCGTGTTATTGTGATCTAAAGCGAGCTTAGCTAAGGCTACACGCGATTTTTCTCCTCCACTCAAGCTGTGAATGTATTTCTTCACGTCGTCTCCTGTAAACAGGAAAGAACCCAAGAGTGACCGGATTATTTCTTCGTTTAACTGAGGATGAACTTTCCACAGTTCTTCTAAAACAGTCTCATGTTGTGAAAGATGTTGCTGCTCCTGGTCGTAATATCCGATATCGACTTTGGTTCCTTCGTGGATCTCACCTTCTAGAGGCGCCAGTTGCCCAATCACCGTTTTCAAGAGAGTCGATTTTCCGACACCATTCGGCCCGACAATCGCGATGATATCCCCTTTAGTTAAGTCGATATTAATATTCTCTGCCACTGGCTCATCGTATCCTACGGCGAGGTTATCGATCTTTAAAACTATTTCACCGCTTTCTTGGTCCGGGGTGAAGTGAAAGTTAGCGGTTCTCCTATCAAGCTCTGGCGCTTGGATACGGTCCATTTTCTCCAGACGTTTCCGCCTGCTCTGTGCCTGCTTAGACGTAGAAGCGTGGGTGATGTTTTTTTCGATGAATTCTTCTTGTCGTTTAATTTCCGCTTCTTGTTTTTCATATTTTTTCTGCTGGAGCTGGATGTCTTTCCTCTTTTTCTTCATCGCTTCTGTGTAATTGCCTGTATAATGGCGCAGATGAGAACGTTCTAAATCATAAACTTCAGTCACAATTTCATCTAAGAAATATCTATCGTGAGAGACAATAAGAAGGGCGCCATCGTAACCTTTCAAGTAATGTTCCAGCCACGTCAAGGTATCGATATCTAAGTGGTTGGTCGGCTCGTCCAGAATCAAAAGATCGCGTTTTTCCAAGAGAAGCCTGGCCAGTGCCAAACGCGTTTTTTGTCCGCCAGACAACTCAGAAATCGGCCGGTGATAATCTTCTTCATAAAATTTAAATCCATGTAAAACAGAACGGATCTCACTTTCGTAAGCATAACCGTTTTGGTTCATAAATTGATTTTGTATCTGGTCATATTGTTTGAGCGTCTCCTGATAAAGGGTTTCGTCTCCGAGTACTTCTTCTGAACTTAACCGTTCCTCTGTTTCCGTCATGCGCTGTTCTAGCTGGATGATATCTTCGAAGACCGTCAACATCTCTTCCCAGATTGTTTTATCCGAAATAAGCCCTGTTCTCTGTTCAATATAACCGATCGTGATATCTTTTGGCTTCATCACACGACCCTCGTCAGGTTCTTCAATACCTGCGATAATTTTCAGCAAAGTAGATTTCCCAGACCCATTCCGTCCTACCAGGGCAATGCGGTCTTGGTCTTGAATTTCCATAGATATTTGGTCAAAGAGCAGGTCAGCTCCGAAATAGCGGGCAACATTTTGTGCTTGTAAAATAATCAACTTTAATCCTCATTTCAAATCCGTATTTCATGTCAAACTTTATAATATATCAAACTAGTGATTAGGACAATTTCTCGCATCATTTACTCTCTCTTTCTTCAGTTAAGTTATTTTGTTCACAACAAAAAGTAAATGCTTCAAAAACGTAATAAAAGAAAGCGCTATCATATTAGTCAAAATTAAAGGCTAAAACTTAAAAGTTTACTAAATAAAAAAATATTGAGAAAACTCTCATTATTTTACTGAAAAGTTTGTGAAAAGGATAGTATCGTGTATAATAGGAATGATCATTAAAGAAGTGAAGGAGGGATACGAATGCCTGATGAAAATTTACCACGCGCTACGGCAAAACGTTTACCATTATACTTGCGCACATTTAAGATGTTAAAAGAAGGAAATCGCGAACGAATTTCTTCTGCGGATTTAAGTGAACTTATCCAAGTGGACAGTGCGACGATTCGCAGAGACTTTTCTTACTTTGGTACACTAGGGCGCAGAGGCTACGGTTATGACGTCGATTCTATGCATGAATTTTTCAGTGGACTGCTCAAACAAGATACGCTGATCAATATCGTTGTGGTAGGGATCGGAAACCTGGGCGGTGCTCTCTTAAAACAAAATTTTAATACGGACAATAATGTGAGAGTCACTGCAGGTTTTGATGTGAGTGAAGAGATTGTGGATACCTTATACAATGGTGTGCCTATCTATCACATGGATGAGATGGTAGATCGTTTAGAGTTCATGAAAGTAAAAATTGCGATACTAACCGTACCAACTAATGAAGCACAAGTATCGGCAGATAAGCTGGTGGAAGCAGGTGTCAAAGGTATCTTGAACTTTACACAAACTCGTGTTGACGTACCTGATGACGTCCGTGTTCATACCGTTGATTTATCAAATGAGCTACAGACACTCATTTATTTCATGCGCCATTATGGAAATGAAACGCTTGGCTGATAGAGTTAAGAATAGAGAGAAATTAGTTTCTATTATACATAAAAGTCCGTGAAATGAGAAATTGGTTGACTTCCTTTGTTTATTTTACGCGAACTCGCTCTAGTTAATAGTTCATAAAAAACCCCAAAGTTTAGCTTTTTTAGACTAAACTTTGAGGTTTTTTAGTGTATTGTTTTTGTCAGACATTTTCTTTATCTTGAGTAGTTTGGTGCTTCTTTAGTAATTTCCACGTTGTGCGGGTGAGATTCGATCAGTCCTGCATTACTAATTTTAACGAACTGGCCTTCTTCTCTCAATGCTTTAATGGTCGGAGCGCCTGCGTATCCCATTCCAGAACGCAAGCCGCCCGTCATTTGGAAAACAGTGTCCTGTACAGAACCTTTATATTCCATACGACCTTCGATCCCTTCAGGAACGAGCTTGCTTTCTTCTTCTTTAGAATCTTGGAAGTAGCGGTCGCCTGAACCACTCTTCATGGCCGGCAAGGATCCCATCCCACGGTAAGTTTTGTAGCGGCGTCCTTGAAAGATTTCGAATTCTCCTGGAGATTCATCTGTTCCTGCCAGCATACTTCCCAGCATAACAGCATGTCCACCTGCAGCAATAGCTTTAACGATATCCCCTGAATATTTGATTCCACCGTCTGCAATAATTGTTTTACCGTATTCGCGGGCTACTCCAGCTGCTTCATAGACAGCTGAGAGTTGCGGGTAGCCGACCCCTGCCACAACACGAGTAGTACAGATAGACCCGGGACCGATTCCTACTTTCACTACGTCAATGCCTGTTTCAAAGAGGGCGCGGGCTCCTTCAGCTGTTGCGACGTTTCCTGCGATAATTGTCACGTCTGGATACTCTGAACGTATCTCTTTAATTTTATTGAGAACACCTGCACTGTGACCATGGGCCGTATCGATGACAAGTGCATCGACTTCTGCTTCGATTAAAGCTTCGGCACGTTCAAAAGTATCGTCCGAAACCCCGATAGCAGCTGCTACAATTAAGCGCCCTTTATCGTCTTTAGAGCTGTTCGGGTATTCTGTTACTTTTTCGATATCTTTAATGGTGATGAGTCCAGAAAGTTTATTATGTTCATCTACTAAAGGAAGCTTTTCAATTCTGTGTTCGTCTAGAATATTTTTCGCTTCTTCGAGAGATGTTCCTGTCGGCGCTGTGACCAAGTTTTCCTTCGTCATGACACCTTCAATAGGCTGATTGAAGTTTTCGATAAAGCGTAAATCACGGTTGGTAATAATTCCCACTAAAGTTAAATCGTCTTCACTCTTAACGATCGGAACTCCACTGATGCGATAATGGGCCATGATATCTTCGGCTTCTTGTACTAAATTTTCCGGGGTCAGGTAGAAAGGATCAGTGATGACGCCACTTTCAGAACGCTTGACCGTGCGTATCTCCTGGGCTTGTTGTTCAATAGACATGTTTTTGTGGATGACACCGAGTCCTCCTTGACGGCTCATTGAAATAGCCATGTCAGACTCTGTTACTGTATCCATTCCCGCTGAGATAATTGGAATATTGAGTTTCAAGTTCGGAGCGAGCTCCGTGCTTAAATCGACTTCATTGGGTAACACATCGCTGGCTGCTGGTACTAAAAGTACGTCGTCGAATGTGATACCTTCACGCTTAAATTTATCTTCCCATGCTGTCATTGTAGACCTCCATATATTTTTTATTAATACTAATGAACTTATCATTCTTCCTCATTAAAAGCAATGCCTTGCATACTGAAACACTCTTTTCCGCTGAGGGAAAAGAGTGTTTAGATTTTTAACAGTATAGCAAGAGTTCTGAAAAGTTCAAGCTTTTTTGACTAAAAATTGAGAAAAAACTATATGAGAATAATCCTAACAAAGAAAAAAGCTTTCCAAAAGGGCAGAATAAAATCTCTCAATTGTTTTTAATCAAAGGGTGGAGAAAGATTGAAGGCTCAACACCTTGCAAAAAAGACTGATATTTAACATTTGTGATTACTGACAATATAGAGTATATTTATTTTTCAAAGGAGACCGGCATTAATAACCGCCATGACTGGCTTCTTTTGAAAATAAATTTTATTAATCAGGGGAGGAAACAAATGGAGTTAGTGTACCAGGGTAAAACTAAAGATTTGTTGAGAGACGAAGAAGGTAAAACTTATTTTCAATTCAAAGACGATGTAACTGGTCAAGATGGTGTGTTCGATCCAGGCGCCAATCAAGTAGGCTTGACAATGGAAGGCTCGGGACGAGCTAATGTTGAAGTATCGACACACTTTTTTAATTTATTAGAAGAGAATGGAGTTCCTACTCATTTTATTTCTTCCGATACAGAAAACGGAAGAATGGAAATTAAACAAGCAGAAGTTTTCGGTAAAGGCTTGGAAGTAATCTGCCGTTATATTGCAACAGGCAGCTTTATCCGCCGTTACGGTCTTTACGCTGAAGATGGCGACCAATTAGACGGCTATGTAGAATACACCCTGAAAGACGATGATCGAGATGATCCTTTAATTAATGAAGATGCTTTAGTTGCTCTTGGCATCTTAGAAGAAGGCGAATACGATCAGATAAAAGACCTTACTCTTAAAATTTCTGGCCTCATAAAAGAAGATTTAGAACAAAGAGGTCTGACTTTATATGACATCAAGCTGGAGTTTGGAAGAATTTCTGGAAGCAATGAGATTGTTTTAATCGATGAAGTCTCAGGAGGCAACATGCGCGTTTACGATGGTGATACCTCAGTCAGTCCCCTTGAACTGCCAAAATATTTATAATACATCCATAAAGGAGCTAATATGTTAATTCTTACGCGTAAAAAAGAGGACCACGATATTGAAAGACAGCATATTATTTCAGAAGCAAAAAACTTTTTGGAATGGGAGGAAGATTTTTCTTTAGAAGTCTATCAGGTTTATGAAATTGATCATGTCAGCGAGGAAGAAGGCCGAGATATTATTCAAAGCGCCTTTGACCGAGAAATCGATGACCTCCTCACCGAATTCCCAGAAATAAACGAAGATTTAGCTTTCCGCTACCACCAAGTACCCGGCCAGTACGATGAGAATCAAGATATGTTAGAACAATTCATCCACAGCGTCCTGGGCTACAGCGACGCAGAGGTATCCCACTCTCAGATGATTGTTTTAGAAGAGGTCGAAAAAGCGCAGGCAGAAGAATTGAAAGCTTATCTTTTGAACCCTGTTGAAACAGAAGAAATAGAGATACATGCGTCTAAGCCGGCTGTTAGAAAATCTGACACCGAGGATTTACAAGCAATCGAAGGCTTCAGAGATTTCAGTGAAGAAGAACTCAAAGATTTTGGAAAAGATTATTCTATGGATGAGGCGGACATGGCTTTAACTCAAGCTTATTTCCGAGAAGAAGGCCGTGACCCGAATACGACAGAGTTGAAAGTGATTGACACTTATTGGTCTGACCACTGTCGCCATACAACTTTCAATACACAGATTGATCGTATTGAAATAGAAGAAGGTCCTTTTAACGCGCTTTACCAAGCCGCTCTCAACGATTATTTAACAAAAAGAGAAAGACTAGAGCGGACAGATCGTCCTGTGACTCTAATGGATATGGGGACGATTCAAGCTAAGAACCTTATGATTGATGGTAAATTGCCTGACGTTGAAGTGTCAGCAGAAGTGAATGCGGCAGCATTAGAAATTAAAGTGGATGTTGACGGGTCGGAAGAAGACTGGATTCTCTACTTTAAGAACGAAACACACAACCACCCCACAGAGATCGAACCTTTTGGAGGATCTTCGACTTGTGTAGGAGGCGGTATCCGAGACCCTCTATCTGGACGCAGCTGGGTTTACCAGGCGATGCGAATTTCAGGAGCCAAGAATCCAACCCTTTCTAAAGAAGAAACCCGCGAAGGGAAATTACCCCAGCGTACTATTTCAAAAGCTTCCCTCGACGGAAACAGCGACTATGCCAACCAGTACGGCTTAACAGGAGCTTACGCACGTGAGCTTTACCATGATGGTTTTGAAGCCAAGCGTTTAGAAGTAGGCGCACTTATCGCAGCTGCCCCACGCGAAAATGTGGTCCGTGAAGAACCTCTTGCAGGAGATAAGATTATTCTGCTCGGCGGACGTACCGGACGTGACGGTCTCGGTGCAGCTGTCGGATCGTCGATGATTCAGACAGAAGAGTCTCTAGAAACAGCTGGAGCAGAAGTGCAGAAAGGAGCGCCTTCTGTCCAGCGTAAAATCAGCCGTCTTTTCAGAAGAGGAGAAGCAACAAAACTGATTAAGCGTTCCAATGACTTTGGAGCGGGAGGCGTTTCAGTCGCTGTCGGAGAACTTACCCCGGGTCTTGTGATCGATCTTGATAAAGTTCCATTGAAATATGAAGGGCTCCACGGCGGAGAAATTGCCTTATCCGAATCCCAAGAACGCATGGCTGTCGTTGTCTCTGATGAAGATGTGGAGAAGTTCTTAGACTATGCTCGAGAAGAGGATGTTGAAGCTTCAATCATTGCTGAAGTAACAGACACTCATTACATGACCATGACATGGGAAGGCGAAGAGATTGTCAACTTGAAGCGCGAATTCTTAGACTCCAATGGAGCAGAAAAACATGCCATGGCTAGGTTAGAGATGCCGACTTCTGATTTCCTAGATAATGGCGCTGACATTGAATTAGATAAAGAAGGAATTTCAGATTACATTGCACAATTGAACCGCGCCAGCCAGCAGGCGATGGGAGAGCGCTATGACAGCACCGTCGGCCGGGCTACCGTCCTCTTCCCTTATGGCGGAGAAGAACGCTCGACTCCCGAGCTTGGCATGGTGTCTCGCTTGCCGGTTGCCGGCGGTAAAACAGACACAGTCTCTGGCATGGCTTACGGCTATCACCCAGATCTTGCCTCTGATTCTCCATATCATGGAGGCTACTATGCGGTTATCGATTCTATCAGCCGTATGGTGGCGATGGGCTTCGATTATAAAGATACACGACTCACTTTCCAGGAATACTTCGAAAGACTCTACGATGTTCCGGAGCGCTGGGGCAAGCCGGTTCTGGCACTCTTAGGCGCAAACGATGTCATGGACGGCTTGGAAATCGGAAGTATCGGTGGGAAAGACAGTATGAGTGGAAGTTTTGAAGAATTAGATGTGCCGCCGACTCTGATCAGCTTTGCGGTAGCTAAAGGAAACATTCAAAACATTACGTCGCGTGCTTTCAAACAAGCAGGTTCCGACGTCGTGCTGCTTGAAAGTCCAATAACAGAAGAGGGTACGCTCGATTTAGAAAAAACCAGTCGTCTTTTCGGAGAACTTTATGAAGCGCTCCAAGCAGGCAGCCTGCTTTCCGTAAGCTCTGTCGGATATGACGGGATGTTGAAAGAACTTATCGAGATGTCTTTTGGAAATAACATCAGTCTCGAAGTAAAAGACGAAGTAAAGGATCGTCTGACTGAGTTCATGATGGGATCTTTCCTGGTAGAAGTCTCTCCTGAGCAAGATTTGGAGGTTATTTTTGAAGGATCTGATTATGCGCTTATCGGACAGACCCAGAAGGAAAACTTAACAGTTAACGGACAAGACATTTCAATCCGCCGTCTCCAAGAGGCTTCTGAAGGAACATTGGCTTCTGTTTATGAAAATATAGAAAAAACTGACCAAGAACTTGCGGCTTCTGCTTCCGCTGTTTTCGAAGGAGAAGCTTTAGAGGAAGCGCCTCGAGCTTTAATACCCGTCTTACTTGGAAACAACGCAGAATATGATATGCGCGATGCATTACTGGCAGAAGGTATACCGTCCAAACAGACCGTTATTAAATCTTCCACTCATGAAGCTTTTGAAGCGTCACTTCGAGAGTTTTTAGAAGCGCTGAAAGAAGCAAATATTTTAGTGCTTCCAGGAGGCTCAGTTTTTGGAAATGAGCTCGGGGCACGCCAAACGGCATGGCAGACTTTGTTCGCTCGTTCTGACGTTCAAGAGGCCGTCCATGCACATCTTGAGAAAAAACGGGTGATCTTTGGCACGGGATCTGGTTTCCAAGCTCTAATAAAATCGGGCTTGATTGAATTCGGCGAAATTCGTGAAGGAAGTTCTATCCGCATCTTGCCGAATCCCAAAGGAAAATTTCTGTCGGATCTTCTAGAAGCAGAAGTGATTTCTGAACGCAGTCTCTTTACAAAAGAACTCCAAGAAAAATCGTATTCTACAGCATTTGCCACTCGCAATGGCCGCATCGACTTAGGTGACAGAAAAGAAGAGCTCTATGGAAACGGTCAAGTTGTCTCTGTCTACAAAGAGTATATGGCAGAAGAAAACATTGATGCTATGTCAAGCCCAGAGGGACTGGTTTTCGGGTCTCTCGGTCATTTCGAACGTATGGATGATGCACTCTATAAGAATGTTCAGACAAAGACGCCAGGCTTTATCAGACAGTTGAAAGCGTATTTTAATAAGGAGGAAAAATAATGAAAGTAAGAATTATTATGGGAAGTTCAAGTGATGCTGCAATCGCACAAAAGGTGGTGGACCAGCTGAAAGAATTTGAGATCAGTTATGAAGTCACAGTTATTTCAGCTCACCGTGCACTCGGGACACTGGATGACATGATGGCACGAGAAGATGCAGAGGTCTATATCGGTATTGCTGGAAAGGCAGCGCACTTATCGGGAGTCATGGCAGGGATGACCACAAAACCTGTGATCGGTATTCCAGTAAAATCCTCTACTTTAGATGGGTTAGATGCTTTACTGTCTACCGTGCAGATGCCTTCTGGTGTCCCTGTCGCAACTGTTGCGATCGATGGTGGGAAAAATGCCGCCATTCTCGCTGCACAGATTCTAGCTTTATCGGATAAAAATATCGCTGAAAAACTCAAAGCTCATAAAAAACAGATGGAACAAGGCGTTAAAGACATGAATGATGAAGAGGCAGTTAAAAACCTATAAAGGAGACAGGAATGAGCGGATTAATCGGAGTATTTAACTTTGATGAAGAAGATGTTTTCTCGTCGATTTATTATGGCCTCTATGCCTTGCAACACCGCGGTCAAGAAGCCGCAGGGATTGGAACCATCGCTAGAGACAAAGTTCAAGCTCATACTGGAAAAGGTTTAGTCAGCGAAAATTTCGGCGTGGGTCTGATTGACGATATGCCTGGAGATAAGGGGATCGGGTTTGTCCAGTATAAAAACCGTCCCGACGAAATAAGCGAGATGCCTTTAGTAAAGGGCAACAGTCTCTTAGCGATCGATGGTGTCATTTATAATGAGGATTTTAATACCGATACCTTTTTTGATTATCTGAATGGAGACATTTTCCAGTTAACAGAATATATTTCTACGCTTCAAGGCAAATTTGCTTTTATCTTCATGAATGAAGAACGGTTCATCGCTCACCGCAACCAAGATGGCGTCAAGCCTCTAGCTATCGGCAAGGTGGGATCAAGCACAGTCATCACTTCAGAAACTTGTGCAATTGACTCTCTGGAAGGACATGTCATCAGGGAATTTCAGCCCGGTGAACTGTTTGTCAAAACACCTGAAACGAGAACCAGTTATTATATTACAGCTGATTATGTGAACACGGGGCATATTGATGCTTTTGAATTCACTTATACGGCTCGTCCCGATTCCATTATTGATGGCGTCTCTGTCTATCAAGCGCGTTACCGTCTCGGGGAAGCGCTCTACAGAGAAAATCCTGCAGAGAAGGGAGTCGTGATCGGTGCGCCGGATTCTGGAGTCATTGCAGCTTTAGGGTTCGCTAACGCCTCTAAACTTCCTTATCAAGAAGGCTTTGTGCGTAACCGTTATATCGGCCGGACCTTCATCAAAACAACACCTTTAGAACGGGAGCAGGGGGTTCAGATTAAGCTCACACCGATTCAGCAAAATGTTTCCAATCAAGATATTATTTTAGTTGACGATTCTATCGTGCGCGGGACCACCATCAAAAGAACAGTTGAAAGTCTCAAGAACAGCGGTGCCCGCAGTGTTCATGTCCGCATTGCTTCACCGCCTGTTGTCGCCAGTGAAAATGTCACCATCGCGATACCGGATGAAGAAGAACTCATTGCCTACAACTATAGTGTGGAAGAGATGGTTGACATCATAGGCTGTGATTCTTTAGCCTATCTGTCCTTAGAAGGCTTTCATCAGGCAATTGGCCGCGATTATCTATATGAAGATTATTTTGTAAAAAAATAATGAAGAAATGGGAAGGGATAAATATGGGGTTAGATTATGAAGCAAGTGGCGTGAATAAAGAAGCAGGCTACGAACAAGTTTCCTTAATTAAAGATATGGTTAAAAAGACCCACACGCCGGCTGTTTTGACTGATGTCGGCGGTTTTGCGGGTCTCGTTGCACCCGATTTTTCAGGTATGGAAGAACCGGTTCTGGTATCTGGAACAGACGGGGTAGGAACCAAATTATTGCTCGCTCAAGAATTGGATATCCACCATACAGTGGGTATCGATCTGGTTGCCATGAGTGTCAACGATATTCTCTGCCAAGGTGCCAAGCCGCTCTTCTTCTTGGATTATATTGCCACAGGGAAGTTAGTGCCTGAAAAAATGGCCGCAGTGGTAGAAGGGGTGACAGCAGGCTGTTTACAATCAGAAGCGAGTTTAATCGGTGGCGAGACAGCTGAAATGCCGGGCTTATATGAAGAGCATGAGTATGATCTGGCTGGATTTGCAGTGGGGATGGTGGACCGTTCCAAAGTGATTACGGGGCAAGCCATTGAAAAGGGAGACGTGGCCATCGGTCTACCTTCTACAGGTGTTCACAGCAATGGTTTTTCTCTAGTCCGAGCGATCCTTGAAAAAAATGATATTGCTTTTACAGATAAAATAGCAGACTTTGAAAGACCGATTGGGGAAGAACTTTTAACGCCGACGAAAATCTACCTTAAAGAAGTACAAGCGCTTGTTGAAAAAAACATGGCAAAAGGTTTATCCCACATCACAGGTGGAGGTCTCTATGAAAACATTCCTCGAATTTTACCAGAAGGTTTGGGCATCAATATCGATAGCCGTGTGATTCCTTCCTTAGCTATTTTCGAGATTCTCCAAGAATTAGGGGGAATCGAAACCAGAGAGATGTACAGCACCTTTAATATGGGAGTGGGGATGGTTGCTTTTGTTTCTGAAGCAGACACAGATGAAGCAATTTCTCTCTTAAGAAATACTGGAACCGAGCCATTTATTCTCGGCTCAGTGACGGACAAATTCGAAGGAGTCGAACTGTCTTGGGACGAATAGGTGTCTTAATCTCGGGCTCGGGCACGAATCTGCAGGCTGTCCTGGAAGCCTGTGAAACAGGCATAATACCTGGAGAAGTTGTCCTCGTCCTGTCTTCCGATGAAGAAGCTTACGGCCTCGAACGGGCTGAAAACCATAATGTTCAAGCAGCCGTGATCAAGGATGATGAAGAGATTTTATCAGCACTTCAAGAACAGCAAGTTGATTTAGTCGTCCTAGCAGGCTATTTGAGAAAGCTGGGAAATGAAGTGATAACTTCTTATTCTGGATGTGTGATCAATATCCATCCCTCTCTGATCCCTGCTTTCAGTGGCCCTGGCTTCTATGGGTTGCGCGTGCATGAAGCAGCTATCGAACGCGGCGTGAAATTAAGCGGCGCCACTGTGCATGAAGTGACAGCAGGCTTGGATGAAGGTCCCATCCTTCAGCAAGAAGCTGTTCCCGTGTATCCAGGAGATAGTCCAGAAGACTTACAAAAGCGCATCTTAGAAGTCGAACACCGTATCTTAGTGAAGGCCGTAGCCGATAAAGTGAAGGAGTGCAGCAAGTGAAAAGAGCCTTGATATCTGTTTATGATAAAGAACATATTGTTCCTTTTGCCAAAGAACTCCAGTCTTTAGGGTGGGAATTAATTTCGACTGGCGGGACAGAGAAAAAGCTGAAAGAAGAAAATATACCTGTTCTTTCGGTGGAAGAAGTGACTCAATTTAGAGAGATTTTAGGCGGACGCGTTAAAACGCTCCATCCGCATATCCATGGCGGGCTGCTTTATAAAAGGGGAGATGCGGTTCACGAAAGAGAGATAGAAGAGCTGAATATATCTTCCATTGATATGGTCGTGAATAATCTCTATCCTTTCGAAGAAGTCGTGTCCCAACAAGATGCCAGTCAAGAAGACATTATCGAAAATATCGATATTGGCGGTCCCAGCATGATTCGTGCCGCAGCTAAAAACTATCAAGACGTCCTCATCGTGACCGACCCCTCAGACTACGAAGCAGTCATCAATGCTTTGAGAGGAGATAGAGTGAGTCTCGATTTTCGTCGAAAGTTAGCTGCAAAAGCCTTTCAGACAACAGCAGCTTATGATGCACTGATTGCACAATATTTTCTAGAGGAGAGTGAGGTTGACTTTCCTGAGCAGCTCACCAGGACTTATCGGTTAAAAGAGACCTTGCGTTATGGAGAGAACCCCCAGCAAAAAGCAGCCTTGTACGAGGAGCCGGTGCGAGAAAACTATGAAATCAAACAATTGCACGGGAAGGCCATGTCTTACAACAATATGAATGATCTGACAGCAGCAGTCGCTCTCGTCCAGGATTTCGACGAGATCGCAGCGACTGGCATTAAACACGCCAATCCTTCAGGAGTGGCCGTCGGCGAGAGCTTGGAGGAAGCCTATCGCAAAGCTCATGATGCAGATCCTGAATCGATCTATGGCGGCGTCATCGGTCTCAATCGTCCTGTCGATCAAGCGACGGCGGAGGCTTTGAGTGAGACTTTTTTAGAAATTGTCGCAGCACCCGCTTTTGAAGCAGAAGCTTTTGACATCCTATCTCGAAAAAAGAATATCCGTCTCATTGAAATTGTTAATTTTGACAGCTTCAAGGGACTGCCCCAGCAGGGAAGAGAAACGATCGGAGGCTATCTCTTACAAGAAAGAGACCGAGCTTTATTCAGTGAGGAAGGCATCCAGCTGATGACAGAAAGGCAGGTAACGGGAGCAGAGAAAAAGGATTTAATTTTTGCCTGGAAAGTGGCTAAACATATTCAATCCAACGGGATGGTGGTCGCAAAGGACGGCCAGACGCTTGGAATAGGACAAGGGGAAGTCCGACGAGTGTGGGCTTTAGAAGACGCCTTGCGCCGAACAGAGTATCCTGTTGCAGGGGCCGTTGTTGCTTCGGACGGTTTCTTCTTCCCAGATACTATCGAAACTCTGAGCCAAGAAGGGATCAAAGCAGTTATTCAACCAGGAGGATCTATTCAAGACGAAAAAGTCATTAAAGCAGCTCATGCATCTGACATTTCTGTGTTGTTCACAGGCATGAGACATTTTAGACATTAAATAACCACAGGAGGAAAAAATGAATATATTAATTATTGGAAGCGGCGGCAGAGAGCATGCCCTTGCTTGGAAAATCAGTCAATCAAATCGAGCGGAAGAAATCTTTATTGCACCAGGCAATGCGGGCACCGCAGAGATCGGAACCAATGTCGACATTGGTGTGATGGATACAGAATCCTTGATTGCTTTTGCCAAGAGCAATGAGATTGGTCTAACCATCGTCGGTCCGGAAGATCCCTTATGTTCAGGGATTGTCAGCGATTTTGAAGCAGCTGGCTTAAAGGTTTTCGGTCCAGATAGAGAGGCGGCACAATTCGAAGGCAGCAAAAAATTTACCAAGCAGTTTCTCGAAAAGCATGATATTCCTACAGCAAAATATAGAGCGACGACAGACCTTAAAGAAGCTCTGGAGTATATTGAAACCATGTCTTACCCGCTTGTCTTAAAAGTCGATGGACTCCACAAAGGGAAAGGTGTCGTCATCGTTCAGGATGCGGAGGAAGCAGAAGAGACGTTAAGGTTCATGCTTGAAGAAGGCAAGTATGGTGATTCAGGTCGAGAAGTTGTCATCGAGGAATTTTTGGATGGTGAGGAACGTTCGCTTCTCTGCTTTGTTTCCAATAACAAGATTATTCCTATGGAAATGGCGCGGGACTACAAAAAAAGTCGCGATCAGGATCAAGGGAAAAATACAGGCGGAATCGGCGCTTATTCACCAGGATTAGAAGTCTCTTCAGAAATCCAGGCTTCGATCTATGAAAGTTTAGTGAAAATAGAAGACGGATTAAACGAAGACGGTTTTAATTTCTATGGCATTCTCTTTGTCGGCTATATGCTGCATGAAGGCCAAGCGAAAGTTCTGGAATTTAATGTGCGGTTTGGAGATCCGGAAACAGAAGTCCTTTTACCGCGATTAAAAAGTGATCTTTTAGAGATCATGTTAAAGACACTGGATGATACGCTTGAAGCAGAGGACTTAGTCTGGGACGATCGCTATTGCCTTGGTGTTGTTCTGCATGCAAAAGGCTATCCTGATCTCTTCGAGAAAGGTTTACCCATTACCAAAGTTCCGACAGGTTTAGCAGAAGATGAATGGCTCTTCCATAACGGCACTTTACGGAACCAGGAGGGAGAACTGATCACGAACGGAGGACGCGTCCTCACCCCTGTTGCGATGGGAGATACATTAGAAGAAGCGAGAGAGAAAGCTTATCAATTGGCAATGCAGATCGAATCTGAGAATTTAACTTATCGAACAGATATTGGTTCCATTTAAATATTATGCATGAAAAAACCTGACAAATCGTTTTTGTCAGGTTTTCTGTTTATTTTTTCTGGTTGTTCTTAAATTTCATATAAACTTGTATGAGTCTGACAAATCGTACAAAATTAAGGGTAGCAAAGCCGGCATAAAGCAGGGAGAAAAAGTCCCAGCCGGTCGTGCTGACGTTTTCAATAGCGAACCATACGAAAAGAAGAAAAAATATAAAAGAAAAAGCGATTCGAAACATTAACAGTCGTTTTATCATTCTATGACAACCTTTCTAAGCTCCTGAAAGCAGAATTACAATAGTATTCATGAGAACGTGAGCAATTATAGGAGCGGCGATGTTTTTCGTTCTGAAGTAAAGATAGGAGAGCACAAGTCCGATCACAGAGTAAATCAAAATATGACCATCAAAATGCAGGAAAGCAAAGAGAAGTGAGCTGATGACACCGGCTCCCGTTCCTCCAATGATGTCATATAAAAATCCGAAGACAACTTTGCGAAAAACAAATTCTTCCATAATAGGTCCTAAAAGAGAAGTGAGCAGAATATAGAAAGGATAAGCGCTGATAATTTCTAAAAGCATCAGCGTGTTTGCTGAACCAGCAGGAATCCCAAAGATGAAAATCTCTATATTGGCTGCGGCAACTTGTCCGATCAAACCTAAAAAAGCGCCGATGATCCCCCATAAGAGTACTCCGCCAATCGGAAGGCTTCTTGAATTGTCAAGTGTCGTATAAAAGTTGTAGTTATAATTGACATAAAACATCAATAGCGTTCCGAGTCCCATGCTGAGCAATGAGCTATAAATAGAATAAGAGGTCGTCCATGCCATAGGAAACACATTGATAACCAGTAAAGGTAAAAGCTGAGCCAAAAGATAAATTAAAATAATCGCAAGGTGAGGGCCTATTTTCTTGAGTTTCACTTACATCCTCCTCAAAGGTATCTGATTTTTCTAACGTAACATACATCAATGCTATAGAAAAAGTCTAGTTCTTTCCATTCAATAAAAAATGTGACTTTTTTCAGAGCGAGGACTACTCGTCTTAAAAGTCACATCGAGAATTTATGAATACCGGGTACTTATCCTTCTTTACTCGTCATCTTCTAGAAAAGACACTTCATTATTTTTTAAAGAAGAGACACGGCAAATAGAGTAGACATCTAATCCAGCATCGTCTAACCTTTGTCTTCCGGGCTGGAAGGATTTTTCAATACAGATACCGATGCCGGCTACACTGGCACCCGCTTGTTCTACTAAATCAACCAGTCCCAAAGCGGCTTCTCCGTTTGCTAAGAAGTCATCGATAATCAAGACACTATCTTCTTCAGAAAGGTATTTTTTTGAAATTATAACAGGGCTAGTGGTATCTTTGGTATAACTGTGTACATGCGTGAGATAGTGCCTGTTTTCATTTATGGTAGAAGGACGCGATTTTTTTGCGAATAACATCGGAACCTTAAAGTGTGCTGCTACAAGTAGTGCCGGAGCAATACCAGATGCTTCAATCGTCAAGATTTTTGTGATCTTTTTCTCCTTGAAGTAGTTGTAGAATTCTCTTTCTATTTCAAACATGACTTCTGGATCGATCTGGTGATTTAAGAAGGAATCCACACGCAGGACACTCTCATCGATCACTTCACCGTCTGACAAAATACGTTCTTTTAAATAGCTCATTTTTTTCTGACACCTCCGAAATAATTAATCATCCTTTTCATGATAACACAAAATCTAAGGTTGATTTCTAAAAAATATAAGAAGAATATTTACTTAGAAGTTAATAGTATACCCTTATTGCCGCAAGAAATAAACTTTGTGAGTTTTCAACTCTTTCCCTTGCATTTTTTTAAGACATGCTATAGTATAAATGATGTGGTTAGCACTCGAAAGCTTTGAGTGCTAATAGTAAAAATAATGATAAAATGTGATGGAGGGAATTAAATGTTAAAACCTTTAGGGAATCGAGTGTTACTCGAATTGGTCGAAGAAGAAGAAACAACTGAGAGTGGGTTAGTATTTACAGGAACGTCTAATGAAAAACCTGACACAGCAAAAGTGGTGGCTGTCGGCTCAGGCAAACGTCTGGAAGATGGATCCGAACTAGAAGTTTCTGTAAAAGAAGGCGATGTTGTTCTTTACGAAAAATATGCAGGAACAGAAATCGAGCATGAAGGTGTGGAATACCTTGTAGTAAAAGAAGACGATATTGTCGCAGTTGTCGAGTAATTACTAAAGAATTTTTATGAGGTGAAAAAATTAATGGCTAAAGATATTAAATTTTCAGGAGAAGCACGCAAGAGTATCATCGATGGTGTCAACAAATTAGCAGATACAGTAAAAGTAACGATTGGTCCCAAAGGCCGCAATGTTATTTTAGATAAAGAGTATGGTTCACCGCAGATCACAAATGATGGGGTGACCATTGCAAAAGAAATCGAACTGGAAGACCGTTTTGAAAATATGGGAGCGCAGCTCGTATCAGAAGTAGCAACAAAAACAAATGATGTTGCTGGAGACGGAACAACAACTGCAACTGTCTTAACACAAGCGATTGTAAACGAAGGGTCTAAAAACGTAGCAGCAGGAGCTAATCCAGTAGGGATTCGCCGCGGGATTGAAAAAGCAACTCAAGCTGCAGTCGAAGCTTTAAGAGAAAGCACAACAGAAGTGAAAACTAAAGAATCAATCGCACAGATTGCTGCTATCTCATCTGGCGACCAAGAAATTGGTGAACTCCTCTCAACAGCGATGGATGAAGTTGGAACAGATGGTGTGATCACGATTGAAGATTCTCAAGGTATTGAGACGGACATGGAAGTTGTAGAGGGTATGCAGTTCGATCGTGGATATCTTTCACAGTACATGGTTACCGATGAAGAGAAGATGGAAGCAAACCTTGAAAATCCATACATTTTAATCACAGATAAGAAAATCTCTAACATCCAAGACCTTGTCCCACTTTTAGAACAAGTGATGCAGTCTAGCCGTCCGCTCCTCATTATTGCTGACGATGTAGAAGGAGAAGCTCTGCCTACATTAGTGTTAAACAAAATTAGAGGAACACTTGACGTCACAGCAGTTAAAGCGCCAGGATTTGGTGACCGCCGCAAAGGTATGTTAGAAGATATCGCCATCTTAACCGGTGGACAGGTAATCACAGATGACCTAGGACTTGAGCTTTCTGACGCTACCTTGGAATCACTTGGAAGTGCGGAAAACATCACTGTTACAAAAGATGACACCGTTATCGTTTCAGGTAATGGAGAAGCGGAACAGATCGAACAGCGCGTAGAGCTCTTACGTCGTCAAGCAGAAGAAACAGACTCTGACTATGATCGTGAAAAGATTGAAGAACGTATCGCTAAACTTGCTGGTGGAGTTGCAGTTATTCGAGTCGGTGCAGCAACTGAAACAGAGCAAAAAGAACGTAAATACCGCATCGAGGACGCATTGAATGCTTCACGTGCAGCAGTTGAAGAAGGGATTGTACCAGGTGGAGGAACAGCCTACATCAACATTATCCCTGCATTGGAAGAATTAGATGTAGAAGGCGACGAGCTTACAGGTGTTGAGATCGTTAAACGTGCCCTGGAAGAACCGGTTCGTCAAATTGCAGCGAATGCTGGAATTGAAGGAAGTGTTGTTGTATCAGAGCTTAAAGGAAACGAAGCTGGAAAAGGTTATGATGCAGCAGCAAATGAATACACAGACATGATTGAACGTGGAATTATCGACCCGACAAAAGTCACACGTTCAGCCTTACAAAATGCAGCAAGTGTCTCAGCACTCCTCTTAACGACTGAATCAGCGGTTGCTGAAATTTCAGAACCAGACAGCTTACCTGACATGGGTGCAGGACAACCTGGAATGATGTAAATAATCTCCAGCACTGAGAAGAATAATCAGAATATAGCTATAATGAAATCTCTTGCCTGTACTAACCCGGCAAGAGATTTTTTAATATTTAAAATGAGAGACCCTGACTCCCTGCTTTGAACTCAATCACTTGCGAGCATTCTCGGCACTTGATTAAGGGACACTTCACCTGGTTATGAGTGGAAGTTAGCTTATAGGATATTAGAGTCTCGTAGTTTATTTCCTAAGATATTTCTTGCTAATATGATAAGGTGAAAGAAGTCTAGAAAAAGAAAGAATAAGGAGGTTGTTTTATGATTGACAATTCAGACTTGAACTACCTTGAAAGATGTATTGAGTTAGCAGGTATTGCTTTAGAAAAAGGCGATCAGCCCTTTGGTTCGGTTCTTGTTTCCAAAGGCGGGGATGTTCTTTACGAAGACCATAATCATGTGGCTGGCGGCGACCACACGCAGCATCCCGAATTCAATCTGGCGCGTTGGGCAGGTCAAAATATGACAGAAGAAGAAAGAGCTGAAGCGACAGTCTATACTTCAGGCGAGCACTGCCCAATGTGTGCCGCAGCTCATGGTTTAGCTGGTCTCGGTCGGATCGTGTATGCGAGTTCTTCCACACAGTTGGGTCAGTGGAAAAAAGAGATGGGAATTGAAGAACAATCGAGAGTTCGAAGCCGTTCTATTCAAGAAGTTCTTCGCAACCCTCAAGTAGACGGACCCGTTCCGGAACTGGCAAAAGAAGTTAGAAAACTCCAGGAAAGTTATTACGAGCGGGAGAAAAATTAAGACTTCTTGTTGCTTTTAACATCTGCAGCTAAGTTGGTTTGAAATTATCTACAAGGATGATTAGACTATACTAACGAAATGAGAGTATGGTATTTTGCATTCTGTTTTTTTCTTTTTTCATGATAGAATAAATAAGCTATTGGAATCGATAAGAATAAAGGTGAAGATATGATAAAATTAGAAAATATAGAGAAGTCTTACGGGGACTTGAAAGTGTTGGATGGCATCTCGCTTTCAATAGAAGATGGTGAGGTTGTTGCACTCATTGGACCTAGTGGAACTGGAAAGACAACGCTCCTGCGTTCCATTAACTTTTTATCGTGTGCAGATAAAGGTACCATTACAATTGGTGACAAAACCGTCTCCTGTCAAAATGCTTCCAACGAAGATATTATTGAAATGAGACGCCGAACTGGAATGGTCTTTCAAAACTACAACCTCTTTACACATATGACTATTTTAGAAAATGTGATGGAAGGTTTAGTGACCGTACAGAAAAAATCAAAAGAAGAAGCGGAAGCAATAGCGCTTCGAGAAATTGAACGTGTCAATCTTTTAGGACAGATTGATAAGTATCCCAAAGAGCTTTCAGGAGGGCAGCAACAGAGAATAGGCATCGCCAGAGCGATGGCTTTGAATCCAGAGGTCATGCTGTTAGACGAGCCGACTTCTTCTCTGGACCCAGAAGGTTCTGCAGATATATTAAAAACCTTACAAGAGTTAGCGAAGCTTGGAACGACTATGATTCTAGCGACTCATGAGATGGAATTTGCGAAATATGTCTCAGACCGTGTTGTCTTTATGGAAGGCGGAAGGATTGTTGAGCAAGGACCTCCGGAACAGATCTTTAATCACCCTAAAGAAAAACGGACAGAAGATTTCGTGAGGCGCTTTGAACATTCCTTTCTTGCAGAAGAAGCTGGAGCAGAGGGATGATCTTGAGGCAGAGGAGGAGAGATTTTGGATTTTAGTTTTATTCTGGAAATACTGCCGAGCCTGATTCAATCCTTGCCCGTTACCATTTATGTTTTTCTCGTGGCTCTAGTTGTTTCCTTTTTATGGGCTGTTGTTATTACTTATTTTAGAATTAAAAAGGCGCCTGTCATCAGCCAGCTTTTAGAAGCCTATACGTCTTTTACACGGAGCACGCCAGGAATTGTTCATATTTTCTTAGTTTATTATGGACTGCCTTTGTTGTTGCAGACTTTTGGAATCAGTACGGATAATGTCAGCCGAGTGACTTTTTCTATTATTGCTCTTGTGATGTATACAGGAGGATTTATTTCAGAAATTCTGCGCCCCAGTTACTTAGCTGTATCTGAAGAACAGCATGAAGCAGCCAAAAGTATCGGAATGACAAGTTTTCAAAGTCATATGAGAATTATATTCCCGCAAGTAATTCCCATCGCCTTACCTAGTTTAGGGAATGCTTGGATTAATCTCCTGCTGGATACCTCCTTGCTTTTCTTGATTGGTCTGGTCGATTTGATGGGGCAGGCAGAAATTATTATTGCTAATACTTACGGTGTGTATCAGTTTGAAGTCTATCTGACAGTGGCTTTAATTTATTGGGCGCTTTCTTCACTCTTGACTGTGGGGGTCAACGTGCTGGAACGTCGTTATTCTAAATATATGAAAGTAGGGTGAGTGAATGTTTAGATTTAATGTTATGTTTGAAACGATTGGAATCGTTCTCCAAGCTGTCCCCAGGACCCTGCTTTTAGCTGTGATTGTTTTAATGATAGGCATTATTTTAGGCGGCCTCATCGCCTTGATTAAACAGAGAGAGGTTCCTGTTTTAACACAACTCCTGAATATATTTATCTCATACATGCGAGGGGTGCCTCTGATTGTGCACCTTCTCGTTGTGATGTACAGCCTGCCGAACGCCAGCGCTTCTTTATTGAGTGTCTTCGGGGTAGCCGCTGATCCCTACGAGTTTCCCAGTCTTCTTATCGTACTGGTGACATACTCCTTATTAGAGGCGGCTGTCGAATCCGAATATATCCGCGGGGCTTTTCAGTCCATCGATCCCGCTCAAATTGAAGCCGGTCGTTCGATAGGATTTACGCGCACTCAAAATTTACGCCGAGTGATTATCCCGCAGGCATTGACTGTTGCGATTCCATTATTTTTGAATGCTTTTTTGAAAATTATTAAATCACTGTCACTTGCATTTACAGTAGGGGTGGTTGATATTATGGCCCAAGCACGGCTCGCCGCTGCATTGAACTTCAGATACATTGAATCCTATGCAGCAGCCGCACTCGTGTATTGGCTCATCTGTGGAATCTTACAATTTATCTTTGACCGCGTATCAGAACGTATGCGTGTCCAGCATTCCTAAGATTTTCTAAATAGAGGTAACAGGGAAGAGAAAGGTTGAATGAAAATGAAAAAATGGTTAAAAACGATTTTAATTGCTTTAGTTGGGGTCATTTTAGTTGCTTGTGGAAATGGAACGGGCGAGGAAGATACCAATACTTCAGAACAAGCAGGGGGCGGCGGCCAGAGTGGAGATAATACGGTGATGGTTGCTGTAGAAAATGCGTCACAGCCTTTGAGCTTTACAAACTCAGAGGGCGAACTCGATGGTTATGAGATTGACGTTTTAAATGCAATTAATGAAGCGACGGATGATTTTAATATCGAAGTTGAAAGTGTCAGTTCCGAAGCCACTCAAGTTGGTCTGGACAGCGGCAAGTATAACTTTATCGGCGGGGGGCTCTTCCAGACAGCAGAACGTCAAGAATACTACGCTTTTCCTGAAGAAAATACAGGAGCAAGTGTGATCAGAATTTATGTACATGAATCTGAAAATGATATCCAAACTCTAGATGATTTAGTCGGAAGAGAAGTGGCGCCTGTGACACCTAATGGCGGTATTTTCAATCTCCTTACAGAATATAATGAAGAAAATCCAGAGAATCAAATCGGTATCAACTTAGGAGATTCTGGAGATTATGCTCAGAGACTCCAATCTATCCATGATCAACAATATGATGCACTGGTAATTCCTTCTAACTTAAATATTGACGGGATTATAGAAGAGCTTGGCTTAGATGTTAAAATGGTGGAAGAGCCCGTACAAGTTAATGAAACTTACTTCATGTTTGCACCAGGACAAGAAGACTTAATGGCTTCATTTGATGAAGCGGTACGTCAATTGAAAGAAGATGGAACTTTATCTGAAATTTCAGAAGAGTGGTATGGAGAAAACATATTTGAATATGAAGCAACTGAATAATCCTAAATAACGCACAAGAGAAACCACATCTCCTCTGATAGGAGGTGTGGTTTCTTTTTTATTTAAAATTGAGGGGTTCTATAAGGTTTGCTTTCAGGTTATGAAATACGAGGTACGCAAATATGAAGATATTAAGATTAATCGTTCAAATGAAAAATCCCTTTCGTTTTGAAAGGGAAGTTATGTTAAAAAATAAAGTTATTGAACTTCTGTTTCTTGGTTGCGATTTGCCACAGCAAGATTATTATCTTCGACAAACTTTTTGAAATTATTGAAGCAGAGGTCTAAGAAGTCTGCAGTACCTGTATCGGTCATCTTTCCTTCGTCATCAAACTTCTCTTTGGCTTGGCCTAGTAAGAATTCATTTCCTTGCAATACTTTAGCTTGGAGTCCTGGCGCATTTAAGATAGTGCGTAAGTTCATCTGAGCACGGACAGAGCCCAAGGTTCCGTATGAAGCTCCGACAATCATCACCGGCTTGTCTGTGAACGGGTGATAGACGCTTGATAACCATTCAATTGCGCTCTTAAGGGCAGCTGTGATAGAGTGGTCGTATTCTGCTGTAGAAAATACAACGCCATCAGCTGCTTCAATCGCATCATTTAATTTTTTAACAGACTCTGGAACATCACCGGCATTGTCAACGTTGAATAAAGGAATATCTTCAATTCCATGTACTTCAAAGTCAACATCCTTACCGTATCTGTCAGCCATGTATTCGAGAAGAACACGGTTACTTGATTTTTTTGAGTTGTTCCCAACTATTCCAACAATTTTCATAAACAAACACTTCCCTTAATATATTGTGATCTAAACGCAATATCTCACAAAGTTAATTATATGAAAAGAGTGTCAAAAAGTCAACAGAATAATGTAAACGCTTTTATACTGTATTGATTAACATACTGGAAGGAATACATGTATAATAATAAATGTTATAGTGATTCTATAAGAGAAAAATGATGAAAGGAAATTTCAGATGAGTAAACGAGATAACATGAAGTATCCTGATGAGGGATTGGCCCTTCATACAGATTTATATGAAATTAACATGCTTGAAACCTATTGGAGAGAGGGGATAAGCGATAGAAAAGCAGTCTTTGAAGCTTATTACCGCAAGGAACCCTTTGATTTAGGCTATACTGTCTTCGCGGGGCTCGAGCGCATTATTGATTATATTGATAACCTTCATTTCACCGAATCCGATATCGACTATCTTCGAGAAATGGAAGGATATGAAGAAGATTTTTTAGAATACTTAAAAAATTGGCGTTTTCAAGGAACTCTGCGCTCTTTCCATGAAGGGGAGATCGCATTTGCCGAAGAACCTCTGATTCAAGTGGAAGGA
The DNA here is from genome assembly GCA_043424675.1 of Carnobacteriaceae bacterium. Taxonomy (GTDB): domain Bacteria; phylum Bacillota; class Bacilli; order Lactobacillales; family Carnobacteriaceae_A; genus JBHWPB01. The sequence goes on along the minus strand of JBHWPB010000113.1, from coordinate 2,049 downwards.
ACGCTTGCTGACGGCCAGATCCTTGAAACGGCGATCTTGAATATCTTTAACTTTCAAACTTTGATTGCCACAAAAGCTTCCCAAATCGTGACCGCCGCAGAGGGGGATTCTGTTTTAGAGTTCGGAACTCGCCGGGCGCAGGAGATGGATGCTGCCTTGTGGGGAGCACGGGCGACTTATATTGGCGGAGCGGAGTCGACAAGTAACGTTCGCGCCTCTAAAGTGTTCGGGATTCCAGCAAGCGGGACGCATGCTCATGCTTTAATTCAGGCTTATCGTGACGAATATGAAGCGTTTAAAGCGTACGCTAATACTCACAGGGATTGTGTTTTTCTCATCGACACTTACGATACTCTAGAATCAGGTCTTCCTAATGCGATTCGTGTCGCAGATGAGATGGGAGATAAAATAAATTTTATCGGCGTGCGTTTAGACAGCGGAGATCTTTCTTTCTTATCGAAACGTGTCCGTAAGATGCTGGATAAAGCCGGTTATCCTGATGCAAAGATCATTGCCTCTAATTCCTTAGATGCAGACACCATTGTCAACTTAAAAATGCAGGGCGCTAAGATTGATACATGGGGAGTAGGAACACGGATGATTACAGCCTATACTCAACCTGCTTTAGGGGGCGTCTATAAACTAGTATCCATTGAAAATGAGAATGGGATAATGGAAGATACGCTCAAAATTACATCGAATGCAGATAAAATTTCGACCCCTGCGAAAAAACAAGTCTGGCGGATTACCAGCGGAGAAGAAGAAAAATCAGAGGGGGATTATGTTTCCATCTACACAGAAGACCCGAATGAAAAAGAAGAACTGTTTATGTTCCATCCTAAACATACTTACATCAATAAAACAGTAGAAAACTTTCAGGCGCGACCGCTGTTAAATGATATCTTTGTGGACGGGAAGCTCGTTTATGATCTACCTGCCTTAGATGAAATTAAAGAATACAAGCAAGAGAGTGAAAAAGGCATCTGGGAAGAATATATGCGTTTGCTTAACCCAGAACCTTACCCGGTCGATCTTTCTCAGGAACTGTACGATCGGAAAATCGAAACCATTCAATATTTCAGAAACTATGCCAAGGAGCACAGGGAAAGAAATGAAAAAGGGGAATAAATATGTCTGGTTTACAAGAAAAAATTATAAAAGAAATGGGAGTTCAGCCTGAAATTGATCCTCAAGAAGAAGTTCGAAAGTCTATCAATTTCATTCGTTCCTATTGGAGAGAGCATTCATTCTTAAAAACTCTAGTTTTAGGCATCAGCGGCGGACAAGATTCGACTTTATTAGGGAAAATCGCCCAGCTCACAGCGGAAGAAGTCCGTTCGGCGACAGGAGATGACGCCTACCAATTTATCGCTGTCACTCTGCCTTATGGAAAGCAACAGGATCAAGGCGATGTGGATGATGCTCTCGCATGGATCGCCCCTGATGTTGTCTTGGATATTAATATTAAGTCGGCAACCGACGCTCTTACTGCAGAGTTTGTCGATCAGGGGTTCGGCATTTCAGATTTTAACAAGGGCAACATTAAAGCACGGCAGCGTATGGTCGTGCAGTATGCTATAGCCGGAGAAAGATCTGGTATTGTTCTAGGAACCGATCATGCGGCAGAAAATACAGTCGGCTTCTTTACTAAATTTGGAGACGGATCAGCCGATCTTATGCCACTCTTTCGCTTAAATAAACGTCAAGGACGGGAATTATTACGGGAGCTGGGAGCCCCCGATCACCTCGTTGAGAAAGTGCCGACAGCTGATCTGGAAGATGATAAGCCGTTACAGTCCGACGAAGAGGCTTTAGGTGTGACTTATGACCATCTGGATGATTATTTGGAAGGCAGGGAAGTTCCCCAAGCAGCTGCTGCAAGAATCGAAGAGCTCTACATGCAGTCACAGCATAAGCGTCACATGCCGATTACTATCTTTGATAATTTTTGGAGAGAAGGATGAGAAAGTACAATAATGATTGTTTTATAAGAAGATTTATATTATTCTTATAAATTGGCTGAAACTGCTATAAAGAATAATTTTAATA
>JBHWPB010000112.1:0-8094 GCA_043424675.1 Carnobacteriaceae bacterium | reverse complement strand
AACTTCCAATTCCTTTAGTTCTTCAGCTGTCAGCTTCATCATTTCAGCGGCATCAGCCGCTAAGCTTGCATCCTTCCATAAAATAGAAGCAAAGCCTTCTGGAGATAAAATAGAATAGATACTATTTTCAAGCATCCACACTTGATCACTTAAAGCCAGAGCGATCGCTCCGCCGCTTCCGCCTTCGCCTAAAATAATGGCCAGTGTCGGGACAGTGAGCTCACTCATCGTCGTTAACGAACTGGCGATCGCTTCACCAATTCCATATTCTTCAGATTCAGGTGTGGCATCAGCTCCCGCCGTGTTAATTAAAGTTAACACGGGGCGATTGAATTTTTCAGCTTGCTTCATTAAACGTTCCGCTTTACGATAGCCGGCCGGTCCACTTGAACCAAAGTTACGACGGATATTTTCTTCTGTATTCCGCCCCTTTTGAATTCCGATAATCGTAATGGGGTCTGTGTCATCGATCAAACCGATACCCCCTACAATTGCTTTGTCGTCCTTCTGGGATCGATCGCCATGCAATTCAATGAAACCCGTGCACAGACTATTGATGACTTCAATTGTAGACAAACGCTGAATATCGCGCGCTTTTTTCACAGTGTCATAAGCTCCCATGAGAATGCACCGGCCTTTCCATCTGATGTATTTTCAGTAAAAAGCGTAAGACGCTGTGTTGTTCTTTACGAGAAACAATATGGTCGATAAAGCCATTTTCTAAAACGGTCTCTGCCTCTTGAAAATCATCAGGCAGTTCTGTCTTAATAGTCTGTTCAATCACACGTTTCCCGGCAAATCCAACTGTAACACCTGGTTCCGCTAGAATAATATCGCCCTGCATCGCAAAGCTGGCAGTTACTCCACCTGTCGTAGGATGTGTCAAGAACGAACAATAAAACAATCCAGCTTGACTGTGCTTGGAAACAGCTTGCGTAACTTTCGCCATCTGCATCAAGGACAAGATTCCTTCTTGCATGCGTGCACCGCCAGAGGCAATGTATAAAATCACAGGCAGGTTGAGTTTCGTTGCCCGTTCAAATAAACGTGCCAATTTTTCACCGACAACAGTCCCCATGCTGGCCATAATAAAACGACTATCCATTACGCCTAATGCAAAAGGAAGACCTTTTAACTCAGCTTTCCCTGTCAGAATAGCTTCTTCTAATTGTGTAACTTTTTGTCCTTTTTCAATTTTCTCGTCATACTCTGGAAAATCTAGAGGGTTAGAAGCGTCAATTTCACTGTCCCATTCTTGAAAGGAACCTTCGTCCGCTAGCCATTTCACCCGCTCAGAAGCAGGAAATTGGAGATGATAACTACACTTAGAACACACATAGTCTGCTCCCATCCACTTTTTGAAAGTAATCGTTCTACATTTGGGACATGAACGTGCTAAATCATCAGGGATCTGCGCACGCCTTTCTCGAATTTCCTCTGTTCTTAAAGGTTTAACTTCTACGTATTTTTTCTTTTTTCGAAAGAATGCCAACCCTTAACCCTCCTCTACTCCTTGCTTTTAATCCACGTCTTCTGACGAAATTTCTAACCATTCCGGCATAAAAGTTTCTTCCAGCCATTTCACATGAGTCTTCCCATCTAAAACGTCCGGATGCTGAATTAATGTTTCTAACAGTTCAATATTCGTATGAATACCATTCGCAACGACTTCATACAGCGCGCGATCCATTAGCCGAAAAGCTGCTTCTTTTGTCGGTTGGTGGGCGATAATCTTTGCCACCATCGAATCATAAAATGGAGGCAACGTATAATCAGAATAGACGCCTGTCTCCACACGCAGACCCATCCCGCCACTGGGCAGAAACAATTCCTCAATATGATCGCTCGATGGTTGAAAGTCGTTATAGGGATCTTCCGCATTTAAGCGACTTTCAATCGCAAAACCGTTGAATTCAATATCCGATTGTGTGAAAGACAGTGGTTTGCCCGATGCGATTTCAATCTGTGCTTTTACAATATCTACGCCTGTCACCATTTCTGAAATGGGATGCTCTACTTGCAGCCGCGTGTTCATTTCCATAAAGTAAAAGTTCTCTTCTTCATCCACTAAAAATTCAATAGTGCCGGCATTGGTATACCCAATGGCCTGCGCTGCTTGAACGGCTGCCGCACAGATTTTCTCGCGCGTTTTTTCTGAAATCGTCACAGCTGGTGCAAACTCTATCACTTTTTGATTATTTCTCTGCAGTGAGCAATCGCGTTCGCCCAAATGGACGACATCACCGTGATGATCCCCTAATAACTGCACTTCGATATGTTTAGCTGGATAAATGGTTCGCTCAATATAGAGATGGCGATTCCCGTAAATGCTTTGTGTCTCATTTTGCGCTTGGATAAATAAAGGCTCAAGTTCTGTTTCTGATGGAACGAGACGCATTCCTTTGCCACCGCCGCCATCCGCTGCTTTAATCATCAGTGGATAGCCGATTTCGTCTGCTAAGTGTTCTGCCTGCTCAATCGTATAAATCAAATCTTTTCCACCTGGAATGACAGGTACACCCGCATCGCGCATGGTCGTACGTGCATTCTGTTTGTTGCCCATATCGCGAATAATCTGACTGCTCGGTCCGATAAATTTTATTTTCATCTCCTCGCAAAGAGAAGCAAAATCACTTCGTTCGGATAAAAAACCATAGCCGGGATGAATTGCATCTGCGCCTGTTACTAACGCGGCACTTAAAATGGCGACGGGATTCGCGTAGGAATCCAACCCCTTCGCTGGCCCGATACAGATCGCTTCATCTGCCAATTCTGTATGCAAGGCCTCCCGATCTGCTTCACTGAACACTGCAACAGAAGGTATCCCTAACTCTCTTAAGGCTCTTATAATACGAACTGCAATTTCTCCTCGATTTGCTACAAGAACTTTTTTGAACATACAACCCGTCCTGTCTATACTTGCTCTACTTGTTCCAAATCACTGATAACGAAAGTCATCTTCGCTTCGGAAACTTTTTCACCATATTGGTTTGTAATGGTTCCCTGGCCAATACCCATTCTAGATTTTAATCTTACAATTTCTACCGTGATCGTTAAGACATCGCCTGGTACTACGTTTTGGCGAAACTTTACCTTATCCACAGCAGCTAAAAAAGCAATCTTCCCTTCAAAGTTAGGGCTCATTAGTAAAGGTATGGAGCCTACCTGGGCCATCGTTTCAATCTGTAGAACGCCTGGCATGATTGGGTTTCCTGGGAAATGCCCTTGGAAATAACTTTCACTGGCTGTAACGTTTTTTGTCGCAACAACACGTTCTTCTAATTCCAACTCTTCTACGCGGTCCACAAAAAACATCGGATAGCGGTTTGGAATAATCTCCATGACTTCTTGTGCCGTCATGACTGGCTTTTTTTGCTCTGACATTTTATCCTCCTATAATTTCTACTCATTCGATGCGCATTAACGGTTGGCCATACTCGACGACTTCTTCGTTTTGAACTAAAATTTCGGTGATGACACCCGCAGAAGGAGCCTGAATTTCGTTCATAAGCTTCATCGCTTCCACGATACAAATTACATCGCCCTGTTCGACATGGTCACCCACTTTTACATACTGTTCCTCATCGGGATTTGGTTGTAAATAAGCAACACCGACCATAGGCGCTTCTACGACTTGACCTGATTTCTCTGTCAGATCTTCTGTCACAGCTTCTGTTGTAACTTCTTTAACATCGGCTGCTGGTTCGCTTGCTTGCTCCACAGATGTAACCATATCTGCTGTTTCTTGATTCAACCGAATATTTGGAACTTCTTTTGAAAGCACCACGTGATGCGAAGTCGTTTCGTAATCGACATACGCTAAACTTGATTGATCAATATGATCAATCAAAGTTAATAATTCTTCATAATTCATCTTACTCACCTGCCCACCGTTTGAAAGCTAAGACTGCGTTATGGCCACCAAAACCTAAGGAAGTTGATAAAGCATAATCGATAGTTTGCTCACGGGCTTCACCTGGTACATAATCCAAATCACAAGCTTCATCAGGGGTTTCTAACCCTAAGGTAGCCGGAACAATACCATCTTGCAGTGCTTTTATAATGGCAACAGCTTCTACTCCACCTGCTGCTCCCAGAAGATGTCCAAAATGTCCTTTCGAACTGGAAATAGGTATGTCGTAAGCGTGATCCCCTAAAGCATATTTGATAGATTCTGTCTCAGCAGAATCATTGGTCGGCGTGCTGGTTCCGTGAGCGTTGATGTAGTCTATCTCTTCAGCTTGAATAGCTGCCATTTCAATCGCTGCTTGGATAGCTTCTCCCGCTCCGCTGCCATCTGGTCTCGGAGCGGTCATATGATAAGCGTCACTATTCGACCCATAGCCTACCAACTCCGCTAAAATATTTGCTCCCCGTGCTTCTGCCGATTCTAAGGATTCTAAGAATAATATTCCTGCCCCTTCCCCCATTACAAAACCATCACGGTCTTTGTCAAAAGGTCTGGAAGCAGTTTTCGGATCGTCGTTTTGAGATAATGCCGTCAAGACATCAAAACCTGCAATACCAATTTCATTGATGGTCGCTTCAGCTCCACCCGCAAAACAAGCATCCAACTCGCCATCACGGATTTTCAAAAAAGCTTCACCGATAGCATTAGTCGCACTGGCACACGCTGTCACAATATCTAGACTCGTGCCTCTGGCACCTACTTTTATCGAAATGTTTGCAGCCCCCATGTTACCGATAACCATAGGGACAAATAAAGGATTGACTCGCTGAGCACCTTTATCCCTCATCCTGTCGACACCTTTTTGGAGTTCAAGCAAGCCACCGATGCCGGAGCCCACTAACACTCCCACTCGATCAGCATTGGCTTCTATATCATAACCACTCTCTTCGAGCGCTTCCACACTTGCCGCTACACCAAACTGCGAATAACGGTCCATACGTGAGTATTCTTTTCGACCCATCGTTTCTTTTGGATCAAAATCTTTTACTTCTGCTGCCACAGAGACATTGGTTTCGGATGGATCAAAACTTTCAATTTTTCCGATTCCTGACTTGCCGGCTTTCATACTCTCCCAGAAAGCAGCGACATTATTTCCAATCGGTGAAACTGTTCCCGCTCCTGTAATTACTACTCTTTGCATTTTATCCTCCTTAGAATTTCGTTCCACACCATGCGACTACATATTTAAGCCGCCATTGATTTCGATGACCTGTCCCGTTATGTATTTATTATCGATCAAAAACTCAACGGTTTGTGCAATCTCTTCTGGCTGCCCAAAACGTTTCAACGGAATCTGCTCAAGCATCTTCTTCTTGATTTTTTCATCTAAAACATCTGTCATTTCTGTTTCAATATAACCCGGCGCTATGGCATTGACGGTAATGTGGCGACTGCCTAACTCACGGGCTAGAGCCTTTGTCAGACCGATAACGCCCGCTTTACTTGCAGCATAGTTGACTTGCCCCGCATTCCCCATGAGGCCGACAACACTCGACATATTTATAATTGCGCCTGCCCGTTGTTTGAGCATGGGTTTGGTCACATGCCGACTCATATTAAAGGCCCCTTTTAAGTTTGTCGCCATCACGTCATCGAAATCTTCTTCTTTCATTCGCATCACGAGACCATCGCGTGTGATGCCGGCATTGTTAACTAAGACATCGATGCGCCCGAAGCGCTCAATCACTTCGTCTATAATTTCTTTTGCCCCTTCAAAATCACTCACATCTCCTGTAACTTGTGTGACTGGTAAAGCAGCATCGTTAAAACTCTGGAGAACATCTTCTCCGATAGTGCTCCGGCCATTTAATACAACCTGATAGCCTTTTTTAGCTAAGTGTTTAGCAACTTCTAAACCAATACCACGCGAACTTCCTGTAATTAAAGCAACTTCTGTCAATGTTACCCTCCTATAAAGCCTGCAATCTTTTCGACATCCTCTACTTGATCGATAACTAAGACATCAGGCACATTCTCTTCTCTTTTCAATAAATTTGCCAAGGTCTTTCCTGGGCCAATCTGAATAATTTTCGTAATGCCCTGATCGACGAAATAGTCAATTGTCTCTTGCCATCGTACGGGTTCTACTAAATGACGCGTTAACAAACTGCGAACGCCTTCCACTGTATGTGGTTCAACGGTCGTATTGCTGATCACCGGTACCGTTCCTTGTTGAAACGAGACTTCCGTCAAGATTTCCTCAAAAGGTTTACAGATCGCTCCCATATAAGGGGTGTGAAAAGGGCCTTCTACTTTTAACGGGATAATTTTTTTATGGCCGCGGTCACGAGCGAGGGACTTAAACTGCTTGAGCCCTTCTTTGGTGCCGGCAACCGTGACTTGCGTAGAGGAATTTATATTTGCTAGAAATAGTATGGTTTCATCAGCGTTAACTTCAGAAATGATGTCTTTTATTTCTTCTAAAGGCATCTTCATGACAGCTATCATACCGATATCTGAAACTTCTCTTAACTTCTTGCACTGTGCGGACATCAAGTGTCCGCGTTTTTGATTCAATCTGATACCTTCATCGAATGACAGCATGCCGCTCGCTATCAAGGAAGTATATTCTCCTAGACTTAGTCCAGCCATATAGCTGACCTTTGGCAACTGAGCTTTGATACTTTCATAAATTGCTAAACTTGTTGCGGTAATAGCTACCTGAGCATATTGAGTCTGCTGTAAGAGTTCGATGTCATCGGTCAACCATTGGTTTATTGGATATCCTGTTATAGCCTCTGCTTCCTCATACACTTCTTTAGCTTCTGGGAAAGTCTGTGCAAAATCTACTCCCATTTCAGAATAATGCGCACCTTGACCATTAAATATCACTGCTAATGTCATGGTTCTCCCTCTTTACTCAAAGTAAACTTTACTTTCTGCATAAACTTGTTCAGCTTCGTTTACGTAATCTAAAATAATTTCTTGAACTGTTTGTTCTTCTTTAATTAAACCAGCAATCTGACCTGCCATCATAGAGCCTGACTTCGTGTCACCCTCTACAACTGCACGGCGTAAAGCACCCGCCCCTAATTCTTCTAACTCTGTAAAATCAGGTTCTTCATCACTGGTAATGGATTTTTCAACAGATAAATATTCTTGCGTCAGCTGATTACGTAAGACTCGAACAGGGTGGCCGGTAATCTCTCCCGTCACAACTGTTGAAAGGTCGTTCGCTTTCAAGATAGCTTTCTTGAAATTATCATGCGCATTGGATTCTTCGGCGACGACAAAGCGCGTCCCTACTTGAACGCCTGCTGCGCCCAGCATGATAGCAGCTGCTAAGGAACGTCCGTCTCCAAAGCCTCCTGCAGCAACGACAGGAATCGAAACGGCTTCCGTCACCTGAGGAAGCAGGGCCAGAGAAGTCAAGCGGCCAATATGCCCCCCTGCTTCCATGCCTTCTACAATAATAGCGTCTGCGCCAATTCGTTCCATTCTCTTAGCCACTGCAACTGAAGCCACAACAGGAATGACTTTAATTCCTGCTTCTTTGAAACGGTCCATATATTTACTTGGATTTCCAGCACCAGTTGTAATAATTTTTACACCTGATTCTTCAATCAAATAATCAACAACTTCTTCGACATGAGGACTTAGAAACATAGCGTTCACCGCAAAGGGTCTGTCGGTCTGGTCTTTCATTGTGTTCACTTTTTCTCGAACAACTTCTACTGGATCGTGTCCTGTACCTACTACACCTAGCCCTCCCGCATTCGAGACAGCACTAGCTAGATCCGGATCAGCGACCCAAGCCATGGCGCCTTGAACAATTGGATATTCTATATTCAATAATTCAGTGATCGACGTTTTCATGCTTCACTTCCTTTCGCTTTCATTTCCTTGCTAAATTAACCTTGCGCTTTCTCGATGTGTGCGATTAATTGATCAACAGTCTGAACATTTTCATCTGTTTCAATGACAATATCCAACTCATCTTCGATTTCACTTAGAACTTGGAAAATATCTAAACTGTCTGCGTCTAAATCTTCCATAAAGTTTGTGTCCCCTGTGATTTGGTCTTTTTCTACTTCTAACTGATCTGCGATAATTTCAATAACTGTTTCTTTCATTTTAAATTCCTCCATTTATTGTTTATTATAATTTTTATATTTTATAAGTCT
>JBHWPB010000111.1:0-3951 GCA_043424675.1 Carnobacteriaceae bacterium | reverse complement strand
GCTTTACCTTTTGGATTACGTGCTTCAAAAATTTCCTGAACACGAGGAAGCCCCTGCGTGATATCCGCTCCGGCTACCCCTCCCGTATGGAACGTACGCATCGTTAATTGAGTACCAGGCTCACCGATAGATTGAGCAGCGATCGTACCAATCGCTTCTCCGACTTCTACTTCAGAACCCGTTGCCAGATTCAGGCCGTAACATTTCTTACATGCCCCATTGTGAGAGTAGCAGTTGAAAACTGAGCGGATCCAGACTGACTCGATACCCGCTGCTGTAATCTGACGCGCTGTTTCAATAGTGATAATTTCATTTTCTTCAACTAAAACTTCACCTGTAGCAGGATTTTCTACATCATAACGTGCATAGCGCCCGATGATACGGTCTTCCAATGATTCAATCTCACGGTTACCTTCCATGATAGCCTGTACTTCCAGACCTTGCTGCGTACCACAGTCATCTTCACGGACGATCACTTCTTGAGCGACATCAACCAGTCGACGTGTTAAGTAACCCGAGTCCGCTGTTTTCAGAGCTGTATCCGTCATCCCTTTACGCGCACCGTGAGTCGAGATAAACATCTCTAAGACCGATAAGCCTTCACGGAAACTGGATGTAACCGGCAGCTCCATAATTTGGCCGGACGGCGATGCCATCAATCCACGCATACCTGCCAACTGAGTCAAGTTAGAGATATTCCCACGGGCTCCAGAATCTGACATCATAAAAATGTTGTTGTCGATTTCTAAAGTCTTGCTTAGTTTCTCCTGGATATCATCTTTAACTCTATCCCATACACCAATAACATTCTCATAGCGCTCGTTGTCTGTAATCAGACCTCGACGGTACTGCTTATTGATATTATCTACCTGCACATGACCGGCCTCAATAACTTCAGCCTTGTCCTCTAAAACCGGAATATCAGCTATAGAGAAAGTGATACCTGAAATAGTCGACATTCTATAGCCCAGGTTTTTCATTTTATCTAACATCTCAGAAGTTTCAGTAACTGTGAAGCGTTTGAATACTTCCGCAATAATCTGCTGGAGGTATTTCTTCTTAAATGGCGGAACAGCCGGCATCTCAGCAATCGTTTCTTTTAAGTTGCTGCCATAATCTACGAAATATTTATCCGGTGTACCATTTTCCAGGTTATCTTTCGTTGGTTCATTAAGATATGGAATCTCATCCGGAATGATTTCGTTAAATAACAGTTTACCGACCGTGGTAATCAAATACTGATTCCGTTGGTCATCAGTAAATGGATTATGCGAGAGGTCACGCGCTAAAATCGCTACTCTTGTATGGTAGTGAACATAGCCCATTTTCAAAGCTTTGAACACTTCGTCTACTGATGAAAAAGCTTCACCTTCACCAACTGCCCCCACTTTTTCTTTGGACAGGTAATAGTTACCCAGTACCATATCCTGAGAAGGCGTTACAACCGGCGATCCATCTTTAGGGTTCAAGATATTCTGCGCGCCCAGCATGAGGATACGCGCTTCAGCCTGAGCCTGGTCACTTAATGGCACGTGAACAGCCATCTGGTCACCGTCAAAGTCGGCGTTGTAAGCCTCACAGGCCAATGGGTGAAGCTGAATAGCTTTACCTTCAACTAAGACGGGTTCAAATGCCTGGATTCCCAGACGGTGGAGGGTAGGTGCCCGGTTCAAGAGAACAGGGTGCTCTTTAATGACTTCTTCTAAAACTGGCCAAACCTCTGGATCTTGTCGCTCAACCATACGTTTAGCACGTTTGATATTGCTTGCGATTTCATCTTTAACGAGTTCACGCATGACGAAAGGTTTGAATAATTCAAGTGCCATTTCACTCGGCAGACCACATTGATCCATCCGGAGATTCGGTCCTACTACAATTACGGAACGACCGGAATAGTCTACACGTTTACCTAATAAGTTTTGACGGAAACGCCCCTGCTTCCCTTTCAACATATGAGAAAGAGATTTTAATGGACGGTTACCCGGCCCTGTGACCGAACGACCGCGACGTCCGTTGTCTACTAAAGCGTCTACCGCTTCCTGCAGCATACGCATCTCATTCTGAACGATGATGTGCGGTGCATTTAAGTCCAGTAGTCGTTTCAAACGGTTGTTACGGTTGATTACTCGACGATATAAGTCGTTTAAATCACTCGTCGCAAAACGGCCGCCTTCTAACTGAACCATTGGTCGTAATTCAGGCGGGATAACTGGTAAAACGTCAAGAACCATCCATTCCGGCTTATTTTCAGAGTTGGCAAAAGCATCCAAGATATCCAAACGGCGGATATTACGGTTACGCTTTTGTCCTGTCGATGTTTTTAATTCTTCACGTAATTCTTTTACTTCTGCATCTACATCCACTTTACGCAGAAGTGTGCGGATAGCTTCAGCACCAATCTGTGCTTCAAAGCGGTTACCGAATTCTGATTTTAATTCACGGTATTCACGCTCAGACAGGAGCTGTTTGTGTTCTAAAGGTGTATCTCCCGGCTCAATCACAATATGAGACGCAAAATAGATAACTTCCTCTAAGTCACGCGGCGACATATCCAGGATGAGTCCCATACGGCTTGGAATACCCTTAAAATACCAAATATGAGTAACTGGTGCGGCTAATTCAATGTGTCCCATACGTTCACGGCGAACGTTAGAACGTGTAACTTCTACACCACAACGGTCACAGACGATACCTTTATAATGAATGCGCTTGTATTTTCCACACGCACATTCATAGTCTTTCGTCGGACCGAAGATACGCTGGTCAAACAAACCGTCTGTTTCTGGTTTTAATGTACGATAGTTAATGGTTTCTGGTTTCTTTACTTCTCCATAGGACCACGAGCGGATCTTATCTGATGATGCAAGACCAACTTTGATCGAATGGAAATTATTAACATCTATGCTTGTAGTCAAGGGGCCAACCTCCCTTATAAATATGACAGAGCTGCCCATGCTCTAGGCTAACATTCCTCAAGCGGCCATTAACTTCAGGCCGGCTTGAGAAGATAGCTTATATGTTATTCGTTTGCTCTTTCTGCTTCTTGCTGAGAACGTAACTGCTGCTCTTCCATCTCTTTCAAGGAATCCACACGTTCCATATCGTCCAGCTCATTATGCTCTAAATCAATCTCTTCATTCTTATCATCCAGAACTTTCAAGTCTAAACCAAGAGCTTGGAGCTCTTTAACTAGAACGCGGAAAGACTCCGGCACTCCCGGCGTTGGAATAGGCTCACCTTTAACGATAGCTTCATAAGTGTTCGTACGTCCCTGCACGTCATCTGATTTGTAAGTTAAAATTTCCTGCAGAGTATATGACGCTCCATAGGCTTCCAAGGCCCATACTTCCATTTCTCCAAAACGCTGTCCCCCAAATTGAGCTTTACCTCCCAATGGCTGCTGCGTAACTAATGAGTATGGTCCAATTGAACGTGCATGGAGTTTATCGTCGACCATGTGGGAAAGTTTCAAGAAGTACATAACTCCCACAGAGACTTTGTCTTCAAAGGCCTCTCCTGTACGGCCGTCGTATAAAACTGTCTTCGCGTCATCATCCATTCCAGCTTCTTTGACGAGGTCCCACATATCTTCTTCCTGGATACCATCGAAAACTGGTGTAGCGATATGGATACCGAGATTACGAGCTACCATACCGGTATGGAGTTCAAAAACTTGTCCGATATTCATACGAGAAGGTACCCCTAAAGGATTTAGACAAACATCAACCGGGGTGCCGTCTGGTAAGTAAGGCATATCTTCTTCCGGTAAAATAATAGAAACAACACCTTTATTACCGTGGCGACCGGCCATTTTATCTCCAACTTGAATCTTACGCTTTTGAGCGATATACACACGTACTAACATGTTTACACCTGGTGATAATTCATCACCATTTTCGCGGCGGAAAACTTGGACATCTGATACAATTCCCCCACCACCATTAGGTACAC
>JBHWPB010000110.1:0-7720 GCA_043424675.1 Carnobacteriaceae bacterium | reverse complement strand
TCCTACTTCTACCAAGGCATATAACTTTTTCTTTATAATTCCCCTTGGCTGGGAGATGCTCCCTGGATTAATGGTCAGAATGCCGTGGGAAGACTTTTCCACCAGAGGATTGTGGGTATGGCCATAGACAGCGATTGATGCGTTTTTTTCAACCGCTTCTTCTGCGACCTGTTCAACGGTTCGGTAAACATTGTGTCTGTGGCCATGAGTCAGAAATACACGAATGTCATTCACTGTGAGTACTTTTGCATCTTTATAGCCCGGTCCGGCATCGTTATTTCCCTTTACTGTTTCATAACTCCCCCAGAGAGAATCATAGCCGCTAAATTCAGAATCGCCTGTATGTAACATGAGATCCACTTCATCTTCATATATGTATATTAAATCTTCAAGCGGCTGCCGTTTGCCATGATTATCTCCAGCTATTAGTAAACGTGCCATAGTTCCTCCTTAGTCCAGCTCATCCTTGATCCAATATTCCCATACAGTCTCTAACTTTTTAAGAGCAACTGCACGGTGACTGAGCTCGTTTTTCTCCTCATCCGACAGTTCTGCCATTGTTTTCTCTTCTGAGGGAACATAAAAAATAGGATCATAGCCAAAACCATTTTCTCCGCGTGGTTTTTCTGTAATATATCCTTCCACATTTCCTTCAACAAAGAGAGGATCGCGCCCTTCTTCAACCAGTGCGAGTGTGGTATGAAACCGTGCCGTTCGTTCTTTTTTGGGCACCCCTTTGAGACTTTCTAGAACTTTTTCATAATTCTTAACATCGCTTTTCGGTTCACCCGCATAACGAGCTGAATATACTCCAGGTTCACCGTCCAGTGCATCTATAATAAGTCCCGAATCATCTGCTAAAACAAGTTTACCTGTCGCATCGGATATCTCTTTGGCTTTTTTATAAGCATTAGCACGAAAAGTCTCCCCATCTTCTACGACTTCCGGGAGCTCCGGATAATCTTTTAAGGTTTCAATACTATACCCTAATTTATTGAACATGAGTTGAAATTCTCTAGCTTTGCCTTGATTTCCAGTAGCAATCAGTACTTTATTTTCCATCATTCCGCCTCCAATTTTCTACCAAGTTCTGTTTTTGAGAAGGTCATCTCTTGCTTATCCCCTAAATAAGTGCTCGCCACCTCTTCAAAATCCTTTAAATTACCGGTGGTATACAGATCAATCTTGCGTGTCTTCGCTGGCTCTCCCAGCTGTCCTCTTTTTTCAAGCACTTTATAGACATCACTAGGAATAATACTCCCTGCGTGGACAAGTTTCACTTTGTTCTTACCTTCGAAAAAGTGCTCAATTTCTTTTTCTAGATAAGGAAAATGGGTGCAACCTAGTACTAGTGTGTCGATCTCTGTCTCACTGTAAGGCTCTAGGCAGGCAGCTACCTCTCGATAAGCTTCTCTCGTTCCCATCTTATTCTCTTCGACAAGATCTACCAACTTCTGGCAAGGTTTCACATCAACTTCATCCAGACCTTTTTCTTTAAAAATATCTTGATAAGCCTGACTTTCTACTGTTTTTTCAGTAGCTATCACTCCAATTTTTCCATTTTCTGTTAGGTTAAGAGCGGCTTCCGCTGCAGGCTGGATCACTCCCACCACCGGGATGTCAAGAGACGACTCTAAATAAATTTGAACTTCTGCTGTGATAGTGTTACAAGCTAACACCAGCATTTTAATAGAATGTTTTTGTAAAAAAGTGACCATCTCTTCAGTAAATTTTTTAATTTCTTCGTGAGAACGATTTCCATAGGGAGCTCTTTGATTGTCACCCAAGTAAATAAAATTTTCATTCGGCAAGGCATCAGCAAGTTCTTTTAAGATGGTAAGTCCGCCTAAGCCGGAGTCTAAAACTCCAATATAATTTTGATCCAATACAAAAACTCCTTTGACTAGAAAATTATAAACAACTGTTGAATGAAGTCTGACTTTATTGAGAAATACTCTTTTTCCTTTGCTTCTGAACGAAGAGGAATAATCTATCCTGCACTGTAACGACAGAAAACTTACGTGCCACTAACTGCTCCATATTGTGAAGGGTATTCATTTGTTAAAGGGACGATCACCCCCGTCGTTCGAAGCACAAAAGGGGGAAACTCAGATTCTACTGTTACTTCAAGAACCTGCGCTCGAATCTCGATTTAGACCCTTCGCTCTTAATTCTTCCCTAGAAACAGATTCATGTGCTGGCTTCTTTCAAATACTTCATCGTGTTTATGCGGAAGCAACCGCTCATATCCAAACAACACAGGAAAAAACGAAATTATTGAAAGTCAATTATACCATTTTTAAATTTAATTTCACAACAGAGACCTTGTATTGACGCGAATGAGACTAAAACACTCAATAAGAAATACCTCTCACTTTTACTATTCACTACAATCCTTACAACTTGAGAAGTATTTTTAATTCAATCGCCCATGAGAATTCTCGACCCTTCAATGCTGAGTAGTTCATTTAGGTAAGTCTAATATATATAACCCTTTTTGAAGTTCTTGATAGAGATCGTTGCTCCACCATTCGCGTCGGTAACCTAAGGAATGAGTAATCAATTTTGTTTCCTCCTTAATTATTTCCCCTCGAAAATGCACATGCCCCATTAACTGATGTGAAATGGGATATTCATTGTGGACATTTTTCAAGTCGTCCGTAGCAATAAAAGCGTTAAAAAAATCAAACGTTCGTTGTGGCATCGGAACTGTAAATTCTGGAACGGTCACAACATGTGTTTGTAAAATGATGTTTTCAGTAGTTACTTTTTCCAAATCTTGACGGATGATATTAGAAAAATAGCGCGAAACTTCTTGATCACTCATTTCCCAGTTTAAACGGAGTTTATCCTGCCAGTAGGCCCAACGAAATTTTCCCTTTTCTATTTCCTCTGGGCTAAACTGTTTCTTGTCGTAGACGGCATGATTGTACCAGCCCGGATGACCGACTAGTGTGTAGGACTCATTCAATTGGAGTGGCTTTTCAATCAAACTTTGCGGATGGTCTTTATATAAGCCGTAAATGCCCTGCGTATCTTTAGAGGCCTCTTCTTCTTCCCAAAAATCATGATTTCCTGGAATAAAATAGACGGGAATCTCCGCTCTTTTTTCTAATTCTTCCACAAATAACAGCGTCGTTGTATAATGATTAGAAATATCGCCTCCAATAACCAGCATATCAAGTTCTTTTTCTGAAATGATGCGTTTTGATGCATTCAAGTAATCGTATGCTGATGTTTCACGGTTTCTATCTATATGAAGGTCTGAAATAAAGCCTATTTTCAAGTCGTTCACTCCCTTCTCTGGAAACTTGTCTCACTATTTTATCAGATATCACGAAAAGAAAAAGGCTAGGGACTAAAGTCATCTCTGACTCTAGGCCCTAGCTTTTTACTCTTTATCTTACTTGTACTCTGCTAATTTTTCTTCTATTTGTTCTTTTGAATGGAATCCGATCAGTTTGTCGACAATCTCTCCATCTTTTTTGACAAGGAGTGTTGGAATACTCATAATCCCATGCTCTTGTGCTGTTGCTTGGTTTTCGTCCACATCGATTTTGTAATATTCGACGCTTCCATCGCTTTCTTCATCTAATTCTTCAATAACAGGCGATTGCATACGGCACGGTCCACACCAAGTAGCCCAAAAGTCTGTAAGCGATAACCCTTCCTGTGTTTTTTCGTTAAAGTTTTTATCTGTAATTGCTTCAACCATAATTGAACATCTCCCTTTTCTTTACTTATTTTTTATAAGTATAGTTTTTACTCTTTTCAGTATACTAAAAATATAGACAGTTTAAAAGGTTTTTGATTAAATTGATTTTACCTTTCATTCCTTGAAGTTAACAATTGTGACCCCTGTTCCACCTTGATTGGCAGGAGCGAGATGAAAGTTTTCAGCTTGAGGATGACGTTTTAGTTTCTGATGGACCCCTTCTCGCAAAGCGCCTGTCCCTTCTCCGTGTATGATACGTACGCTAGAATGGTTATTCAGTAAAGCAGAATCCAAATAGTCATCTAACTTCGCCATGGCGTCCTCATAGCGTTCCCCAATGATATTCAACTCAGTACCCACTCTTCTGGTACTACTTCTTTGAACACGCTGTTTTGATTTTTTATCTTCTTCTTTACTTTCAATTTTTTTTAGGTCATCTTCTCCTACCTTCATTCGAAGACTTCCTAGCTGAACCATCCATTCTTGCTCTGAAACTTGTTCAATTAATGTCCCGGTCTGGCCTAGTGACCCGACTAACACATCTTCTCCTTCATGAAGGTTTTCATCTTCTTTCGCCTTTTGTAGGACCTTGTTTTTATCTAAGGCGTCTTTCTCCTCTTCACTTCTTAAAGCGTCGAGTCTGGTGCGTGCATCAATAAATTCGTGTTCCTTTACCGTTTCACTGCTGCCAGATTGAAGCTGTTTTTGTCTGAGTTCTTCGATAACTTTTTCAGCTTCTCTTTCTATTTTTTTGACTCTTTCATTAGCTTCTTCTCGGGCTTTCTCCATCACTTGATCTTTTTCATCTTTGAAAGCTTCATAAGCTCTTACTAATTCACGGCGAAGTTTGCGAGCTTCTCTGTGATCTTCTTGAAAAGCTTCATATTCTGAACGGGCTTTTTTGCGCTGCGTGTCCAGGTCTTCAATCATATCGTTAACGTTTTGACTTTCACCACTCATAAGCCCCCGCGCATGGTCGATGATTTCTTCTGGCAAGCCCAGCCGTTTGCTGATTTCGAAAGCGTTACTTCGTCCGGGGACTCCGATTGCTAAACGGTAGGTCGGTTCCAATGTTTCGATATCAAACTCCATACTGGCGTTGACTGTCTCATAACTGTTATATCCATAGGCTTTGAGTTCAGGATAGTGCGAAGTAATCATGGCATAGGATCCTACTTGACGTACATAATCTAAAATAGAAATTGCCAATGCAGCACCTTCTTGCGGGTCGGTTCCTGCTCCCAGTTCATCGAATAAAACCAAACTATTTGGAGTAATCTTTTCCAAATTATCAATAATATTGACCATGTGAGAAGAAAAAGTACTCAAGCTTTGTTCGATAGACTGTTCATCACCGATATCCGCATAGATTCCATCAAATAAGCCCATCCGACTTTCTTCTTCTACCGGAAGTTGTAAGCCAGCCTGTCCCATGAGCTGCAGGAGGCCTAATGTTTTTAATACAATAGTTTTACCACCCGTGTTAGGCCCTGTGATAATAACTGTCTTGAAATCCTCACCTAAGTAAATATCATTAGGAACAATTTCATCTTCAGATATTAAAGGGTGTCTGGCCTGCAAGAAATTGACATGATTTTCTTCACTGATCTTCACACGGACCGCATCAATCGCCTGCGCATAATGTGCTTTGGCATTGATGAAATCGAGTTGTGTGAGAACCTCTAAATTATTCTCTAATTCCGGTATGTGCTCTGCTAGTCGAGCTGATATTTCAGCTAATATTCGCGCTACTTCTTCTCTCTCTTCAACCTGCAACTGTCGTAACTTATTATTTAAATTTACTACATTTTGAGGTTCGATAAAAACAGTCTGACCGGAGCCACTTTGATCATGAACGACTCCTTTGACCTGCCCTCGGCTCTCTGCTTTAACTGGTAGAACATAACGGTCGTTTCGCATCGTGACAATCGTGTCAGTCAGATATTTAGACTGGCTCCCTTTTGTAAAGCGGGCAAGTTGGGTTCTAATTTGAGATTGGCTTTGACGCATGCTGTTTCGGATATGGCGCAAAGCAGAACTCGCATCGTCTAATACTTCTCCATTATCACTTATAACAGAACGAATAGATTTTATTAAGTCTGGGAAGACTTGAATACGCTGCACAATGTCGTAAACGACATGCAATTCAATTTCTTCATCTGCTCTTATTTTTTCAAAATAATCCACCATCTCTTGGCCGATAACGAGAACTCTCAAAATCTGGGAAATTTCTTCTCCATCTAATGAGGCGCCTACGCTGAGACGTTTAAGATGGGGGCGGATATCATTGAAACGTGCTACTGGAATTCCGCCTTCACGTTTTAATAAAGTCACCCCATCTTCTGTTTCATCTTGAGCATATTGAACCTCTTTTAGTTCTGTTGAAGGGTGCAAAGCTCTAATTTTTTCACCAGTTTTTTCTGAAACTGCAAAGCCAGCAAGATCAGAAACTACTTTTGGAAATTCCAAGGTATGTAAAATTTTATTTTCCATTCTACTCAAACTTCTTATTCATCTCCTTTGATTAGAAACATCAATATTCGTCTTTTTTAATTCAAGGGTTGTATCCATAACTGGTAGAAATAATCTGATAGATAAGGGCTCTCTGTCAAAATAGTCTGTGCTAAAGTACTTTCTTCGAGCATCACTTGTACAGCAGCTGCTGGTATAGTACTGAGAAGAAAGAGTCCTATAAAAATAAAGAGATAAGCAAGAATTAAACTTAAAAAAGCTCCGATTGCTTTATCCAATTCTTGCGACAGAGGGACTTTCACATGCTGAAGAGGAGTTAATGCTGCGATCAATAGGCGTGATATAAAGCCTCCGATAACTAAAATAAGTATAAAGGCGATGATATCGTAAAAGGCAGCATCTAATTGAAAACCGATGTCCAATGTATATAAAGCAAAAGAATCCCCATAGTTTGCTGAAGGATAAGGGACAAGCAAATCGATTCTTTCACTTATTGCAGGATAATATACAACCGCTGCATAAAAAACAATCAAATAAAAAATAGTCGATGTGAACTGCAACATCAACCCACGCCTTGCCCCACCGTACAGGGCAAATAAAAAAATAAAAATAATAAGTATAGTCAAAGTCATGAACGTGCTCCTTTATCGACTTAAAGTTTAATCTCCAATTTCATTGGCGTCTTCAGCCTGGTTTTTATCTATTTCCATTTCCTCTTGCATGAGGACTTGTTGACTGACCGCGTTTACTGCCAATAAAATAGCTGCACTTTCATCATCGATATCAGGCGATTTTTCTTTGATTAACTCTAACTGTTCATTCAAGAGTTCCTCTACTATTGACATATGTATATCGTCTTGATTTCCGATAATTGTAAACGTGCGGTCTCCAATCTTTGCTTTATAACGATGCTTTTTTCCAGCCATACTACTCTCTCCTTACTCCTAATTCTTATCCATTTTACCATGAAAAACCAACCTTTTCATCTTATACAAAATAATAGTCAAAGGACAATTTGCATAAGAGACTTAAGATAGAAAAACAGAAAAAGTTGTACATGGCCTGTGTGTAGGTTCCCATAATATCTCCCCATGAAGCTCCTTTGAGGCATAGCTAAAATGTTGAACGGAAGACTTACTGAATTAATTTTTCAAAAAACACTTCATGGTTAAACCTCTTAATGTGCTAAACTTAAAACAGAAAGCAATGAAGAGGTGAAGAAATGTCAAGTTCTGTTTTGACAGTAAATAAAAAAACTGTTCAAGAGATGAAAGATTTTTATAAGGCCCATTTAAAGAGTACTCCACCACAATATAGCGAATTTGCTGCCAAGGTGAATGGCACCACAATCACCGCCTACTCTTCTGGAAAAGTAGTTTTTCAAGGAAAAAATGCGGAAACAGAAGCAAGCAGATGGTCAGGTGGAAATATAGAAAAAAAGACTCCTGTCAAGAAAAAATCGAAAGATAATAATCTCCTGCCTCCTGGTTTCCACACCTGGTCAGTTATCGGCAGTGATGAAACAGGAACAGG
>JBHWPB010000109.1:0-4966 GCA_043424675.1 Carnobacteriaceae bacterium | reverse complement strand
TGCTCTACTAGGAACATATTACCCCAATAAAAATTAAATTTGTGCTCTCAAGGATCCAGTCAAGAAATGCTTTCACTCTAACGGACAGTGATGAGACAATTGGAAACATTTGAATAAAGATTATAGGAGAAATGCTGTTTTATTATTTTAAATGGAGTTGTGAATTAAAATCAATAACTTGCTTCTAAATTATTTAAAATATGTTCCGCTTCTGTTGAAGTATTGTTGATTTCTTCCGTGTTGATTTGATTCATTTCCTCTTCTTCTGTTTCGATAACTAAATTAATCTGACACATAGAATATAATAGCCCCACTAACAACACTAGGTTTTCAAGGGTTAACTTTTCTTTCTGGTTAAAGTCCTTCCAATCTGTTGTTTCACTAAAATTAACGATGTGATCGACTGCATTGAGATGTTTATCGTATGTCTCCACGACTGATTTTAATGTTTTTTGATAGGATTCTGCGACTTTTTTTAATGAAATCAGATAATTTCGTAACTTTCTATAATCCCTTTCAGTTTCTGCAACTTCTTTTTCTAAATCGCCAACTTGCCCTTCTACTTTGTTTCCAACTGAATTAAAAATTGAACCACCGATTAAAAGGGCGATACCAGCTGTCGATACCCCTAAAATCGTTGTACCCAAAGCCACTCCCCCACCACCGGCAGCTAGTGATCCGCCTCCGATTGCAGCTAAAGTCGCGTTAGTCAAAGCGGCCCCCGATAAAGTGGTAAGCGCAGTACCTGTTGAAGCAGAGCCCACAGCAACAACAGCTGATTTTACCGCCCCAGCAGCCGCAAACCCTCCTAAAACACCTGATACGCCACCTGTTGTACCAGCTAATAAAGTAGCGGCTCCAGTTGAAACATCTGCTAATTTTTCAGTACTAAATTCTGGAATCTCAAAAACTTCTAATATTATTTCGTCAAAATGAGGTTTATTAGAAATTTTTTCCATCAGTTCAGAGAATGTAGAAAAAGAAGACAGAGTTTCCATTTCTAATTTCCCCAAACTATCCATTTGCTCCACTGTACTTTGATTATATTCACTTAAATTGTCTGTTATTTCTTCTAGCTCTGCTTGAAGTGCTTTGTTCTTTTTATTAGAGTTAAAGATTTTTTTGGCACCTTTTCCACCCTGAACGACCCCGCCTGCTCCAGCAACTCCACCTGCAATCAACAATAAAGTTCCTATTCCAATCGCCATTTTATTTTCCTATCCTCTCTTTTTAAAATGTAAAAGACCATCGTTATTCATAAAGTCATCGAAATCCTTGACTGTCTCATCCCATGGTAATTCAATATCTAATGAAGAATAGAAACCATGGAGTTCTTGTTTTAATTCTTCAGCAGGCAATTCTTTTTCCAGCATTTTAAGTGTCTTGTTATATTCCTTTAACTCATATTCATATGCTTGGATATTGGATTGTTTAAAGAGAGCCAATTGGGTAGAAATTTCTTCGTGAACTTCTATGTATATTTCGTTTATCTCATCGTAAGAAGTTAAGTTCAGCCCAAATTGTATAGTAACTTCCCTCATCACGAGCATGGACAATCTGAACCAGGCTATCAAATTCAAATTATTGACAAATAATAAGGCGTCTCCTCCACTCTTAATCCCTGCATCAAAACCATCAAGCAAACTGAGGGTTCCATGCCCCGCAATTAACATGCGTCTGAGTGATCGATTATTATGTAACCTGGGTAAAGCATCTTTAAGCCGATAATCATACTGTAAAACTGCTCTCAAGGACCAAAAAAAGCGTATAATTATTTCTGTTAATAAAACCGGAATAGCTGTTGCTATTCCATGTCTAAAATCATAACCCTCTCTAAAAGCTCTATTCGCAATTTCAGCAATCGTCTGTTTGTCTTTGCCCACATCAAATTTACCGAAATTTAAGAGTTGAGTCAGAGAATAAAAAGGCATGGCAATTCCAGAACCCCTCTGTGAAGCACCTGATGAGCCTCCGACATCACTCACGAGATGAACAAACCAATTGATAAAGCCACTAAATAATTTAGAGATCACATTCGAGCCTTCTAACTCCCTCGTTTTAGAATTAATAGTAATAATTTGTCCATCAGA
This sequence comes from Carnobacteriaceae bacterium, assembly GCA_043424675.1. GTDB lineage: Bacteria > Bacillota > Bacilli > Lactobacillales > Carnobacteriaceae_A > JBHWPB01. The sequence goes on along the minus strand of JBHWPB010000109.1, from coordinate 2,876 downwards.
GACAAAGGTAGCGGTATGAGTAAATTGATTGAGGATGGAAAAGAAAAGACCGATGAAGTCTGGTGAATGTCCTAACGACTTTAAATGGTGATCTTTTGTAGACATGTTAAAAAGATCCTCGACATCTCCCTTATGTCTTTGATCGTAGTTCACGCGATAATTTTTTTCTAAAAAGCCAATCGCACTTTTGACATTATTTTCATTACCTTCCCGAGGATTCCAACCTAATTTTCGAGCAGTTTTTTTAATAAAGTTATCTGTCTGCTCATCTGACCATTCTGTCAATACACTACGGTTTTCTTTTTTAGTGGTTGGAGCGCCAACTAAAAATATATCTATTAAACCACCAATTCCTCCAGCTCCTACAGAAACTAAATAATCATATTTATCAGCAACATAAAGTGTCTTCTCTTCAGTAATACCCTCATTTTCTTTTGAAATTTTTATTAAATCTAAATCAGATGTGTATCTGTAAGCCATCCCTCTCACCTATTTGATTTTTAATATAGTAATGATATCATACTTCGCTCTTCATAGGTTCCTCTTCTTACAGAAACGGAAAGGGATTCTTGCTTATTGCTTAATCCAACCGTTTCTTTAGTTGAATTATTTTCCTGCACGATCTGCATCACATTATACATTTTTCCTCTTTTCTCTAAGAATAGCAAAACATCGCACAGAGAATATCTATGCGATGTCTGCTATACTAGCTTTTTATATTTGAGTGACTTAGTTTATAGAAGGAGCTAATAATTAACCTCACTTTCTTCTGCCTCTCTTACAAACTCAGAATCTTCTTTTTCAAGCCTAGCCTGTTCGAGATGAATGATTTTATTTTTGATATTGCCGGTGGCTTCTTCTGCCACTTCTTCTTGTACGTCACTCTCTTTCTCAAGTTTAGCCTGCTCACTGATATAAGACTTATCGGCAAATTGGTCGAACAATTTTTGTTTGCTTTCTAGCATTTCTACCATCAATTCATCGACACTGTTAACGGTCAACAAGCGATAAACAAACACTTTGTCGGTCTGGCCCATGCGGTAGGCTCTAGCGACAGCTTGAGTTTCGAGGGAAGGTTTTATTTGCGGTTCGCAGAAGACCACCATATTGGCAAATTGCATGTTGAGACCATGGGCGGCTGTGTTGATTTGGCATACAATGAGGTTCTGATCTTCACTCGCCTGGAAGTCATCGATAATATCTTGACGATCTGAGATGGGAACCTCTCCAGAAATCGTTCCAAAAACATATTCAGGCAAGTTGGTTTCGATGACATTGATAACATCTTTAAAGAAAGTAAAGACGATGACTTTCTGCTGATTGTCATGGGCTTCTTCTGCCAATTCTCTCAAGCGTTCTAATTTCGGTGACTTACCGGTTGAGCCCCCTGTCCAGGCTGAGCGTCTCATCGCCATGAAGTTCCCACTTGCAACAGCCTCCTTGTAGTGTTTCAATTCCTGTTTACCGAAGACTTCCCACTCCTCTATCTGTGTCAAGGGAGGCAGTTCGAGTTTCACGTCTTCTTTTGTCCGTCTCAAATAAACACTGGCGATTTGCCTGCGATATAATTCCGAGCGATTTTGGATAGCGGGATTGGAAATTTGTTGAGCTAAAGGTCTGTCCAGGGCTCTGATCAATTCCGTCATCTCAGACTGTCTATTTTCTAAAGCGGTGCCTGTCAGGAAGAGAACATACTCGCTCTTATCCGCTAACTTCCGTACGTTTTTTGTGCGCTTTGCCCCAGGATTCTTAGCATAATGCGCTTCATCCGCTGTGAAAACATCTATCTTCTCAATAGAGTCAAACTCGAGACGTTGCGCTGTCTCATAAGTGGTAATCAAGACCCCGCCCTTTTCTTTCCAAATTTCAAAGTCTGCTTCTCTGTTCCTGCCGTGCACTTTCAGAGGTTCCAAGTAAGAATGTTGTCTGGTCTCACGTACCCAGTTCTCCATCAAACTCGATGGGCAGATCACCACAAAGTGTCGTCTGCCTACCTCATAGAGATGAGCCATAACCGCGATGGAAATCAGCGTTTTTCCAAGTCCCATTTCATCGCCGATTAAAGCTTTATTCTGAACTAAAGTGTATTTGGCTCCAAAATCCTGCCATGAACGTAAAGTGGCTAAGAGAGAGGTTTCATTCAGGACGAACTCGTCAACCTGTTCTAAAATCTCATTTGAAATATGCTGTCGAGAAGCATCGTCATTGGCATGCTGCCGCTCTGCATCAAAATATCGTTCTAAAAGGGCATAGTACTGTGCGGCATTATCTTCAAAGTCCTGCCACACCTCTTCTTCTGAAACATCTGATGTATTGAGTGAAGTATCTTTTACTTTGTCAATCAGCTCTTTATGTTGTTCAAAGAACCCCTTGATCTTTTCATAGTCGCGATTGAATTTCTTCTCAGAATCGTAGTACTGCTGCAGATCATAATAAGATTCAAAGATTTGAAGATTATAAAGTCTTTCTAAACCTGAAGTCTCATAGTGTTTATTCAAAACTTCATAAGGCTGGATCTCTCCTTTATTATTTTTAACAAGGTAGAGGACTTTTAATAAGTTCGTCTGGTAATAAGCTCTCTCCTCTGTATCAAAATGAATGCCAATAGATATATCAATTTCTTGGATGTAACGGTTCACCAAACGAAACATTCTGTTTTGAAGTTCGTTTTCGCCAAGCATAAATTCTGGCAAAGTGGCAGCGACTTCATTCATCGTGTAAATGTCTTGTCTGTGATAATACTCAATATCTCTGCCTTCCATATCTTCGTACATTTCTGAAAACTCTTCTAAAGAAGTGGCTTTCAACTGTTCCCCAATTTCTTCGTCTTTCATATTTTCTATCGCAGATCTACCCATGTCGAGCAGTTTTAGTCT
>JBHWPB010000108.1:0-6814 GCA_043424675.1 Carnobacteriaceae bacterium | reverse complement strand
GCCTGTGTAGTCAGGGGTGTCGCCGAAATCGCGGTCTATCGGCAGGAGGAGGTCAGTCTTTAATAAACGTAAGACGTCTTCTTGACGCCAGTTATTTTGATAAACGAGGAAAAGTGATTGAACAAATTCGACCAAGGGGTGGTCGGCCATCAAATCTGCTTCATCCACGAAAACAGAAATATCGTTTTGAGCGAAGATAGAAGGAATAATGGTGCTGTATTCCTCAATATTTCGGGCAAATATCATGATATCTTTGAAGCGATAGCCTTCTTCATATACAAGCCGTCTTATTTCATTCGCTGTATGAATCGACTCTGCCTGGCGGTTTTCAGCTTCCCATATTTCTAAACCATTATCGACCACTGTTTCCGACTCAGAAACCTGCCCCATATTTTCTGAACTATCCAGCCAATATTGTTCTAAGGCGGCCATCGTTTGAGAGGTTTTGATAGTATTCTCAGAGTAATCGTTACAATTAATCGTGTCTATCTCAATATTAGATTCTAAAGCATGTGTAAAGATACGGTGATAGGTCAGTCCCGTCTGGTAAAAAAGTTCGTTTTTTTGAGGAGGGGTATTGGGGTAAGGTTTGTTTAATGTCAGTCCTACCGTTGTTTCTTTCGCCTGCTGCATACATGCTTCGATGAGTTCCATTTCCTGAGCGGTGAAACTATCAAAATGGTTGAAATAAATGTAGGTGTTATTCCAGGACTCACTTTTAATTTTATCAATCAATGCTTCGATAATATCTTCTTTTTCAATATAATTTCCCTCTAAGCGTGTCATAAATTTATCATATAAGACAGATAAATCTTCTAATTTTGCGAGGAGATTTTTCTTGTAAAAGTCAGTGCTCTCACTTGTATCCTCATCTTCTTTAACATCAAGTTCTGCCATCATCTCATCGAGGGTTTCAGGAAGGATATTCCCCTGGCGGAACTCTATAAATAAACGAGTCAGTTTGTCAATAAAACCTTGTTCGTGGACTTGTCTGTTAAAAATTTTCAAGTCCTTTTCATTTTCTTTAATAATCTGTTGAATCATCATGTTCATACCTGTTGGAGTGAGTTGCGGGCGTTGATAAACAGGCTGATCCTGGAGTAAATACCAAGCTAGTCGTTCGATAGAAAAAACTTGAAGGCGGATCATTCCCATCAAATCACGATTCTCAAAATACGGGTGCTGGTGCAGAGCATTTAACATGTTCAGCTCAGAATCAAAGGTGATGTGTTCAGGTACAAGATAGAATATATTGCTGTCTGGTTCTTTATTTAAAATGCCAGCAATTTCGTTGTACATGAACTCCTCTCGCGGCTGATAGCTGCGACCTATAATGAACTTCAAAGACATCTTTTTATCCTCCTCGAAAAATCCTTTTCCATCTTTAATTGTATCACACTACTTCCCCATAGCGAAAGTATGTTCGCATGCCTTTTTTAGATAAAACAAAAATCCCAGCGGCAGCAATTTCAATCCAGCCAATGGGATTTCCAATGAAATTAATAAAAGTTAGCTTCTTTCAGTTCTTATACAAATAAGTTTCCAGTTTGTCGAAACTTTCGCCTTGTTGAATCATGTTGAATATTGTTTCTTTTTCTTCTTTTGAAAAAGCACCGATACTATCGAGCTCAAAAGGCTCTTCTATCGCTTCTTTTTTATATTCCATCGCGAGTTTTCGATTTAAGGTGATGTAATCCATCTCTTCTCCTATTAACTCTAACATACGACCTGAAACAGTTTGTCGCGGATCGTTAAATTGTTCGATCGCTCGCTCGACAGGAGGAATAAACTCAGTTTTACCAAGCTTCTCGTAGACACTTTTCATATCTTCAAGTAATTCTGTAGCTTCATCAAAAAACTGACTGCTTTCATGAGGATGCTCCATCGCTGTTTTTTTACTTTTTATTATTCCCATGCTCGCTTCTTCCAAGGTGCTTTCACCTTCTTTGAGCAATAAGTAATGTAAAAATGCGTCTAAGAATATGGACTCTTCTTGTGTTATACCGACAGGAGAGAAAGGATTGAGATCTAAAGAACGGAACTCTAGATACTTAATTCCATTGGTTACAAGATACTCCAACTGCTTACCGAATCCCTTTAAGCGTACATTACTATAAAACTCTCTTTCAGCTGACAGTCTTTTTTCTATAACCGATTGTTTTATATCATAGATATAATTTTCTACTTCATCGTATCGGACATTGACATCCGTATCATTAAAAAAACCATAATCGCTGTTTCTAATACTTCTCATCGGATCTTCTGGCTGCTCACCTTGTTTAAGTTTGACTGAAGCAAAGTATGAATCTTGAGCCACCGGAGTTGCTCCGAAAAGGTAAGTTAAAATCCATTGATAACTCAAAAAATGACGGGAGATTTTAAGGTATAAATGATTTTTCATCATCTTTTTCGTTTCAAAGTGATCTTGAATTTCGAAGAGATGATCTATAAAATCATCAGATAAAGAAAAGTTGAGATGGATTCCGCTCATAAGCTGACGGGCCCTGCCATACTTTTCTCCCGTTTGCTCGCGGTATGCTTCCGTTTCTTTATCCATTCCTTTAGTGATAGGAATATCTTCATTAGGTGGAAGATGAGCCGGAATACTATAGGGCCACAAATACTCATTTTCAGGTAAAGAGCGATACAAAACATCATTAACAGCTTTTAAGAAAGTTAAAGCCTTTTCTATGGAATCAAAAGCAGGCGTAATAAGCTCAGGCTGTGATTCGCTGTAATCTGTCTGAATGTAAGGATGAAAACTTCTGTCGCCTAAAATTTCTGGGTGATCGGTCAGAGCCAGGGTGTCTCCTTCTTCATTGATGCGCAAACACTCTTTTTCGATACCATACATACTTTCAGTCATGTCTTTTAATAAAATATCGTGCTCATTTAACAGGTCTAATAGTTTCATTTTCACCCTCCGCTTGTCTTTTATTCTGCGTTTAATTTTATGATTTCAATAATAACATCCGTTGCTTTTGCCATGCTCTGAAGAGAAACAAATTCATATCTGCCGTGAAAATTTTCTCCCCCGGCAAACAAGTTAGGCGTAGGGAGTCCCATAAAGGATATAATTGATCCATCCGTACCTCCACGGATAGGAGTGACAACAGGCTCAATGTCTAATCGGTTCATAGCTTCTTTCGCTAAATCAACAGAAGTCATATCTTTTTCTATGATCTCTGCCATATTATAATATTGATCGTTTAAGTCGACTTTAATTCTCTCTTTATTATAAGCACGATTGATTTTATCAGCAATACCTTGCATCTTTTCTTTACGTTTTTCGAATTTTTCACGATCATGGTCCCGGATAATATAGGACATCTTCGCTTCCTCTTCGTTTCCGGCAACGTTTAAGAGATGGTAAAAACCTTCTCTTCCTTCTGTATGCTCAGGTCTTTCATCGTGAGGAAGTTCCGCATGAAATTGGTGGGCAAGATTCAAGGCATTGACCATTTTATTTTTTGCGGTTCCGGGATGGATATTCTTACCTTCAATATGAAGGTCTGCTGATGCAGCATTAAAGCTCTCATACTCTAATTCACCCACAGGACCGCCGTCAACAGTATAAGCAAAGTCAGCGTCGAAGTGTTCTACATCAAAACGCTGTGCTCCTCGGCCAATCTCTTCATCTGGTCCAAACCCTACTCGAACTTTACCATGCTTAATTTCAGGGTGATCGATGAGGTACTCAGCTGCTGTCATAATCTCGGCAATTCCTGCTTTATCATCTGCTCCTAATAAAGTCGTTCCATCTGTTGTAATGAGTGTTTCTCCCCCATAATTTTTCAAGTTGGGAAATTCATCTGGAGAAAGTTTAATATCTTGATCTTTGTCTAGAACAATCGTACCTCCATCGTAATTTTCATGGATTTGAGGACGAATATTTTCAGAATTAAAATCTGCTGTATCCATATGGGAGATAAAGCCGATAGTTGGGACTTCTTCTTCAATATTAGCAGGAAGAGTTGCGGTCACATAGCCGTTATCCTCGTTATACTCCACTTCGTCTAAGCCGATCTCTTCCAGTTCCTTCATCAAGTCGAAGGCAAAATCTTTTTGCGATTGTGTAGTGGGTATCGTTTTACTTGTTTCATCTGAGCGTGTATCCTTTTTTGCATATCTGATAAATCGGTCTAATAAATTGCTGTACATTCTATCAATCCTTTTCGATTAGTTGAAATGGAAGGGATCCGTATTCACGTCAGAGGTCAATACATCAAATCGCCAATCTTCGGTCTCTTTCCACTCATCAATATATTCTGCCATCGGTTCCTTAAACAAACTCTCAATGTGGTGGCCTGGATCCACTGCAAAAAGGTCCGCGGCTTGCATATCATGTGCTGTGTGATAGTAGATGTCTCCTGTTACGAAGACGTCTGCTCCTTTGGCTTTTGCATCCGCATAATACTTTCCACCGTCGCCGCCCATAACAGCAATGCGTGAAACTTCTTTCTCTATGTCGTTCCCTACATATCTTACTCCCTCGACACCAAATTTTTCTTTGGTTAAAGATAAAAAGTCTTCGAAGGTCATCGGTTCTGGCAGGTTGCCTACTCTTCCGTACCCATATACTTTCCCCTGCTTCTCGTCTTTAGTGAGGCGATAGACAGGTCTTTCATAAGGAAAACTTTCCTTAATCAGCTCTAATACTGCTTCTTTAAGATGAATCGGGAGAGTCATTTCTATCTTAGCCATCTGAACCTCTTCGTGACGATCGATCTCTTGTTTTTTAGTAAAGGTTCTTTCTCTCGGCGTGAAGCGTGCCATCCCGTGGCTTGTGTAAGAGACATGAGAATAGAGCTCACTTTCACCCACGCCAGCTTCATAGAGCTTCTGGCGCATTTTCGCTTCTTTTTCTAAAGGAACGTATAATGACAGATCTAACAGATTTTCTGAAGAAATCGGCTTCATGACTTCGACCTCTTCAAGCCCTAAAGCTTCAGCTAGCCAGTCATTCATTCCGCCAGAAGCTAAATCTAAGTTAGTGTGAGCGGCGTAAACGGTGATATCATGTTCTAGAAGCTCAGCATACATTTTAGTCTGGGGGTCTGACAGATCGAGACGATCAATCGCTTTAAAGATAGGCGGGTGGTGAGACAGAATGAAATCAATGTCTTTTTCGATCGCTTCTTCGACAACTTCAGGACGAACATCTAAAGTAATCATCAGACGTTCTATAGGTCGGTTTAAATCTCCAATATGTAAACCGACTGGGTCTCCTTCAGCTGCTAATGTTTGAGGTGCAAATTCTTCAAATTTTTTAATAAATTCAAATCCAGTAACGTTATTCATGTTAGCGCCTCCCTAATTTGTTCCAATTCTTTTTCTAATTGATTAGTATCATAATCTGTTGAATGTTTCAAAATATTATCTTTAATCGTTCTTCTCTTATCGTATTCTGCCTGCCACTTTTTATGAAATAATTCAGGATATTTTTCCTTTAAAAATAAACCAAACTTAAAATTCTCTTCTGACATTTCAAGTTTATTTTCTTGTTTACCAGGCTTTGCTGAAATAATCTCATAAATTTTAGATTTATCTTCCACAAGCGCTTCGTCTTCGATAGAAAAGCCATGATCAATCAGCCAGCGTCTCAGCTCAGGTTCATCTTTATTCGGCTGGAGGATCAGATGATCTATATTTTTTAGTTTATTGTTCTGCTTCCCTTCTTGCAGAATATCAATAATTAAGAGGCCTCCCATGCCCGCTATGATGACAGTATCGATCTGGTCTTCTTCCTCGATCACATCTAAACCACTGCCGTATCTCGTCTCAATATGTTCTTGAAGGTTATGGGAGCGGACCGCATCAGTTAGTCTTTGATAAGGGCCGGGAACTACTTCACCCGCTATAGCAAAAGGTATAATTTCTTTTTTTACCAGCCATAGAGGTATGTAGCCATGGTCCGAACCAATATCTGCCAGACGGGCATCTGTCTCAACGAAGTTTGCTATTTGTTTCAATCGCTTGGATAATTTTATGGTCATTTTGAACTCCTAGTATATAATAAAAAAACTTCCAGCACCTACTGGCGCTAGAAGTTTTTCTAAAGACAAGAAATTACTCTTCTTCTTCCTCTTCGTCCTCATCATCAGAAGCACCAATAACTTCAGGTTCAACCATTTCGTCTGAATCTGGAGCTAAGTCTTCATCTTCCTCAATTTCTTCTTCAGGCGGGCTGATTGAAACAACAGTAGAATCTAAGTCTGTTAGAATTTCAGGATTGCCTTCGATTTCTAAATCACCTACCGAGATAGAGTCTCCGATTTCTAATCCAGAAATGTCAACCGTGATTTCTGATGGTGCTTCGCTCGGAGCGACTTCAATCTCAAGTTCAGTAATGGATTGGTTAGCAATTGCTTCTTCTAGTTCTTCATATCCGTCTAAGTAGATAGGAATTTCCATAACCACAGTTTCTCCAGCTAAGAACGCTTGGAGGTCTACGTGGTAGATAAGGTCTTCTAGAGCTGCATTGGTTTGATCTTTAACGAATACTTGGTAAGTCTCGTCACCTTCTACTTCAATTTCAAAAATACCGTTTAACCCAATCTCACGGACTGTATCCTCGAAATCTTTGCGATCAATTAAAACTGATATTGTATCTACAGAACTTCCGTAGATTGCTGCTGGAATCAATCCTTCGCGGCGCGCTCGCTTTGAAGCACTTGTTCCAGTTTCTTCTCTTTGTTGTGCTTGAATTTTCATACTTGTCACCTTTCATTACAATATTTCATTTATTAAATAAATGGTTAATTATTTACTACTTTATGTGGAGTAAACAGTTACGCTCCACATTATACACAAC
>JBHWPB010000107.1:0-7191 GCA_043424675.1 Carnobacteriaceae bacterium | reverse complement strand
ATACTGAGAGAGGTTTCTTTCAAATCTTCTTATAAAGATCTTGTTACTGACATGGATAAGAGGATAGAGCAATATTTTATAGAAGAGATCCGTAAGTTTTATCCTGGAGAAAAAATCATAGCAGAAGAAGGACAAGGAGATAAGCTCACTTCTTTAGAAGATGATACGGTATGGTTTATCGACCCTATCGATGGAACATTAAATTATGTCTTCCAGCAAGATAATTTCGCAATCATGGTTGCTGTATACCATAAAGGGATAGGGATGATGGGCTATATTTTTGATGTTAACAGACAGAATATGTATTATGCTATTAGAGAGCAGGGAGTCTATAAGAATGAGGAACGTCTGGAGCTCACAAAGAAAGACTATTCCTTAGATAGTGGCTTAGTTGCGATTAATTCAAAAGTAGTACTAAACCTGACTATAGAAATATCCGTCAAGGGTTGGATCGCTCTATGGGCATTAGGATGAGAGGATCGGCTGCCCATGAAATCCTAGGCATCCTCGAAGAAGATATAGTGGCTTATATATCTTCTTCCTTGTCACCTTGGGATATTGCCCCAGGACTTATTATGTTGGATGAACTAAATTTGAAACATTCGCGCTTTGATGGCAGTTCAATTGATTTACTGAAAAACAATTCAATTATTTTCGCCTATCCAAGCAGTTATCAAGATGTTTTAAACGCTATGCAAAAAAATAGTTAAGAAAACTTTACAAAGCGCTTGTAAAGTACTAAAATTGGAAAGTTGCTAGTTAGTATTAAATAATCGGAGGCTCGATAATGAGTTTGAGAGAAAATATTAGAAATGTTGCTATTATTGCTCACGTAGACCATGGTAAAACAACTTTGGTCAATGAATTATTAAAACAGTCAGATACCTTAGACTCCCATGGAGAAATTGGAGATCGTGTCATGGACTCAGATGATATAGAGAAAGAACGTGGGATCACTATTCTATCCAAAATAACATCTGTCCAATATAATGACCACAAATTAAATATAGTAGATACACCAGGGCACGCAGACTTTGGTGGAGAAGTAGAAAGAATTATGACAATGGTAGATGGAGTATTGTTGGTAGTAGATTCCTATGAAGGTACTATGCCTCAAACGCGTTTTGTGTTAAAGAAAGCATTAGAAGCTAACTTAACTCCTACAGTTGTTATCAATAAAATTGATAAGCCTAATGCAAGGCCAGAAGAAGTTGTGGATCAAGTCTTAGACTTATTTATTGAATTAGGTGCAGATGATGATCAAATTGATTTCCCAGTACTGTATGCATCAGCTATAAATGGGACAAGCAGTGTATCATCTGATCCTCAAGATCAAGAAGAAACAATGGATCCAATTTATGAAATGATTGTCAATGAAATCCCAGCACCTGAAGATAAAAGCGAAGAGCCTTTACAATTTCAGGTGTCTATGCTGGATTACAACGATTACATTGGTCGCATGGGGATTGGCCGTATTTTCAGAGGGTCTATTGAAGTAGGAGACCAAGTGGCATTAAACAAATTAGACGGCTCGGTTGAAAACTTTAGAGTAACAAAATTATATGGTTTTTACGGCTTAGAAAAACGCGAAATTGAAAGAGCAGAAGCAGGAGATTTAATTGCAGTATCTGGTGTAGAAGATATTTACATTGGAGAAACAGTGACAGCTCCAGATGTTCTAGAACCATTAGAGCCTCACCGCATTGATGAACCGACCTTAAAAATGAATTTCTTAATTAACGATTCTCCATTTGCAGGAAGAGAAGGAAAATATGTTACTTCTCGTCAAATAGAAGACCGATTGATGAGTGAGTTAGAAACAGATGTTTCTTTACGTGTCGAAAATACAGAGACTCCAGATCGCTGGATCGTTTCAGGACGCGGGGAATTGCATTTATCTATTTTAGTTGAAAATATGCGTCGTGAGGGGTTTGAACTGCAAGTATCTAAACCAGAAGTTATTATCCGTGAAATAGATGATATGAAGATGGAACCCTATGAAAGCGTCCACATCGAAACACCAGATGAGTATGTTGGTTCGATTATCGAAAGTCTAAGTGAACGCAAAGGAGACATGTTAGATATGGCTCCAACAGGGACGGGGCAAACTATCTTGAAATTCCGAGTACCGGCGAGAGGGTTAATCGGATTCACGAACAAGTTTATCTCTATGACTCGTGGTTATGGAATCATAAACCACACCTTTGAAGAATATGGGCCACTAATCGAAGATACTTTAGGTGAACGGAGCTCGGGAGCCATTGTTTCAATGGAAAACGGAAAAACAACCACATACGGTATCATGAATATTGAAGACCGAGGCGTAATGTTCATTGATCCAGGAACTGAAATCTATGAAGGGATGATTGTTGGAGAACATAACCGAGACAATGATATTTCGGTTAATATTACGAAAGAAAAACAAAAAACTAACGTACGTTCTGCCAATAAAGATCAAACCAACACAATAAAAGCTCCTCGTCATCTTACTTTAGAAGAATCGTTAGAGTTTTTAGATGACGATGAATATTGTGAAGTAACGCCAGAAAACGTGCGCCTACGCAAAAAAATATTAGATACTAACGCTCGAGAAAAAGCAGCTAAAAAGAAAACAAAATAAATCTAGAGTATGCTATACAAGCCGAAACGCCACAGATATTGTATTCAATCAAAATCTGTGGTGTTTTTAGCTATCTAATTTAAAGCACAGGATTGAATTTAACTCATCGGGAATGAATGCTATAATATAAGAGATGAACTACTCGGTACTAAAGTACCGAGTTTCTGGGAACAACCTCGCAACCTTTGCTTATCTCTCGAGACACCTAGAAGGTGTCATCGGAGGTAACTCAAAAATCGTCTGACAAGTCTGTATGACCAAAGCCCGTTCCGGGCTTGAATTTTATTTAGATGGTTAATGCGGTGCGCGACAATATGTTGCGTGCCGCGTTGATGTCACGCTCATCATGACCGTGACAGTTCGGACACGTCCACTCGCGAATCGACAACGCATGTTTGCCGTCATCGTGGTCACAAGCAGAACAGATCTGGCTCGTTTTATAAGGAGACACAAAGTCAACCTGTCTGCCGTACATCTCGGCTTTATAAGTGATCATCTCGCTGAGCATCGTCCAGGATTGATTCGCAATCGCTTTCGCAAGCGTGTGATTTTTCAAGAGATTCGCTGTGTCGAGTTTTTCCATCACAATCAGATCATAGGTTTCAACCATCTGTTTAGACACCTTGTGGAGGTAGTCTTTTCGCTTGTTGGCGATCTTTTGATGGTATTGAGCCACCTTTTGTTTCGCCTTCTGGTAGTTTTTAGCGTCAGATAACTTGATACCTTTTTCTTTGGCTAGACGCCTACGGCGAGCGAGGTTGTGCTCCCAAATTAAACGTTTACGTTCTAACTCAGGGTAGCGACATGTTTTGTGTCTCGTGCTGTCTGAACCAATAGCCAAATCAGAGACCCCGAAATCAAAACCGACGGCTTGGCCTGTCTTAGCTAATGCTTGGCTCTCGCTTTCGACTAAAACAGACGCTTGAAAATCACCGGTCGGCAAGTATTTGATGCTGGCCCGCTTGATTTTTTCAAATGATAGGTTCGACGACCAGCGCGCTTTGACCCAGCCGAGTTTGGGTAACTTGATCCGGTTCTTCTCGAGCTGGATGGAGTGGCTGTTGTTGATACTTGTATATTTATAGGTGGCGTGATGTTTACGCGACTTGAACTTGGGGCGTTTATTATTCAGTGAGGGGTCAAAGAAGCGCTCATAGGCGTCCACTAAGTGGACACAGACAGCCTGAAGAGCGGTTGAATCTGCTTGCTTCAACCATACGTGCTCCTTCTTCAACGTGGGCAGTAAGGTTTGCAGGTCGTAAGTGGAGAGAAATTTTGAACGGCGATTATTCAAGTAGCGCTTCGTCATCATTTCCAGCAGTTCGTTCCACAGCCAGCGACAGTGATTCATCGTGGTTATCATTTGGTCCCTTTGTTTTTGATTAGGGTAGAGTTGAACTATGATTCCCTTCAGCATAGGGAGTCCCTCCTTTCTATGCTTTCATTTTAACAGATGTTAAAATGAAAGCGCAACGACATGTTTAAGTAAAAGACAGAGGAGTGATTCCTATGTTCGTCAATGCAAGGAGTAGTGTTTATCAGCTGACTTATCCCTTTGTGTTTGTCACGAAATATAGACCATCCGTCTTTGAGTCAAACAAACAAAAGAAAGACAGGTTAGACCTATTGGAAAGCATCGCTGCCAAAAAAGGACTCACGATACACAAATCTGAAGCAGGAGACGACCCTATCCATTTGATGATAACCATCCCGCCAAAAATCGCCATATCAGATGCCGTCAAGTCGCTCAAAGGGACAAGCGCCAGAGAAGGGTTCAAGAGATACCCTGAAACGAGAGAAAAACTATGGGGCGGGCATTGATGGACGCCGTCGTACTCCGTCGGTTCATGAGGTGAGAGTTCAACAGAGACAATCGAAAGCTATTTAGAAAAACAGAACCAAAAAGAATAAACCAATCGCCTGTGTCGTGATTCCTCTCGGCACTGAAGGACCGAGAATTCTCACGGGCGATTGAGTTAAACTATTTATTTAAGATTAATATTTTAGGATGTGTGAGAGTAATGCGTGATTTAGTGATAAGTAAGTTTAAAGGAATCGATCTGTGGCTGTTCATACCGATGTGTCTCCTTATTCTTATAGGCGTTATTATGGTATATAGTTCAAGCTCTTATTTAGCAGGTTTTCTTTATGATGACCCCCAATACGTCTTAAATAGACATCTTGTTAATTTAACGGTTTCTATTTTTGCTTTTTCTGTTGTATATCTGTTGAGAGTAGAAATTTTTCGATCAGATAAGCTCATTAAGTTCCTTGTAGGGGCACTGATTCTTTCTCTCATTTATGTTTTGATATTTGGCGATGTGATAAACGGAGCAAAGGGTTGGATCGATTTAGGCGTGACGAATGTTCAACCGGCAGAACTTGCAAAATTGATTATCATTTTGTATTTTTCATTTTTTCTCACTAAAAAACAAAAAGAATTTGCATTGGAAAACAACCCGCTGCGGCCTGCTTATCATTCCTTTGCTTTAATTATCTTTATACTCTTTCTCATTTTTCTCCAGCCTGACATGGGGAGTATTTTGATTATTGCGGGGATTGTATTCATTATGTATCTGAATAGCGGCATACAGATGAAATATGTAGGATTATTATCTTTAACAACACTAGGAATTTTCTTTAGTTTATTTATGCTCATTTACAGTTTTGGAACAAAACTTCCGTTCTTAAAAGATTATCAATATGAACGTTTTTTAGCATTTTGGGATCCTTTCGCATTATCAGATTCCGCAGGCCTTCAGCTCGTCAACTCTTATTATGCCTTAAGTCGAGGAGGGCTGCTTGGCGTAGGGTTAGGTGAAAGTGTTCAAAAGACAGGTTACCTGCCAGAACCTTACACTGATTTTATTATATCTATCATAGGTGAAGAGACAGGACTGTTGGGTATCTTAATCCTTTTTGCGATTTATATCGTACTTGTGGTGAGAATTTTTCAAATTGCGATTCAGACAGAGGGGACATTTGACTCTTTAGTGTCCATTGGGATCGGCAGTATGTTCTTGATTCAAGCCATTATCAACGTAGGCGGTGTGATTGGGGTGCTCCCTATTACAGGAGTAACTTTTCCCTTTATCAGTTATGGAGGAACGAGTTTAATCATTTCCAGTATTGCTATCGCGATTGTCTTAAATATCAGCTACAAGAATAAGAAGATTAAGCGTTTGAGAGAAGAGGAGGGATAAGATGACCCAAAAAGTGGCAAGAGAAACTTTAATCATATGGTTGTATTCTCAAAAATATATGAATCAGCTCAAACCATACGGACTTATCCACTATGTTTCCAAAAAAATGAATTACGTCATTATGTATGTTGATAAAGAACAGGCAGACGAAAAAATTGAATTACTAGAAAATTTACATTTTGTCCGTTCAATCGAACGTTCTCCTAAGAGAGAATTGAGTATGAACTTTGAGGAACCACTGGATGAACGCCGTAAGTTTATTGAGGAAAGAAAAGAAGAAAAAAACAACGATAATTATTTTAAAAATTTAGAAAATTGAAGCACTATTATACCAGGAGGTATGTCAAATGCGAATTATTGCTGGAACTCATAAGAGTCGTGCAGTTGAAGCTTTGCCAGGAGATACAAACCGTCCCACAACAGATAAAATAAAAGAGAATATGTTTAACTTAGTCGGACCTTATTTTGAGGGAGGTTTAGGTTTAGATTTATATTCTGCGAGTGGGAATTTAGGAATAGAAGCAGTCTCACGTGGTCTGGCGCGTATGGTTCTTGTAGAGATTAGACCGGAGGCTTATCAGGTTATTCAGAAAAATCTAAAGAATCTTGAACTTGAAGATCGCATAGAGACATTTAATATGGATGCCCGTATGGCCTTAGAGCAGTTTGCCCAGAGAGGCTCGACTTTTGACCTTGTCTTTTTAGATCCGCCTTATGCTGAACAGAGAATCGAGGAAGATATCAAACTGATGCTGGAAAAAGATCTGTTGAATGACAATGGATTCATTATCTGTGAGTCAGATGCGCGTATAGACTTGCCGGATGAGATCGGACGTTGTGAGCGTATCAAGAATAGAGATTATGGAACAACAAATATATCTGTTTACAAGGTAAGAGAAGAGGAAAACAATGAATAAGGCGATATTTGTTGGAAGCTTTGACCCATTTACAATAGGACATCTAGATACGGTGGAACGTGCATCTAAGATTTTTGATGAACTATTCATCGCAGTCGCCACTAATGTAAGTAAGTCCCAGCTTTTTTCACCAGATGAACGAATTCAGCTGATTGAAGATGCTACTTCTGACCTTAATAATATCCGAGTCATCAATCATACCGGAGGTTTAACTGTGGACTTGGCCGAAGAAGCAGGGGCGAACGTACTCATCCGAGGGGTTCGATCCGTTAAAGATTATGAATACGAGGCGGACATCGCTGCTATGAATTCTACTCAAAACAGCGATGTAGAAACATTATTGATGGTTGCAAGTCCTGAATATTCTTTTTTGAGCTCTTCAATGATTAAGGAGATTTCTAAGTTTGGTGGAGATATATCTGGTTTTGTTCCAGAAAATGTTGAAGAGAGC
>JBHWPB010000106.1:0-5558 GCA_043424675.1 Carnobacteriaceae bacterium | reverse complement strand
CTGTTTTTATTATATCAGCGCTGCTATCAGTACTGCAGTCATCAATAAGTAAATATTCGAAATTTTTATAGGTCTGATTTAAAACAGACTCTATAGTTTCATTTAAAAAATCTTCTGCGTTATACACAGGTGTAATAACTGATACCTTTGACTTTTCCATATCCACTACCATTCCGTTTCATAAATCTTAATAGGATTTGCTTTTAATAATACTGTATACGATTACAAGAAATAATAAAGTATAAAAGTACCCGTTTTGTATGAAATACTATTTCTAGCCATGTCAATAAAAAATACCACACAGGTTTGTGTAGTACTTTTAAAAGAAAGATGATTTACTCTCCTTCTTGTTTAGTCAATATTCTCGGTCCATCTGCTGTGATTGCCAGACTGTGCTCGTATTGACAGCTCAAGCCACCATCCGCAGTGCGTGCAGTCCAGCCATTATCATCTAAAGAAGATTTCCAGGTTCCGGTATTGATCATCGGTTCGATTGTAATGACCATTCCTTCTTTGAGCCGTTTACCTGTCCCCGGCTCGCCGTAGTGTGGGACAGTTGGCGGTTCATGCATCGTCGGTCCCAATCCGTGTCCGACAAATTCACGTACCACAGAATATCCCAAAGGTTCTACATAGGACTGAATAGCATGTCCAATATCTCCAATACGATTTCCTGGAACAGCCTGTTCAATACCTAGATAAAGTGCCTTTCGTGTAACTTCCATCAAATCTTGGACTTCTTCACTGACTTCCCCGACACCGTATGACCAGCAGGAATCTGCCATAGCCCCATTTAAACTCACAACCGTATCCACTTTAACTAAGTCATTATCTTTCAGTCGATAATTGGTTGGGAAACCGTGACAGATCTCGTCGTTCACACTGACACAAGTCGCGTATTCATATCCCTCAAAACCGATCTGCTCTGGGATTGCTCCAGCTTCTTCGATGCGTTTTTGAACGAATTGATCGATATCGTGCCCTGTGATGCCAGGTTTGATATAGTCACGTAATTCTTCATGGATGCTGGCGAGTAAACTACCTGCTTCCTCCATCATTTGTATTTCTCTTTCTGATTTTCTTGTTATCACTTTATATCCTCTTTTCACATGATTATTCCAACCTAGTATAGCAAAAATACCTTCGTTTCAAAACTGTCTTTACCGCCAAAATCTCGTGGTGTTGATCCAGGCGAGAATGATTCCTGTCAAGCCTCCAAAGCTGTCTAAAACAACATCTTCAATCATCCCTGATCTGTCGGGTGTAAAGACTTGGTGCAGTTCATCAAAAGATGCGTAGCCTACGACAATCAACAAGCTGACCAAAGCAACAAGAGGCCGCCCTTTCACTTTGCGCCGAAGTCCTAAGAACCACCAGAGACCTATTAAAAAATAACTGAAAAAATGCGCAGCCTTGCGCATAAAAAATTCAATAAAACCATAATAACCGCTGCTTGCGACACTGACTAAACTGCCGCCATAGGTAAATTCAAACTGGCTCAAAAAACCATAAAAAGGTTGACCCGAGAGCAGCCTTTCTAAAAGCGGTAAGGTGCTCTGGTCGCCGTAAGTCATTGAGGAACTCCAATAAAGGAGTGCCATCATTCCTAAAGCCAATACAATATAGAGATTATCTTTATGCTGTTGTGTCATACGGATTCGCCTTTCTCAGACTGGTTTGTCAAAAAACTTTGGAAAGTCTAAAATAAGAGTATATCAGAAATAAGAGAGGAAGTAAGAGATGCAGCAATCAATGAATTGGAATATGGAATCGGTCTTTCCAGGCGGGAGTCATTCTAAAGAAGCGCGCGAAAAGTTAGACCACCACAAAGAGCAGATCGAAGCCTTTGAAAAAGAGGTAGAAAAATGGGATCCAAAAAATAATGATGAAAAATTCGAAGCATTTAAGAATCTCTTGGAGCTCTATGTCGATATCGTAAAAGGGCTGGAAGAACTTTCGACCTTCGCAGAGGGACTTGCCTCTGCTGATGTGGAAGATACCCAAGCTTTGAGTTTAACGAATGAAATTACAGAAGTTTCCAGCCAGCTCCGTTCTATCTATGCCGTCTTCAATAAAAAGATAGTCGCCATACCTGAAGAAGATTGGAATCGTTTGTTAGAAACGGAACCTTTCTCTGAAATTTTATTTGTCTTGAAAGAAGAACGTCGTGACGGAAAGCAGTTATTATCCGTTGAGGAAGAGCAGCTTATCAACGCTTTAGGAGTCGATGGCTTCCACGGCTGGAGCGACCACTATGACCGCTTGGTTCAAACTATTCGGATTCCTTTTGAAAAAGAAGACGGTACACTCACGATGTTATCAGCCGGCCAAGCGCAGAACCAACTGGAGTCCCACCCAGAAACTGTAGTCCGCCACCAACTTTTAGAGGACTGGGAGAAGGCCTGGAGTGACAAGGGGCCTCTATTCGCTGACACCCTCAACCGTTTGGCTGGTTTTAGACTAACCGATCAAAAAGCACACGATGTCGATGATTTTTTAGAGCCCCCTCTCAAACAGAATCGCATGAAAAAAGAAACACTGGACGCCATGTGGGACACGGTCTCTGACAACAAGGAACCTTTGGTCAGATTTATGGGACGTAAAGCAGAGCTTTTAGGTCTAGAACAGCTCACTTATGCTGACTTGGTGGCGCCCGTAGCGGTCGGCGATTTTGAAGCCAAAGAATACTCATGGGAAAAAGCCCAGGAATTTATTTTGGAGAATTTTCAGGATGTTTCTCCTCAGATGGCAGCACTTGCTGAGACGGCTTTCGAGCAAAAGTGGATCGAGGCAGAAGACCGTTCAGGAAAACGCCCGGGCGGTTATTGTGCAGATCTTCCAGAAAGCAAAGAATCCCGTATTTTTATGACGTTTTCTGAATCGCCTAATGAAGTGTCGACACTCGCTCATGAGCTGGGTCATGCTTTCCATAGTGACGTGATGCGTGATATGCCCTATCTTAATACGAATTATGCCATGAATGTTGCGGAAACCGCCTCCACTTTTGCCGAACTTGTCGTGAGTGATGCAACGGTGAAAGCTGCCTCAAGTGACGAAGAAAAAATCAATCTCTTGAATGATAAGCTTTCTCGTGCGGTTTCTATGTTTATGGACATCCACAGCCGTTTCTTGTTTGAGGTTCGCTTCTACGAGGAAAGGAAAGAGGGATATGTGCCTTACGAGCGTTTGAATGAGCTCATGCTGGAAGCGCAAAAAGAAGCGTATAGAGACTCTTTGAGTGTTTATCACCCGACCTTTTGGGCCAGCAAGCTGCACTTCTATGGCACCGACGTTCCCTTCTATAATTTTCCTTATACCTTTGGCTTCTTATTTTCAACAGGAATTTATGCCAAATCCTTAGAAGGAAACGAAGACTTTGAAAAGGATTATATCGCTCTCCTGCACGACACCGGATCGATAACGACTGAAGATTTAGCTGGCAAACATCTCGGCGTCGATTTAACCCAGCGCGATTTCTGGCAAAAGGCAATCGACCAAACTTATGAAGATATCGAAACTTTCATGGAATTGACTGAAAATTACATCTGATGAATTTAGACCAAATAAAAATGCGAACCTCAGCGGATTCGCATTTTTTTGATTTTTACAGTGATTAATTCTTGGCGAGATGTTGACCCGCTTTACGTCCCTGGTGGATAATACCAGCAATCGCTGTTCCTGATCCAGGATAGTAGCCGCCAATCCAACCGCCGGCATTTAATCCTGCTGCATAGAGCCCCTCAATTACCTCTCCATAGTGATCCAAGACTTGCGTATCGACGTTAATTTTCAACCCTCCGAGAGAACCGAGGTTTGTCGCATGGTTAGTGTAAGCATAGTAAGGTCCTTCTAAAGGTTTAATCCCCTGAACGCGGCCGTAAACCGGATCTTCACCGCGAGCGGCTGTTTCATTCCAATAATTGACTGTGTTCACAAAGTTTTTTACTGGCACATCAATCATTTCAGCTAACTCTTCCAAGCTGTCAGCTTTTTTGACGACGCCATTTTCGACATCTTCTTTTAAAGCCTCTTCTGTCCATGAACTCCCTGATTCTGAAATGGAATTATGACCGAAGATCATATAGGTCGGAGCAGCGAGCTGAGTTTGCTGTTGGAATATGGCACGATATTGATAAGCATAGGTCGCATCCTCAGTCACAAATCTCTCTCCAGCGCCATTGACAAAGATGAGAGGGATAGTTGGGATTTTATTGTTGGTTGCATTTCCTGTTTTCCCGTCAAAGTCGATTGTTCCTCCCATGCCAGCAATAGCCGCGCCGCTATCCATTCCCATGAGAATCCCGTCGCCTGTGTTCGTTTCAGCAGAAAGGATGGTGGAGTATTGTAGGTCGTGGAACTGCTGCGGGTGGAGATCTTTAGCTAAAGCTGGGTTATGGTCTACACTTGCTGTTGCAAGAACGACTCCTCGGTTGGCTTGGATGAGTTTTTCTCCGCCCTCTCGTTCGATAACCACACCGTGAACTTTCTTGCTGTCCAAGTCTTGGACTAAAGCGGTCACTGCTGTGTCGTAAACAATTTCAGCTCCTGCTTCTTCCGCTACCTCTAAAAGTGCCAATGAAAGCAAGGTTCCTGAAGCACCTCCACCGCCATTTTTGTATTGATGAATACGGTCGCGGTGATACGCTTCATCAACATAAGGAATGTGAGAATGCCCATACAAGTCCTCCCATTCTAGTTCCATTTCTTCGAGCCAGTCTAAGTTTTCGGCTCCATGTTTCGCCAAATCTTGAACTAAAGTTTCATCGACCATCCCTTCTCCTGCTCTTATCCACAGAGCGGCGTGCTTTTCAGCACTATCATCTTCAATATCAAATTTTTCTTTTTGAAGTTTCGTTCCCGCTGCTTGGATCACTCCTCCAGAATAATTTGTGGTACCCCCTGGAATACCCGCCTTCTCGTAAATGACAACAGAAAGTCCACCGCGCGCTGCTTCGACAGCTGCTGAAAGTCCTGCCCCGCCCGATCCTGCGATAACGACGTCATAACTTTCCTCGAACTCAACGCTCTCATTATATGCAAGCCTTGCTTTTGTTGGAGAAGTGTTTTCTACTTCCAAGGCTGCTCCTGTTGCCCCAGATATACTGTCGACCGCTTCTTCTCCTTCTCCAGCTCCAACACTCGCATCCAGCGCCTCTTCCTCGGATAACTCACCTTGCGATACGGCATAAGCTTTTTTCGCCGCTGTTAAAAGCGCTTGAGTAGAGTAAGTCGCTCCAGTCACCGTATCGACATCTAATGTTCCTATTTCTTTTACTTCTTCAATTAAACGTTTGATTCCTAAATCTCCGATATACGCCTGACTATCGTGTTCACTTTCTAACGATACTATTTTACTGTTTTCTACATTGATGGTCGCAATAATTTCTCCATGAAAACCTTGTGATGCACCCTTATATTCAGACATTGGTTTTTCTCCTTCTTAAATAAAAAATATTTTTTAACCTTAACATAGTGTATTATATCACTAAACAGTATAAGAAAGAAAAAATATATTTGTCTAGAAAATAAGAAAAACGTTTATGTTTTTTGACACTCAC
>JBHWPB010000105.1:0-3691 GCA_043424675.1 Carnobacteriaceae bacterium | reverse complement strand
GCCGTTGACCCCTAAATTGAAAGTCGAGATGAACAAGGGGTCCAAAATCGTATTGAGTAGAGTTGCTACAAAAACAATTTTCAAAGGCGTCACGCTGTCTCCCAAGGCTTGTAAAATTGTCCCCATAAAATTATAGCCGATGATGAAGAGAATGCCGAGACTGTTGATCTGCAAGTAAGTGGTTGCATCCGCCATCATGGTTTCCGGTGTGTTCAAAAGGCTCAGGATATTTTCAGCGAAACTAAAACCAATCACACTCGCAAAAATGCCTAACACACTTAAAAGGACGACGAAGGCATTTAAATAGCGACTCAACCCTTCGCTATCTCCCAATGTGCGCTGCTGGGACAGAACGGTCAAGGTAGCATTGTTGATACCCAAAATAAAAGCTAAGCCGACATTGATGACGGTACTTGCGACTCCCACTGAGCCTAAGGCACTGGCACCGATTAAGTTCCCCACCCATAAACTGTCGATAAATTGATAAGAGACCTGCAGCATATTGGCTAAGATAATAGGTACTGAAAAAGCGAGTAATTGTTTTTTAATGTCTCCATCTGTGAAATCTCTCTGTTTACTCATAAAACATTATCACTCTTTCCCTTTCAATTATTTGCTGATGTTTCTGCCAAAAAGTGCCGTTCACTTTGAACGGCACTTAAGAAATATCATATTTGTAGAAAGTACTATTTTATCGGTTGGTACTCAGCTTCTAGACCCTTTACAACGCCTGGTCGTTTTTCAAGACGTTCTGCCCATTCCATCAGATGCGTATATTCATCAACATTTAAGAACTCTGCGGAACCTTCATACAAATCTCCCAGTACTAAACGGCCATACCAAGACCAGATAGCGATATCTGCAATCGTATAGGTATCTCCTGCGATATAAGGACGCTCAGTTAAATTTTGATCTAATAGATCAAGCTGACGTTTGGTTTCCATGGTGAAGCGATCGATCGGGTATGCCATCGGTTCTGGTGCGTAAGCAAAGAAGTGGCCAAACCCGCCGCCCACATAAGGACCCGCCCCGATCTGCCAAAACAACCAATTGAGAGTCTCAGTACGTCCATGAACATCGCTTGGAAGCAGCTGCTCATGTTTTTCAGCGAGGTATAAAAGAATAGATCCTGATTCAAAAATTTCAACGCGCGGACTCTCACTCTGATCAACGAGCGCTGGAATTTTAGAGTTGGGGTTGATCGCGACGAAATCAGAACCGAACTGGTCCCCTTCTCCGATATGGATTTGGTATAAATCATAGTCGGCCTCTACTCCTAATTCCTTGAGCTCTTCAAACATAATCGTCGCTTTGATTCCGTTCGGCGTTCCCAGGGAATAGAGCTGATAAGGGGCCTCTCCCACCGGTAAGTTCTGTTCAAAGCGGGAGCCGGCCGTCGGGCGATTGCCGCTCTTGTCGTTATTTTCGTCTTCCCATTGCCATACTTTTGGTAATTCGTAAGTCATCTTTTAAACACTCCTTATATATTTTTTTGTAGTTCTATCAATAAAACAGTCTCTGCATAATCTCAGCGATTCCACCTGAGACAAGGAAAGTCCCGATCAGAACAAGCAGCGCCACTAACAGCCCTCGCCAGCCAATGCGTGTAAAGTCTTTCCAGTCTCTTCCAACGACCACTCCGGCATAAGCAAGAATAGGGGTCGCTAAAGCCATCAACTCCACTTGCGCCGTCCACTGAATCACAGCTTCAGAAACTGGCGAAAAAGGAGATGCAATCAACAAACCAATCAGAGAAATAAAAAGTACGGAAGGAACTTTCGGTAACAGATAGTTTAAAGACAGACCCGCGACACTGATGATCAGCAAGATCAGCATGCCAGGGAGGGAATCTAAAAAGCCATGGTCATAACCGATTATATTTCCGATCGTCGCTATAAACCCTACCACAATAAAGACAAGGACCCATTCTTTGAGTTTATCTGAAAAAGTTATCTTTCGTTTCTCTTCCATTACTCACCCTCCTCCACTTTGAATACTTTCAACAGCAATTCCCCTAGAGGAATTGTAATGAAAATAGACAGGTAGACGGAGATGACAGTAGAAATGACATTACTGATCCCAGCGAATGCGGAGAGCGCTGCCGGATCTGCGTCCGGGGCTGCTTCAATCGTCGCAGCTAAACCTGCTGTCATCATCGAAGCACTCCCTGCCCCAGCTGCCATCGCTGCTGATTCTGGCGAAAAAATACCTAAGTTTATAAAGATAGTCGGTAAGAAACTCATCAAAATAGTACCAAATAAGGTTCCTGTAATATAGGTCGTCATAACCCCTCTGAACTCCGCCGAATCTGGACCATACATTTCAGACATTAACCCGATATTCGCTTCGCGGCCTAGAGAATGTGTCATCCCCAAGGTTTCTCTTTTTAAGCCGAGTGCTAAAGCGATAGGCATCGCGATAATTAAGGTTCCCACATTCCCTAAATTTTGTAAGAGCAAGACAGGTCCTGCTTCCCACACTGTTTCAAGGGAGGCACCGCTGTCGATTCCAATTTTAGCCATCAAAAGAGCGACACTCAATCCCAGCATTTCTGAAGCGATATCTGCTTGTTTCTCATCGATAAATTTAAGAGGTTTGATATGGTAAATAACAGCCATAATGATCATCGCAAACAGTAAAGGAAGCAACGTGATGTTGATTTCTCCAAGGCTTAGAGTGACAGCTCCAATCAATTCCGAGAGGACAACAGCAACTAAAATGGTTAAATGGAGTTTATAATCTTTTATTAATCTCATAGTAAAACCCTCCTTTAGACGACTTATTGTCTACTGTTGTAAAAATTTAACAGCAAAATTCGTCATTGCTCCAATCCCATATTTCAAAGCAGCATCATCAAAATCAAACTGAGCATTGTGGTGACCGGCACCGGATCCGAGGTCGTCATCTTTAATCCCGACTAAAGTGAAGACGGTCGGTGCGAGCTTCTGGTAGTAAGCAAAGGTTTCTGAGGCGAACCATTGCTGGTCTCGAACAACTGTCTCTGGAAAAACTTCTTCAATTCCTTCAGCAGCTAACTCTGCCAATTCCGGATTGTTCACGATAGGATCTAGGAAAGATTTTGGCATTTCATCAAAGTCGACCTCCGTATGGTGCACTTTTCCTGTTTCAATGGCGGTGTGACGCAGGACTTCGTAAGCATCTTCCCCCGCTTTTTTATCAAAGTAGCGAATGGATCCAGCGATATAGGCATCATCTGGAATGATGTTGAAAGCTTCGCCCGCATGGAATTCAGCAACACCTAGCGTCACTGTCTTTTGTACATCCACTTGATTCACCCAAGCGTTCGCTAAACCATTGAGAATTTGATTGCCAGCAAAGATGGGACTGACTGCAAGATCTGGTCGTGAGCCGTGTCCGCCCTTCCCTTTAATATTAATCTTAAAGCCACGCTGTGCCGCCATAACGGGCCCTGCATTGACGATGATCTTCCCAGTTTCGAGCGCATTGTAGACATGGTTGCCATAGATGGCATCAAAGTGATAATCATCTTTCAAGAAATCGTAGACAATATGAATGCCATCATTTGTTTCTTCTGCTTCTTCGAAAATAAAAATAATTTTTCCAGATAAATCCTCTTTCATTTCTGAAAGAATTTTCATGGCACTCATGAGCATACTCATGTGACCATCGTGGCCGCAAGCATGCATGACCCCTTCCACCGTAGAGACGA
>JBHWPB010000104.1:0-10877 GCA_043424675.1 Carnobacteriaceae bacterium | reverse complement strand
TCTTTAGGATATAATGACCGGAGAATTGAGTGTTTTTATAAACTAAATTTTATGTGAACAATGACTGAGTATTCGCTTATTACCTTATCATAGTTCATAGTTGAACAATGATAGCGATATAGGGTACAAACTATTTCGAGTTATTATCTATATGATTAAATTTAAAGGAGAATGATTATGTCAGCACAAGCTGTTCCAACAGAAGCAGTTACCTATAAATATCAAGAGCATCTCATCGATGTTCAAGCAAAGGCAGAAAAAAATTTTTTAGAAGAGTTTCAAGAAGGGAGTTACACATTAAAAAAACCATTGATTGAGTACAATTTATATAAACTCAACCAATTATCAGCTGTGATAGCTTTTGAAACAGATAAACCAACTGCTATAGTTGTTCGCGTGAAAGGCAAGACACCACAAGCAGATATGTATCAATCTTTTCCGGTAGGCACTGAACATGTTCTGCCTATTGTTGGGTTATATGCTGATTATGAAAATAAAGTAGAAATTTACCCTTGGCAAAAATACGATCAAAAAGTAACCCATACAATTAAAACTCCTAAAACACCAGGAATGGACTTAGTAGAAAGTATCGACACCACTGCCGAGTATATGCAAGATCAAGTTATGTTTTTAAGTCCAGCAAATAACGATTTAGCTATTGCAGTGGATTATGCGGGAGATATTCGCTTAGACTTCTCAGGACCCATGTTATGGGACGTAAAAGTTCTGCCTAATGGAAACTTCTCCATGGGATCTGATCGTTTGACGAGAATGCCATACTTTTTATCAGGGATCTATGAATTCTCAGCAGTAGGAAAAGTTTATCGAGAATATAAAGTGAAGAATGGCTATCACCACGACCAAGCGTATCTGCCAAATGGAGATATTGTAGCTTTATCAGGAGACTGGGAGAATGGAACCGTGGAGGATACAGCTATTGTTATTAATCCAGAAACAGGACACATCAAGAAGACAATTCGTTTCTCAGATTTCTTGAAACCGGGCGCACAAAAATCAGGTTCTTGGTCAGACGAAGACTGGTTCCACTGTAACGCCGTATGGTACGACGAGAAGACAAATTCTCTCACTTTATCAGGACGTCACATCAATGCCATGGTCAATATCGATTATGATACTCATGAATTAAACTGGATTATTTCAGATCCTGAAAACTGGGATGAAGAATACCATGACTATCTCTTTACTCCAGTAGGAGATGGAGAATTTGACTGGCAATATGAGCAGCACTCTAACTTGATTACCCCATTGGGGGACGTCATGTGCTTCGATAATCATCACTTTGGTTCACAGAATCCAGAAAACTATCGTTCGGCTTCCGATTCATTCTCTCGCGGTGTAAAATATCGTATCGATACAGATAAAATGGAGATTGAACAGCTGTGGGAATATGGTAAAGAACGTGGTTCAGACTTCTTCTCACCATATATCTGTAATACTAAATATTACAACGAAGGTCACTATCTCGTACACTCCGGAGGAATTGCTTATGACAGTGAAGGAAATCCTTCAGAAGAAATGGGTGCCTTCATTTTAGGAGAAGATCCAGGTTCTACAATTAAATCCAGCACAGTAGAGATACTTCATGATGAAGTTGTATACGAATTAGTGGTTAAATCCAATTACTACCGTGCCAACAAAATCACTTTGTACACGAAAGGCGACGGCTCACAAGACTTGAAATTAGGGCGCGGACAAATTTTCGGTTATGTAGGCGAGACACCGCAGATGGATTATGATATTCCTGCTGATCAGACAGGTGAAATGATTCCAGCAGAAGTTGATCTGCGCGTCACGGAAGATCCAGACCTTGTTGACATTCAGGCTAAATTCGAAAAAGGAGATTTAGTCCAGATTCAATTAGATAATGGCGATGAAATCCGTAAATACTTCGTATCCACCTCTGCTGGACCTCGCGGAGCGATGTGTGCGGGCACCTTCTTGCCAGAAGATGATCGCGATACGCGTAACATCGTGACGAAAGACGGTCTAGAAGGCAATTATGAGCTGCGGATTCTGATTAACGATAAAGTCTACGAAACAGGTGTAGAAATAAACGTTTAGATTAAACGATACATGAGCTGCATTTTGTAATGCTCGTTACTATGTTATTTTATAAACTGCTCTCATATTAAGATCGTATTTCGACAATATGAAAGCAGTTATTTTTATGAATAGTCTTGTGATTTGACATACATCGTTTCTGAAAAACAAAACAAATAATAAAAAAGTGAGGGTTTGAGTCATGAAAGCAAATAGGGGTTACATCATTCATTCTATAATAGGTTTGAGTATTATGATGTTTTTTAGTGTCTTGCCAAATTTCCCACTGGTAACCGACACGGGTATGGAAGTGCTGGGGATATTTCTCGGTACGATTTATTTATGGACTTTTGTTGAAACTCTGTGGAGCAGTCTGATTTCTATCGTGATGGTTGGATTATCAAGCTATGCACCGATGTCTGATGTACTATCTGATTTTTTAGGGAATCCAGTTATCATTATTGTAATGTTTATGTTTATCATGTCAGGTGCTCTAGATTCGTATGGGATTACAAAGTATATCGCGCATTTCTTCTTAACCAGAAAAGTGACTAACGGCCGACCTTGGCTTTTTATTTTTATTATCGGTATCGCTTGTATCTTACTGGGAGCCTTTTCTTCTCCTTTTACTTCTATTTTGGTTTTTTGGCCTATCATGGATGATGTATTCGATCAACTGGGCTATGACAGCGATGATGAGTTACCTGTATTAGTCAGAATCCTAATTGTGGCATCCAGTTTACTCGGGTTCCCGATTGCTCCTTTCATGCAGAATGGGCTGGTCTTGATTCAAAACTTCGCTGTTATCACAAGCGACTTGCCAGGAGGTCCTGTCGTTATTCCTGATGGAGGATATTTACTTTTCACGCTTATTATTTCTTTCACCATGTGGGTGGCTATTATTCTCTTTACCAAGTATGTCTTGAAACCTAACACAAGTAAGTTAGAAAAATTAGATATTGATTTATTTGTCAATAACAAACCGGAGCCAATGGATACGCGACAGAAAGGTGTTACGGTAGGCTTTCTAAGTATTATTACTCTCATGTTATTTCCTTCTATATTCCCTAACTTACCTGGAATGGGAATGCTGGGCTCTTGGAATGCAGGGATCCCACTGGCTGTGACTGCTATTCTCTGTATGATTTTATTGAAGGATGGCAGACCTATTATAAACTTCCAAGAGATAGCTTCTTCTAAATTTATGTGGGATTCTTTCTTTATTGTAGCAGCAGCTATGTATCTGGGCGATATATTAACAGATGAAACTACTGGAATAAGTGCTTTCTTAAATTGGATGTTAGATCCGCTGCTGGCTGGTATGTCACCGCTCATCTTTACTATCTTTGTTATTTTGATGGCAGGTGTCTTGAGTAATCTTGGTAACAGTTTAGTTATCGCATTGATTTTACAGCAGATTGTCTTGTCCTTTTACATTACTAATCCAAGTATAGATGTTTATACTATTAGTACCCTGTTGATTTATTTTTCACTAGCCAGTGCTCTTATCCTCCCTTCGGCTTCACCTTTTGCTGCGATGATGCATGGGAACTCTCGGATTAGCCCTAAAACGATTTATAAAGTCACTCCCGTTTATGTCTTGATTGAATTTGCGGTGATTGTGATGATTGGACTGCCATTAGCGTCTCAAATTATGAACTTGCTGGCTTAAGTAAGCTGTGAATAAGGTTATAGACTTGCTTAATAGAATAGCGAAAGGATTTGTAAGTTGCGATATTAAACTTATGAATCTTTTTTTATTAGATTAAAGCCTCCTCATTTTTAACTCGGTTATCCTATTTTACTTAGAAAATTATGGTATCATAAAATAGATAAGAAAATATGGGAGGGCTTACATTGTCATTATTACACAAAGATAGAGTTGCAATTGTAACAGGAGCCAGTGCAGGTTTAGGACTAGCACTCACCGCAGAACTAGTAGAAGAGGGTGCGAAGGTTACAATGGTTGCCAGAAACGCTGAGCGTCTGAAACACGCAGCAGAATCAATTGAAGCTGATTTTCCAGATGCAAAACTACTACCTATACCCGCAGATATCACTTCAGAATCAGATACTGAAAAATATATACGAGAAACTCATAATCATTTTGGCACTGTGGACTATTTAGTGAATAATGCTGCCTATGATGGTGAAAACACGCATCTTATTAATTATGACATGGAAGACTTCAGGATGGTCTTGGATACCAATATCACTGCAGTTGCCAATGCAATTCGTTTAGCCGCCCCTATCATGGTTAAACAAGGGAAAGGTTCGATTGTCTCTGTCGGTTCTAATTCAGGTTTGGCAGGGGTAGAGAATCTGTCAGCTTATTCTGCTTCGAAGCACGGATTGATCGGCCTCACCAAAACAGCCGCTATCGAGCTCGGACCAAAAGGGGTGCGCGTGAATGCTACCGCTCCCGGAGGCATAAAGACTGAAATGTTAGAAGAATATTTAGACAATGTCGGCGCGCAGAAGGGAATCAGCGGGGAAGAGTTTGAAGCTTTGATGACCTCTAATAATCCTCTGCGCAGATTCTCAACACCAGAGGAACAATCCTACGTCATTTCATTTCTTTTGTCTGATAAAGCCAGCTATATTACAGGAGAAACGATTACAGTAGATGGAGGGCAAAGCTCCCTACTTTCTTCGTAAGGACAGCAGCACTATGAATGCTAAGTAAAATTAAAACAAGGAGTCAAGCGATGGGGAGTTTTAAAAATAAAATAATAATTTTAGTTTCTTTGATGATTTTAACTGGCTGTAGTAACGATACTATTGAGTCTTCTGAAGAAGTATCGACTCAAGCGAAAGAAGAAGTAACAAGTCAAGAACAAAAAAAAGAAGAAATTGAATTAGAAAGAGATACATCGGGTAGTGAAGAAGAGTCATCTTCTGGCAGAGAGGCTGCGACCTCTGAAGCAGAAGTTTCCCAAGGAAGAGAAGAAGAGATAGGGCAAGAAACAGTTCAAGCCTCAATAACTGAAGATACGACTGAATATCAGTGGCTGTACGACGAATTGAATGGCAAGGAGTTCATGTTCTCTTCTGGAGCAGGAGCTTGGAGAACGCACTTCACTTTTAGTAATGACGGCTACTTTTCAGGAGTTTACAGTGATACAGATGGCCGGGATATTGCGATCAGTGAGTTTGAAGGCCAGTTTACGATTCAAGAAGAAAGCGATGAGTTTACTTATCAACTGACTCTGGAAAACTTGAACGTTACATCTGCTACAGGCACCGAAGAACCTTACCTAGATGGTACACTTACCTATGTTGCTGAACCTCATGGTTTTCAAGAAGGAAGCCGCGTTTTTGAACTGTATCTTCCTTTTAAACCTTTAGCTGAACTTCCTCAGGCTTATTATTCTTGGGTGCAATATAATCTAAACGAACAGTATGAGACTTTGAACCAGTTTGGTTTATTCAACACAGCCCATCAATTCGGAATGATTGAATATTTTGGATAGTCAATAAAAAAAGAGAGGTGGAGGAACGAAATGATTCCTTTTGAAGTGGCACGTGATGACACAAAGTTTGACGAGAGAGGGCGCGCTCTTCCGCATTATGGAAACACCATCATCTCTTTTATGAATACAAGGGAGTGGCCTATTTATACCGTCATCAAAGAAGTACAAGAAGAGGTGAGAAGAGCAAATTTCAGTCAGAAACTCGCTTTCTTGCCTTTAGACTCCTTGCACATGACTATTTTGCCTTTACTTAAAGAAAGGGACAGAGGAACTGCTTTATGGCCGAGCTATATAGATAGCAAGGTTCCATTTCGAGAAGCAGATTGTGCAGTCTATAAAAGAGCAAGCGAAGTTCCCACTTTTGATTCTGTGTCAATGAAGATCCGAGGTGTCAATATTACTGGAGTTCATCTTGAACCAGCTGACGAAGAAAGTACTGAGCTACTCAAAGTATATCGAGATAAAATAGCTGAAGTTACCGAAATAAAACAAGAAGACCATGAAGAATATAATTTTCATGTCACTTTTGCTTATGTGACTGCTGACTTTAGTGAAGAAGAAATGGAAGAAGCGGAAGCCATCACAGAAAGATTATCAAAGGAGGTCCTAAAGAGACTTTCCAAAATTATTGTTCCGAAACCTTATTTTACTGTGTTTAATGATATGACAAAATATTCGACAGATTTATCCTTCCGCGGCAATCAATTTTAACCGTATATGAGTAGAAGAGAATAAGACTCCCAGTGAGTGAAGACAACGGTAGTCAAAAGTGTACCTTTATCAAATGAAACAGAGAGAATCCTTATCTATAACTGGTAACGGTTGCATAAAACTTACAAACACTTTATTGTTTTATTAATGATCAATTTGAAAATATGTTAGAATAAGAATATATTGAGCAGTCTAATTAGAATACTGCAATCAGGTAAGCTGGAGATTAAGAGCTAACTGGTTGTTTATTTTTTACTCATAGGAGGACGGTATGAAAAAATATACGAGATTGATAAAGTGTGTAGCTTTAGTTGCAGTAACATTTATTGGTTTTTTTAGTATGGGCAACACTGTTAGTGCCCAAGAGGGAGACAGTGAGGGTGGCGAAACCTACATTATCGGAATGGACCAGGCGATGGCTCCTTTCACTTTCTACGATGATAATGGTGAACCATCAGGGCTTGAAGTTGAAATGTTCGATATTATTGCAGAAGAACAAGGAATTGATTATGAATATCAAAACTTTTCCTTCAGCGCCGCGCTTCAAGCTTTAGAAGCCGGGCAGATTGATGGGTTATTAGGGGGAGTAGCAGTTACCCCTGAACGTGCCGAAGTCTTTAATTTTTCTGATCCAATTCTCGAAGGCGGGAACATGGTTGTGGTGCATGAAGACAGCCCTTACGAAACGCTTGATGATCTGCGTGGTGAGACAATAGCAGTTAAAACAGGGTCTACAGGGATGGAGATTATTCAGGATATGCAAGATGAGTATGATTTTAATATCCTGACTTTCGACCAATCTGTGAATATGCACCAAGCGGTTATGAATGGAGACGCAGAGGCTTCTGTTGAAGGTGGTGCTGTTCAAGCTTTTGCGATCAGTACAGGACAAGTAGCTTTTAGACAACTCGAGGAGAACCTCAATCCAAACAACTTAGCATTGGCGACGAACCACGAGCCTGATAGTGAACTACTGACCAAGTTCAATGACGGTCTAGAACAGATCCAACAGGACGGAAGGTACGAGGAAATTCTTGAAAGATACTTTGGAGAAAGTGCTGATGCCCAGGCGACTGGGATCGGGACCTCTACTGAAGCGATCGTCAGTAACCTGGCCAGCGGACTTTGGACAACGGTGTGGACTGCACTCGTAGCTATTGCAATCGCAACAGTTCTAGGCTTGATTTTCAGTCTCATGCGTCTCAGCGACAACAAAGTACTGAAAGCTATCGCAGACATCTACATTTATGCGATGCGTGGTATACCGATGATTGTCTTCACATTTTTTGTTTTCTTTGGAGTTTCTGACATGCTCAGTATGAACTTTGAACCAGTCGCAGCCGGTATCGCTGCTTTAAGTATCAATGCCGGTGCTTACATTGCTGAAATCCTTCGTGGCGGAATCCAAGGGGTGCCGAGAGGGCAGACCGAAGCGGCACGGAGTTTAGGAATGTCGGAAGGCTTGACTATGAGAAAGATCATACTGCCACAGGCTCTCAAGAATGCGACCCCTGCTTTGGTTAATCAGTTTATTTCAACCTTAAAAAATACCTCTATTCTATCGGTAATAGGAGTAGTCGAATTGACGATGTCCGGTCAGATTATTATTTCAAGAACCTATCAATCAGGATCTATTTGGCTGGCGGTCGGCATTATCTATATCGTTGTGATCACGCTATTGACTTTAATTTCTGAACGCATCGAAGCAACTATGAATGTTGATTCAGACTAATCTATAGAAAAGAATATCCCGTCAAAATGGAACAAGTTCTTTTAACTCCAAATGAGAACAGTATCTTCTCGAGTTAAGCATTTTCTTGGGTGTTTCTTTTGAGGAAGAATAAAAATAAAAAAGATAATTTTTCGATAGAATGTGTCTAAAATACGTCCGATTATAGCTTGTATTGTTTGCATAAAATTTACATACCCTCTATTATTTTGATAAGGATAACAATGGAATCAATTATGATGGGAGGGTTCGTGTTTCTTTTTATGGAGTGTTCGCAATCAGACAAGTCAGTGCTAAGAGTCGTCTGATTGTTGAAATTTGAAAAATTATAGGAGGACGGTATGAAGAATTACACACGACTGACAAAATTTATAACTATATTCGTAACAGCAATTATCGGATTCTTCAACATCGCAAATACTGTGCATGCTCAAGAAGGAGATAGAGAGGGCAGCGAACAGACTTATATTATCGGAATGGATCAAGCTATGGCCCCCTTTACTTTTTTCGACGATAATGGTGAGCCGGCAGGATTGGAAATTGAAATATTTGAGCTCATCGCAGAAGAACAGGGGATCGACTATGAGTTTCAAAACTTTTCTTTCAGTGCCGCTCTTCAAGCTCTAGAGACGGAACAGATTGATGGTTTGCTGGCGGGAGTTGCAGTGACACCTGAACGAGAAGAAGTTTTCAATTTCTCTGAGAATATTCTTGAAGTTGGAAATACTTTTGCGGTTCGCTCTGACAGCCCCTATGAAACCATCAATGATTTACAAGGCGAGACCATATCGGTTAAAACAGGGTCGACGGGATTAGAGATTGTTCAAGAGATGCAAGATGAATACGACTTTGACATTCTGACTTTCGATCAATCCGTCAACATGCACCAGGCGGTAATGAATGGAGACGCAGCAGCCTCTGTGGAGAGTTCTGCTGTTCAAGCTTTTGCTATCAGTACAGGCCAGGTAGATTTCAGACAAATCGGTGATGTGATCAACCCAGTCAATCAAGCTTTGGCAACACATCACCCAGAAGACAGCGAGCTCTTGACTAAGTTTAATAGAGGGCTCCAACAGATTAAAGATGATGGACGATATGATGATATTATTGACAAATACTTTGGAGATGCTGCAGACTCTGAATCCACTGGTATAGGAACCACTACTGGAGCAATCGCCAGTAATTTAGCTAGAGGGCTATGGACTACAATCTGGGTTTCTTTTGTCTCTATCATTATCGCAACTATTTTGGGATTAATTTTTGGTCTCATGCGCATCAGTGGTAACGGCCTATTAAAAGGAATAGCAGATATTTATATCTACGCGATGCGTGGAGTGCCCATGTTAGTGTTCTCATTCTTTGTTTTCTTTGGAGTATCAGATATGCTCGGCACGAACTTCGAACCGGTCGTTGCAGGTATAGCTGCCCTCAGTATTAATACAGGTGCTTATATCGCGGAGATTATCCGTGGAGGTATTCAAGGCGTACCGAGAGGACAGACAGAAGCAGCGCGCAGTTTAGGAATGACGAGTGGCTTGACGATGAGAAAAATCATACTGCCGCAAGCAATCAGAAATGCGACACCAGCTCTGGTCAACCAGTTTATTTCAACCTTGAAAAATACATCTATCTTGTCGGTTATCGGAGTCGTCGAATTGACAATGTCCGGTCAGATTATCATTTCAAGAACTTATCAGTCAGGAGCCATCTGGATGATTGTCGGATTAGTCTATATCATCCTGATTACAATACTGACACTGATTTCAGAACGTATCGAAAAGAACATGGGTGCTTACGACGTATAATTGACAAGAAAGGAAGGGATAAAATGTCTAGAATTATAGAAGTAAGGGATCTCTATAAAAGCTTTGGTGATAATGAGGTCTTGAGAGGAATCGATTTAGATGTTGAAGAAGGAGAAGTTGTTGTTGTTATCGGAGCTTCTGGATCGGGTAAATCAACCCTTCTTCGCTGCTTAAACCGTTTAGAAGAGATCGACAGCGGAACGGTTATGGTAGCTGGAGATGATATGTCAGATGACGGCATCAATATTAATACCGCTCGAGAGAATATTGGAATGGTTTTTCAGGACTTTAACCTCTTTCCTCACTACACAGTGAGAGAGAACATAACTATAGCTCCGATTAACGTTTTAGGAAGATCTGAAGATGAAGCAAACGAAACAGCTCGCAACCTTCTCGCTCAGATGGGGCTGGAAAATAAGTTAGATGCTTACCCAGATTCACTTTCAGGGGGACAGAAACAACGTGTGGCCATGGCCAGAGCCTTGGCAATGAGACCAAATGTCATGTTGTTTGATGAACCGACAAGTGCTCTGGACCCGGAGATGATCGGAGAAGTACTTGAGGTCATGACAAAAATGGCGGATTCGGGAATGACAATGGTCGTTGTAACTCACGAGATGGGCTTCGCCAGACAAGTGGCTGATCGCGTTATTTTTATCGACGACGGAGTCATCGTAGAAGAAGAACCACCAGAAGAATTCTTTAATAATCCAAAAGAGCCCAGAACGAGAGACTTCTTAGAAAAAGTGTTAATTTAATAGGTGATGTATCTATGGGTATCGCTGCACAGTATATTTTAAAGGATACCTCATTGAGAAGAGTAGAGAGCTGGACAACACAATAAGCTTTTCTACTCTTTTTATATTGTAGAATACAAGTTGGATAACGGTAATAATTAAAATTCGTGTTTTTTTGTGGTTATCAAACAGACAAAATTCCCCACTTAAGAACTAGATTTAACTGTTTTGTCCATTCATGATAGACAATTTTTTCGTGTTTTAGCTGCTGCTTGTATTGTTAATGTGTTAAGTTCCTAGAGCAGATTGATTTAAGAAATATTACTAGGATATTTTAGTATGTTTCTTAAATTCTCAGTGA
>JBHWPB010000103.1:0-6573 GCA_043424675.1 Carnobacteriaceae bacterium | reverse complement strand
TTAAAATGAATTAAAAAATAGAAGGAGCTTTTCGATGATTTCAAGAAAATATTATCCACAAGTCATGACTGTCTTGATGACGGTTTTCATGACGATCGGCATGACTCTCGTAATGACATTAATTTTATCCGGACAGATTGTTATGCAGACCTTTTTCTATGATGTCGTTATTGCAACGGCTGCGGCACTGATTGCTAATTTTATTTTTCCAGCCGGCGCTTGCGGTAACCGTCTGGCAGAAAATCGAGGGGCCGAAGAAGGGACACTGACTTATCTGTTATGGATGAGTTTAGTTCCTGCTGTGTTCAATGGGGTAGTTATGACTGCTGTGATGACCGCCTTAAAAGCAGGTGTGAACGCCAACTTTTTACCTGCCTTTCTCAGCACCCTCTGGATCGGACTTATTGTCGGTTATATTATCAGTCTCCTTATTTCTCCTTTCGTCACCCGGTTAGCCCACGCCATTACGGAGGGTTGAGTCATAACGTTATCGTGTTACTTGATAAGCTGATAGGTATACAATGTTCCTAGTGGTGTGTTGAACTGATTGGTTAGGCGAACCTGAGGGAAGGGCGAGAGGCATAATAAATTTTCGAACATGTCTTTACCGTGGGGTCGCACGTTAGCAATGCCATCAAATACTTGCAGCGCAACAAAACCTATTTTTGCAAAGGAATTCTTTGGTCTGCCAAAATCGAGAATATGGACTTGACCGCCATCCTTGAGCACGCGATACAGTTCAAGGATCGTATTTTGTTTGTCTGCTAGGGGCAAATGGTGGAAGAGAAGGCTTGCAAATACATGATCGAAAGATGCGTCTGGAAAGGGCAAGCTATCAGCTGAACTCTGTAGGTAAGGGATAGCAAGCTTTGCTTCTCGTGATTTCTTACGAGCCATCTCGAGCATATCGTCATCGATGTCCACACCGCAAGCTTTAGTAGACGGATAGCGTGTCTTGATTAGCCGGAGTAAGAAGCCAGGGCCGCAACCGACGTCTAACGCTTTCTGGTCGGGCTGCAAGTCGGCTTGTCGGATCAACTGTTTTAAAACTCTTCTGTATGACGGAATTAAAGGAAGCAGTTCTGCATACAAGGAATTTAAGCCCTCAAATTTTAAAGCAGGCGTGTACTTTTTTTCATCTTGAATCATTATAATTCCTTCCTCGCTTTCGTTTTTTTCTCTGTACATCCATGTTATCATAACGAAAAGTAAGAGATGAGGGTTGATTTATAATATCTATAAAGCAAAGGAGACTAAAAGATGACGGATTACGACGTGATCGTAGTAGGTGCAGGTTCAATGGGAATGGCTGCTGGCTACTTTTTAGCAAAAGAAAATCAAAAAGTTTTGATGATCGATGCTTTCGACCCGCCCCATGACAAAGGCAGTCACAACGGAGATACCAGATTGATTCGCCACGCTGTGGGAGAAGGACTAGAGTATGTGCCTTTGGTTCTTCGCGCTCAAGAACTATTCGACGAACTTCAGGAACAGACCCGCGATCAGATTTTCATGAAAACGGGGGTCGTTTCATTTGGTGGGCAGGATGCTGAATTTATTCAAAAAGGACTTGAAGGTCGTGATGAATACGGAATCGAGATAGAATACTTAGAAGATAAAGAAGCTTTAGAAAATCGTATTCCAGATCTTCATGTGCCAGAGGACTACCATGGTTTTTTAGAACCGGATGCCGGCGTTCTTTTCCCAGAGAATATTATCAGAACTTACCGCAGACTGGCACTTGCAGAGGGAGCAGAACTCTCCGTCAACAATCCGGTGACAGAGATAGAAGTCTCTGAGGATTCCGTAACTGTTAAAACAGAAGAGGGTACCTTCACGGGAGATAAACTGCTGGTTAGTGCAGGGGCTTATAATAATAAATTACTGCCTCAGATAGATTTTGATCTCGCCTTGCAACCGAGCCGTCGTGCTATTGCTTGGTTTGATTCGGAAGAAGATTATTATTCTGCAGATGTCCACCCCGGTTTTGTCAGTGTATCAAACACAGGAAATTTCTACGGTTTCCCAAGTATTGGAGGGTCAGGCGTCAAAATCGGTAAAAACTATGTGGACGACCACAATGAACCAGAATACATAGATCTAACTTTTGGAAATAGTCCGGATGACGAAGGGCTGGTGAGAGAGTTCCTGGAAGAATATATGCCTCAAGCCGCAGGACCTTTGA
The DNA here is from genome assembly GCA_043424675.1 of Carnobacteriaceae bacterium. Lineage (GTDB taxonomy): Bacteria > Bacillota > Bacilli > Lactobacillales > Carnobacteriaceae_A > JBHWPB01. The sequence continues at coordinate 4,388 of JBHWPB010000103.1, read as the reverse complement.
AACGGGGAGGAATCTGCCTGTTTACCTTGACTCCAGACCACGACTTTATTGTCGATTTGCACCCCAACCACTCCCATGTGGCTGTTGCCGCTGGCTTTTCTGGACATGGTTTCAAGTATGTCAGTGTCATAGGCGAAATACTTTCCCAGTTACTCACAGAAGGGGAAACAGAGCTAGACATCTCACCATTCTCTGCACAGAGAGAAGCGGTGCAAGTGGAGAAGGAAAGATGATAGTTAAGACAAAATAATATAAAAGACGCATGAGTCATCCACCCTAGGAGCGATGACTCATGCGTCTTGTTTCTCGGTCATTCATTTTTCATATATTAAGGCGCAGGCTCTGTTTCTTCTGATTCTCCAGAATTACTCTCTCTTTCTGGTTGATCATGCCCGGTTAACTCTTCTGGCTGCTCTCGATCGCCTTCTTGAGGGAGGTCTCTTCTGTTAATTTCTTCGGGACTTTCAGCAGGGTCTGTTTGGATGCTCGTAATTTCAGACGGCCTTTCATCTTCTCTCAGTTCAGCTCCACAGGCTGAGACCAGCAAGGTGCTTAGAAACAAGAAACTCCATAACTTTTTGTTCAGGTTCATGGTCTTGCCCCCTTCCTTTATCCTTCAACCTTATTATAACTTGTATGCTGGAGGGAACAAAAGAAGAGCACTCGACATCTATAAGTCGCGCCTAAGGAAAAGGTGAATCTCAGACCCAAAGTTTGCCTCAGCTTGTATTTTTCACTGCTTTTTGTCTATCTTTGTATAATCTGGTGTTACCGTAAAACCTAGAATTTCAGGACCTGAGTGGACGCCAATGACACCAGTTAAGCGATGGATACGTCCCTCTTGGTCAGGGTATCGGTTTGACAGCCTCTCTTTAAATTTAACAGCGGATTCGAAGACATCACCGTGAGCGACTTCTACAATGACAGGGTAGTCTAAGGAGTCAACGTAATCATAGGTTGCTTTTTCTAACCTGTGTAAGGCACGCTTGGTGGTACGCATGAGCTTCTCAATCGTAATACTATCTCTTTCTGATATCTTGATCAGAGGCCTAATTTGAATCATCTGAGTAACTTTACCTGCCAGGCTAGGAATTCGGCCACCTTTGATAATGTTATCCAGATTTCCAATAACGATATAAGCAAGTGTTTTAGAACGTGCATCATCCAGTCTTTCCAAAATGTCATCTAAAGAAGCGCCTTGGTCAATCAATCTTTTCGCTTCAAGGACAAGATAGCGAGATAAGACTGAAACTAATTTTGTATCATAGACTATAATTTTATCAGAATCAACTTTGTCAGCTGCTATTCTAGCGCTATCTACAGTTCCTGACAGCTCTCCTGAAAGATGGATGCTGATGACTTTATCATAGTCATCAATGATTTTCTCATAGACTTTGATAAATTCGCCGATCGCAGGCTGCGAGGTACTCGGCAGCTCGTCAGATTCACTCATTTTTTTATAGAATTCCTCTGTCGTAATCTCAAAAGCATCGGTATAGACTTTATCTTCAAATATGATATCTAAAGGAATGAGATGAATGCCTAACTCCTCAGCTTGTTTCGGTGTAAAGTTACACGATGTGTCTGTCACGATTCCTATCTTCATATATCATCCTACTTTCAAAAGTTTTCACGTATACATGATATAGGTTTTACCTAAGTATTTCACCTAAATAACCATTCTTAGGATGAATAACATAAGAATATTGACACATACTATGGAATGCTTTAAAGATATTGTCCTGAACAAGTCAGTAGTGGGGAAGGGTAGCAAGAGGACCATAAGTCAGTGATATCTAAAGCCTTCTTAGGTTTCATAGCATGAAAAAACCTTATTGATGCCAAGAATCAATTAGCTCCATATGAACTACTCGTTACTGAAGTACCGAGAATTATCAGGGGCGATTGAGTTAAAAACACCTATAGATGGCTATCCGATAAGATATGTGGGAATTACCATTTATAGGTGTTTTTATTTTCTATTTTAAATTCTCTACAGCGTGTTTTGCTTGTCCTTGAGTGAATCCTTTAGACGATAATTGGTTCATGAGCTCTCGATCAGACATGGAAAAGCAATCATTCAGACATTCTGCTTTTTTAACCGCTTGTTCATTATAGTCAGCATCGGCAGAGACTAACGCATAATCAATTGCATCTTGTGAGAACCCTTCAGATCGCAACTGTTTTCTTAACCCTGTGGGAGATACTCCAGCCAATGAGATATAGTTTTCTGTTTTCTGTAAAGCATCGTCGTATCGTTGAGGGATTTCAACTTGTTCTGCGCCTTTTGTTTTTCCTCCATAGTCTGAATCAACAGTAGCGATTGCATAATCGATGGGAGTTTGCGAGAAGCCTTCAGCTTGCAGCAACCTTCGTACCTCTTTCGATGATGTATCCTCCCATGAAAAATATATTTCTGTCTTTTCTAAAGCTCTAGTGTAAGCTTCAGGCACTTCTATTTGCTCTGACTCAGCTGCAGATACTGTTTCTTCAATTTGTTTTTCATTGCCGCCAACAAGAAAGAGAACAGATACAAGAACAGCCATTAACCCCAAGAACCATCCCTTTGTATGAACTACACACCGAATAAATTCGGTGGTTTCTAGGAACAACATTGCGACAGGACGTTATCCATCCCTAAAGGGTGGGTAACCGCCAGATCGTCTTACGTGTCTCTCTTACTAAGGCTCGTTCCAAGCCATTGGTCTTGTAGATTTAACCTACTTGGTTTAACGCTTTATTTAAAATGTTTTTACCTGCATTAATATCCCGGTCATGACTGACTCCACAACTCGAACACATCCAATGACGGACACTCAGGTCATTTTTGGGACCGGTTCGTTCATGACAGTTTGAGCAATCCTGGCTGGTGTATCTCGGGTCGACTTTGACAAAGGTTTTATCGTACCATTCAGATTTGTATTCAAACAGGGTGCGTAATTCGTACCAAGACTGATTCGCTATCGCGTGATTATTCAGCTTACTGTTTTCTCTATTTAACATTCCTTTGACACGCAAATCTTCCACCGCGATGAAGTCATATTCTTCAACGATGTGTCGTATGACTTTATGAAGATAGTCCTTTCGGCAGTTGCGAATCTTTTCATGGTATTTGGCGACCATTCGTTTGGCTTCTTGGTAGTTCTTCGCTTCCTCTAAAGAAATGCCTTTTTCTTTCGCCAAGCGCATACGTCTCGTCATTTTTTTCTGCCATCGCTTGAGTTTTCGTTCGTACTGTTTGTAGGTTCTGGTTTTGATTCGTAAACCATCGGAACCAATCATCAAGTGCGACTGACCCATATCGAGTCCAACTTGCTGATCTGTCTTGTCTAATACTTGGCTTTCGCTTTCAACTAAAACAGACGCTTTGTAGCCTCCCGAAGGGGTACGAGTGAGGGTGACCCGTTTAATTTTATCGAACGACATATTATCGGACCAACGAGCTTTCATCCAGCCCATTTTGGGAAGTTTCATGTAGTTTTTATTCAATTCAATGTTCTTATTGTTTTTGACAGTAAAAGAGGGGGTGGCCTTTTTCTTCGATTTGAAGCGCGGATGTTGACGTGTTTTCTTGAAAAACTCAACAAAAGAACCGTGAAGAGTCTCGCATACAAACTGGAGACTGGTCGATTCACTTTCCTTCAGAAATGGGTATTCTTTCTTAAGTGTAGGAAGCAGATTGTTTAAATCGTATTTTTTGAGGGTGGGTAAGTTTGGATTATTTTGATAGCGTGTATTCCACATATCTAACATTTGATTCCAGACAAAACGAGCGTTCCCAATATTTTGTTCAATGTGTTGAATCTGTTCTTGATTCGGATAGATTTTAACTTTAATTCCTTTTAGCATTTCACCACCCCCTTTGTCTAACTATAGATTAACATATTGGGTTTTATTAAAACATTACTTCATGCTCAATTGGAGGCATTTATTTGGGGGTTAAAATTCAGATAAATGTATCCGACACACACGCTATCCTTTTGTGTGTGTAACAAAATACAGAAAAGAAATTTTTACAACCGACGAAAAAAGAAAACATATAATCTCAATAGAAGAACTATGTGGCGGTCATTTACGGACAAATTCTTATTACGCTGGAATCCTTGATAATGTATTCAAGAATGATGTTAAAAAATAGGTTGAAAATCAATTGACGGGGTGTAACAATGGGCGCCCGAGACGTGATTCATCCTATGATTAAAAATCATAGGTTTTCTCACTGGCGCCCTTTATAAAAAGCTTGTTTCTCTCTGTATTCTTTTTGCTCATTTCTACCTTCACTATATGATTTCTTACTCATCTCATTTTCCTCCCTTATCTCATTCCTGATTTCTTATAGATTGACTTTCCAAATAATGGTTCAATTATTCACAAACATATATACAGTT
>JBHWPB010000102.1:0-13983 GCA_043424675.1 Carnobacteriaceae bacterium | reverse complement strand
TTGATAACAATCATCATAAATTGTTTTCATATGATACTTGAAGGTGAAAGAATAAAGATCATATTTATCTAAAAAATGATTGTAAAAAGTTTGTCGTGACAGCCCTGCAATTTCTAATATAGAGTGGACTGTCAGGTCTTTAAGGGAGTGAGTTTTAGCTAATTCTAAGATAGATTCTACCAAAATTTCTTTACTCGTCATTTTAATCATCATACTGTTCCTCTCTCTTTTTGACAATATAGGGCGAATTGTCAACTTCTGTACAAAAAATAAATCTTGTACATTGTGAATATAATCATTTAGTTTTATATTGTTATTATAACAGATTAAATAAAGTTTGATAAAAAAAGAAAGGTGATTTTAATGACGAGATACCAAGGAACCGGCCGTGGGATGAATGGTGAAATTAAAGTAGAAATAATAATCGAAGAGAATGAACTGAAAGATATCCAAGTGTTGACACATCAAGAGTCGCCAAGTATTTCTGATCGAGCGATATCAGAACTGCCACAGACGATGGTCAAGAGGCAGTCTACAGATGTGGATGTGGTTTCAGGCGCTACAATGACGAGTCATGGCATCAAACAAGCCGTCGAATCTGCTTTGAATCAAGCAGAGATTCAACTTACTGAGAGAGAAGATACAGAGAAGTCTTTCGAAGAACTCTCCGATCTCGAAGCAGATGTCGTGATTATAGGAGGAGGAGGAACAGGCTTGGCCGCTGCTGTTTCTGCTGTGAAGAATCAAGCATCGGTCTTAGTTTTGGAAAAAATGCCTTCACTTGGTGGGTCTACTGTCATGGCGGGAGGACAGTACAACGCTGTCGATCGTGAACGCCAGGAAAAATACAATATGAATAGCCAACTTATTGAAGAAATTGAAAAAAATTACGAGAACGAGCCCGTCAATGCTACACACGAACGGTTGATGTCAGAATTGAAAGAGCAGGTTGAAGCATATAAAGAAGAAGGAGCGAAGCACTTATTTGACTCCCCGCAGCTCCACGCTTTGCAGACCTTTGAAGGCGGTGATCGGGTTGGGGACCTCGATCTCATCGAGCGGTTAACTGTCGGAGCGGAACAATCTATTAAAGATCTAGAAGAATTAGATGTGGCCTTTCAAGACGAAATAGCTATCGTTACAGGTGCTTTATGGCAACGAACACATCAGTTCGTAAAGCCGCTTGTTACCGGTCCTTTAGATGCTTATGAAGCTTTCCTTGCAGAACATCCTGAACAAGCGCGCATCATCACTGACGTTGCTGCCAAAGAATTGATCAAAGAAAATGGTAGAGTCACAGGAGTAGTCGCAGAAAAAAACGGTGCTACGATTGACATCCAAGCACATACCGGAGTGATTATTGCCACAGGCGGCTTTGCACAAAATAATGACATGGTGTTAGACTACAACGAAGCATGGAAGAACCTCGAAGGATTAGGCTCCACCAACTCCATCAGTGCGACCGGTGATGGCATCAAACTCGCCAGTGACGCAGGAGCAGACCTCGTCGGCATGGAGCACATCCAGCTCTTGCCTGTTGGAGACCCAGAAACGGGAGGCATGCAAGGGAATATCTCGATTAACGCCGCGAACCAAATTTTTGTAAACAATAGAGGGGAAAGATTTGTTGCAGAAGATGAGCGCCGCGATGTCTTGACCAAAGGATTATTACAGCAGCCTGATCAAGAAATGTTTATCATCCACGACGCTCATGAATATTACGACGAAAACGTCAAGAATGACTTCGATGAATCTATCGGCCAGCTCGTAGAAAGTGGCAAAGTTGTCAAAGGTAACAATATGGAAGAATTAGCTGAAGCGATGGGCGTGGATAGTGATCAATTGCAAGAAACTTTTGCTGATTATAACGCTGTCGTAAGAGGAGAAAAGAAAGATGAATACGGGAAACATCTTGTCCAAGACGAATTAAATAAAGCTCCTTTCTACGCTTCACGTCGTGTCCCAACTATTCACCACACGATGGGAGGCTTGCGCATTGATACAGATGCCAGAGTACTGGATAAAAATAAACAACCTATTGCAGGCCTCTTTGCCGCCGGTGAAGTCGCAGGAGGCATTCATGGTGCCAACCGCTTAGGAGGAAATGCCATTCCAGACACCGTGGTCTTTGGAAAAATTGCTGGTCGAACTGCCGCCTCAAAAAATAACACACTTTGAAACAAAAAAACGCATGGGTACAGTCCGTGCGTTTTTTTGTATTGAGAATTCATGAGTCTCTTCTCTTTTTAATCAAGTACTTCCCTACTCACAGATAAAAATAGGCTGAGTTGGTAAAATAACGACTTATTAGGGCGACTCAAGGAAATAATTGAAGCGAGTGGAAAGAATAACAATTTGTTCAAACAACTCAACAAAAAAATCAAGCGAGTTGGAGGATTCTATACTCCATTAGACCGACTCAGATTAAAAATTGGTCTGAGTCAAGAGAAAAGAAGTTTGAGTGCTCGTTTACTCAGCAAAAATCACCCTCCTCAAAACTCTTCCACTCGAAAAGAGCGGCTGAACAGCTGCCCGCGCTGAACGATAGCGCGTACCGCTTCCAAGCGTTCGTCTTCGTAGAGCTGTAAAATTTCTGGAATCTGTTCAGTGGATGGCTGATAATCGACAATATTTTGAGCGAGACTGGCTGCGTCCTGCAAAGAAGCATTGTAGCCCATCCCTGTCCACGAGGTGGCTGAATAAGCAGCGTCTCCGACGATGGCGACACGCCCTCTGAATAATTTTTCTGGTACATATTCTTTCAAGAGGATACCGCGAAATTCCCTTTTTTCAAAAGCAGTCAGCATGGCAGATTGAAATGGCTCTGGCCACGGATCTTGCTGGGTGCGGCGAATGAGGGTCTCTAATTCGTCTTCCGAGATATCCTCTGCCGCGATTGAATGCATGGCTTTATTGCCTTCTAAGGCTCCCGTCCGCCGGGCAATGCCATTGGACAAAGCATCATACTGGGCAAAAGAGACCACTTTCTCTCCTGGCTTCTGGCTCCCATCCGCTCCCGGCATGATAAATCCGATCAGAATTTTGTCAGGCCCATCTAAAACATACTCATAGCCGACCTGGGTGTCGATCTCCCACAGCTTTGAATCTAGCTCACTTTCAGGAACAGCACCTCCCCAGTTCACATAGCCGGCATAAGACGCGTCCGGTTTGTGAGGAGCGACCTCTTGACGCACGAGGCTGCGATGGCCGTCTGCTCCGATTAAGAGGTCCGCCTGATATTCGCCTGAAGCTGTCCGAACAACAGTGTAATCTTCTCCCTGTCCCACTTCGAGCACCCGCTCGTCAAAGTTCAGCTGTACTTCGGTTTCTGTTTCTAAATAATTCAACAGATCTTCATAAACGTCTTCCCAAAGTCTCGCCACATGCCCGTAAGAAGCCAGAGCTTCTTCTTTTGGGTTCATGATAATAGACTTTAAGAAAGATGCCATCGCATTATCACTTGGCTCCGGCGGGGTCACCCCGAGGCTGCCTGCTGTTCCCGGCATGCGTTTTTTCTTTTCAAATACGCTCACCGATAGGCCTCCTTTTTCCAGTGCGATAGCAGTTGTTAAGCCTGCCAGTGAACCTCCGACAACTATTGCTTTCATTTTATATTTCATCTCCTCTTTCTCTCAGTTTAGCACGGAAACCTATTGAGCGTCCGCTGGCACGCACAGATCTATTTCAAAAAGCCTTATAAGTTGTACCGCCTCCTCTTTTTTTAGATAATCTATATAGAGGAGTGAGAAAATGAACGATAAATTGTTTATTAATGGCGAATGGGTAGAAAGTAACTCTCAAGAAACAATTGCTGTGGAAAATCCAGCCACTGAAGAAGTTATCGCGCGAGTACCAGCAGCCAACGGAGCAGATATCGATGCTGCTGTTCAAGCTGCCAGAGAAGCATTCCCCCTTTGGAACGCTCTTGATGTCAGTGAACGTGCCACTTATTTGGAAAAAATCTTAAAAGGACTTGAACAAAATAAAGATCGTATCGCTGATACCATCGTTAAGGAACTGGGAACTAGCCGCCGTTTCGCTGAAGATAGTCACGTCGAACAGTCTCCGAGAGAAATGAAAGCGACCTTAGAAGAATTAGATAAGTTTGATTTTGAAGAAGAGATAGACGGGACGAAGGTGATAAAAGAAGGTTTTGGTGTAGTTGCCTGCATCACTCCTTGGAATTATCCTTTGAACCAGATTCAAAGAAAAATTACGCCGGCTCTTTTAGCGGGCAACACAGTGGTGGTTAAACCTGCGAGTCTGACGCCTCTCACGGCTATGATCTACACTGAGATAATCGAAGAAGCAGATCTTCCTGACGGCGTCTTTAATCTCGTGACCGGAAGTGGCAGTACGGCGGGAGACTACCTAGCAGGACACCCTGATGTCGATGTCATTTCGTTTACAGGATCCACTGAAGTTGGAAAGGGTCTTTATGAAAAAGCAAGCTCAACTGTCAAAAAGCTCGTCTTAGAACTCGGCGGTAAATCGCCGATGATCTATCTCAAAGGTGGGGATCTAGAAACAGCGGTCAAGCAAGCTGCGAACACAGTCATCAATAACCAAGGACAGACCTGTTCTGCTCTGACCAGACTGATTGTACCTGAAGATGAACTGGATACTGTCAAAGCAGCCTTAAAAGAACATTATAAAAACGTCACAGTGGGTGACCCGGAAGACCGGGACACCGATGTCGGCCCTTTAGTCTCTCGGGATCAAAAAGAACAAGTTTTAGAGTATATCGGCATCGGAAAATCAGAAGGCGCAGAAATACTGATCGGTGGTCACGACATTGATGCGGAAGGCTATTACGTTGAGCCTACTGTTTTTGTAAATGTCACAAACGATATGACCATTGCGCGTGAAGAAATATTCGGTCCTGTCCTCACTGTTCTCACTTATGAAACAGTGGAAGAAGCTATCGAAATCGCAAATGATTCGCCCTATGGACTTTCTGGAGCAGTCGTCGGTCCACAAGACGAAGCTGAGAGAGTCGCCCGCCAGTTGCGCACAGGAAATATTTATGTGAATAAAGGGCCACGCAATCCGAAAGCACCTTTTGGAGGATACAAGCAATCCGGGTTCGGCCGTGAAAACGGATTATACGGACTACAAGATTATTTGGAAATTAAATCTATTTTTATCTAAAAGGTATCGGTGCATAGTAAAACTAAGCTTGTCTCTCCAACTGTAAAAAAGGAGGGAGAAGCTTTTTTGTCTTTCTTTATCTTAGACAAAATTAGCAGCTTTCGATTCAACTTTATTTTCCCTTGTTAAAATCTTTATAATATTATAGAATAGAAGCGATTAAACAAATGTCCTATTAACCACTTTTGTTCATGATATTTTATAAGGGGTGGAGCCATGTTAACTGTGAATGAAGAAAATGTTTTAGAAGCAATAAAGAGGGATCCTTATATGACTCAAAAAGAGATTGGCGAGGCGTTGGGTCTGCCGAGATCGACAGTCGCTTCTGTCATCTCTTCTCTAGCGAATAAAAATGAAATTATTGGTCGAGCCTACGTCGTCAACGATCAAAAGTTGAATGTCTTTTGCGTAGGGGGAATGAATGTTGATAGAAAGTTTCACCTACAAGGCGACTTCGTAGCTGAAACGAGCAACCCGGCGAATTCCGAAATATTCGTGGGAGGCGTCGCAAGGAACGTCGCCGAAAATATCGGCCGCCTCGGTTTCAAGCCACAATTGCTCTCTGTGGCAGGAGAAGATCAAGACTTTGAGTTTATTAAAGATCAATCTGAACCTTATGTCAGTTTCCAACATGTTCAGAAATTTCCTGATCATGCCACTGGGAGCTACACTGCGGTGCTAGATTCTGGAGGCGAGATGATTATGGCACTGGCAGACATGGACGTCTATGACCAGATGAACAAAAAATGGATACGTAGTTATGAAACGATCCTCTCTACTGCTCAGCTGATTATCATAGATCTTAACACTCCTTATAAAACTGTAGAATATCTGCTGCATTTCGCTCGCCAAGAAAAAATCGATGTGATTATTGTTCCAGTAAGTTCTCCAAAAATGTCTCATTTACCCAAAGAACTTGATGGTGTAGAATGGATTATTACCAATTTAGATGAATCTGAAGCTTTCTTCAATATTAAAGTGATTTCAGAGGAGGATATCGAGCACCTCACAAAACTTTGGTTGGAAACAGGAGTTGAACAAGTCATCATCACGCGTGGGAGTAAGCCGAGTGTCTACGCTAATCAGGATGGTATTTATCGTACTTTCCAGCCTCCCCTGGTTTCAGAGGTCGTGGACGTTACTGGAGCTGGTGATGCTTATACAGCTGGCATTGTTTACGGTCATCTAAATGACTATTCGTTTGATCAGACAATCGAACTCGCGATGACAAACTCTTATCACACTATCCAAACTGATGAGACTGTACGTTTGGACCTGGCAAGTGGTAAACTGGAAGAAGAAAGCAATCAATTAATGAAAGGAATTTTATAATGACAGACAACAACTTATTAGTAATCAATGAAGAGGTACAACAAGCATTAGATAATAACAAGCCAGTCGTCGCTTTAGAGTCTACGATCATCTCTCACGGAATGCCTTATCCGCAGAACGTAGAAATGGCCAAAGAAACAGAAAACATCATTCGTGAAAATGGCGCGACTCCTGCAACTATTGCTATCATCGACGGGAAAATCCATGTCGGATTAACAGAAGAGACATTAGAAACGATGGCAACTTCTGAAGATGTCGCCAAAGTCTCTCGCCGTGATATGGCTTATATCTTAGCTTCAGGCAAGCTCGGGGCGACCACTGTAGCTTCTACTATGATTGCAGCTGAAATGGCTGGAATTAAAGTCTTTGTAACGGGTGGTATCGGTGGAGTTCACAGAGGTGGAGAAGACTCTATGGATGTCTCTGCTGATCTCGAAGAACTTGCGCAAACAAGCGTTACTGTTGTTGGAGCAGGAGCAAAAGCGATTCTTGATCTCCAAAGAACATTGGAGTACTTGGAAACTCACGGTGTACCCGTATTTGGTTATCAGACCGATACTCTCCCAGCTTTCTATTCCAGCACTTCTGACATCAAAATCCCTACTCGCGTCGAGTCGACAGAAGAAGTGGCTCAAACAATGAAAATGAGCGACGAACTTGGTTTTGAAGGCGGGCACTTACTTACTGTTCCCGTTCCTAAAGAACACGAAATTCCTAACGCAGAAATCAACAGCATCATTGAAGAAGCATTAGCAGAAGAAAAAGAAGCAGGTATCTCCGGCAAAGATTCTACTCCTTTCTTACTTTCAAAAATTGTTGAAAAAACTGAAGGAGCAAGTCTAGATACTAATATCCAACTTGTGTACAATAACGCTAAAGTCGGCGCACAGCTCGCAGTTGATTATAACAATCTTTAATTCGTTACTCTTATCATATTTAAAAGCCTCCCAGATTTTCACATCGATGAAAATCTGGGAGGCTTTTTGCTGGATATTGTTTTAGTCTTATTCTAAATGTGGTTGAGGGTCTTCTTATTCTCCAGCGACAGCTTTAACGATAAGTGCAATGAGACCCCATAATACGCCTGCAAGCGGCCAGATTATCCAAGTGATGTGCCAATCCATCGTTATAAAGCTCCACCCTAGATAGATAAATGTGACGACCATCCAATAAATTCCTGAAACCGGTTCTAATCTCTTTTCGTTAGCCAGGTTTTCTCTTGAATATTCTCCCAGATTTAAGAGACGCTCATAGACATTATAAGTCATTCCGTATTGGATGAATTGATAAACCCCTAAGCCGACTAAAGTAAGTAGAATCAATACACCTATGCCTTCTACAAAACTTTCATTGCCCAGAAAAGAAAAAGTTAGTAATGGAACTACAGAAAGGATACACAAGGCGACACCTAAAGCAATTCGATAGCTTTCTTTACTTTTGAACGTTCGGAATTCTTGCTGGAGAATAAAGTAATCCTCATCCGATAAAACCGTTTCTATATAGATATCATTTTCAAACTGATCGCCAACTCTCATCCCAGCCATAATCATCATGCTGACAGAAAAAGCTATAACGACTAACATTAATGCAACAGCAAGCTCAGCAAGGTTAAAGAGAGCGAAAGTTGGAATTAAACCAACTGAGAGTAAAATAAACAGGACAGCGAGGCCAATTCTTCTGCTTTCCTTTCTGTTTCTCGCAATAAATGTTTGTGCCTCATCCAATGTCATCCATTCTTCGGTCAAGTTATATTGCTCTTGTTCTCTATGGTAAGGAGCCAGGATCTCTTCTTCTTCAGCTTCCAGTTCTATAATAAGTTGCGCGAGTGCTTCTTGGGGAGGCAGGCCGTTTAACAATAATTCCTCATAGCGTTCCATACTTTTTTGAATAACACTTTCTTTCAACGCTTGAGCTTCTGGTTCATTCGGCAGACCGATAAACATACTCTCGACATATTTCCGGACAGCATTCATCTTTCTCTCCTCCTTATGGAAACTCCTCCCCTTCTTACTTTAATTATACCATGCGAGGCTTATATTTTAGAAAACAAAGAGCTGTGACTTTAGTAATAATAAGGCAATACTTTACTTGAAATTCCTGATACAATACGAAAGAAAAGGAGGATAAGATATGAATAATAATAGTTCCACCAAACGCTGGGTCGCTATTGCTCTTGCTGTTATCGTTTTTGTACTCTCACTTTTTACTTTGAGAGATGATAATGTGGAGGAAGAAGAAGCGCGCAGTGTGTTCGATTCCTTACCCTTAGCTCAGAACTTAGTGGATGAAGTTGTGCTGGAACCTGGAGATATGACCCAAAAAATTTTGGTTGTTCCAATCCACGGTGTGATTATGGACACAACTACTACAGATCCCTTTACAAGTGGGGGCTATAACCATCAAGCTGTTCTTACTGCTTTAGATGCTGCTCTGGAAGATGAGAGTATCGCTGGTGTTATTTTAGATGTAGATACACCGGGGGGCGGCGTTTATGAAAGTCGTGAAATTTCAGATCGTATCCGAACGCTTCAAGAAGAAAGAGACATCCCGATTTATAGTTCTATGGGCGCGATGGCTGCAAGCGGCGGTTACTATGTTTCAGCTTTAGCAGACAACATTTATGCCACTGAGGAGACTATGACAGGCTCTATCGGAGTCATTATGTCTTATGCTAATATATCAGGATTGCTGGAAGAGTATGGCATCGATATGGAAGTGATAAAATCTGGAGAATTTAAAGATTCTCCATCCAGCTTCAGAGAAAGCACAGAAGCTGAAGAAGAATATCTTGATAATATGCTGGACACAATGTTTCAAGGCTTTATTGATGTGATCGATGAAGGCCGAGATCTACCGCGAGAGGACATTTTAGAGCTCGCTGACGGGCGAGTCTTTCTCGGCGAAGAAGCTGTTGAAAATGGGCTGGTTGATAAGCTGGGATATAGAGACATAGCCCAAGAAGATATGGCTCAAGAAATGGGTGTGGATAATCCTGCTATCGTCAGTATTCGTCGCACAGGACAAGACTTCTTCTCTTTATTCGGTATCGAAAGTCCTGGTGCTAAAAAATCAGACTCTTCAGACCTACAGATCTTATCGAAACTTATGACAGATTATAATCAGCCCAAACCTCAATATCTTTACGGCGGTGGTTACGATGGAGAATGAAAACACTCAAGACAACCGGACGATTAATTATTTTGATGAGTTATATGAAAAACACGAGAGAGAACATGACCCTATTCCTTATGTAGGGTTTTGGAGAAGGTTTTTCGCTTATCTGATAGACTTGATCGTTGTTTCAAGTCTGCAAAGGATATTCCTTTTTCCGATAACAAGACTTTTTGGTGAACAGCCGGTTTTAATCCTTCTTGTGGAAGTAATCGTACTGCTCGCTTACTTCATTTTAATGAATTATTTTACTCAAGGACAAACTATAGGGAAGATGATCTGCAAAATCAGAGTCGTTCAGTTAGACGGTTACTCTCTCGATCTAGGTGATATTCTGGTTCGTGAAGGGGCGATGCGTCATGTTCTCTATACATTCCCTATCATTTACATCATGGCTGCTTTTACGGACAAAAAACAACATCTGGGAGATTTTTTCGCAGATACTGTTGTCGTTCCTGCGGATTAAAAATATGTCGCGAGATTAATTGCAAAATAAAAACCCTGCTGAGAGCTTTTCAAACGCTCACTGCAGGGTTTCTTTTCATTCTAAAATATAATTTGAAATTTCATAAAACAAAGGTTCATCCAAAACTTTAAGCGTGTATCCCTTATCTCCCATCATCGAACGGTAAGAAGACGGCACATCTACTATCTCCACAATAAAATCATGATAGCGATTCAAAATATCCTTATGAGAGTGTCGATAGTGTCTGTCATGTTGTCTGGAAACATAACCAGAAACAAATTCAGCCTCTTCTTTGAGATTGCTTTCTCTACCTGAAACTAGATTCGCATAAGTTTCGTATATATCCATACTATAAGCATAATTCACTAAATCTAAAGAAGGTCCTCCAGCTGGTCGGAAATTTATTTCAAGTACTATTAAATCTCCATTTTCGAGACGGAAAAATTCAATATGGAAAAAACGTTCTTCGATACGGAAAGCTTGGACAATCTTTTCTCCTAATTTTCTTACATCATCTTTTGGTTTTTGAGGAACAAGAAAATAATTATCCACTAACCCTGAAGCGAGATCGAGAGGAGTTTCTCCATACTGGAGAGAGCTTGAAAAGACTATTTCTCCCTTCTGATTGGTCAATCCATCAAAGGTTTCTACATCACCTGATATAAATTCTTCCATGATAAAAGTCATGCTCTCCGGTTTCATTTCAAAGAAGGCATCCAGATCCTCTTGATTCTCTAATTTGTAAGTATAACTTGCCCCTACTCCGCTATCAGGTTTCACAATAACAGGATATTTTAATTTTTGAATGATTGTTTTTGCTTCTTTTCTATCAGAAAACATGGATCCTTCGGCGACTGGAATGTTATGTTCTCTAAATACTTTTTTCATATGACTTTTTAATTTGATGGCTTTCATGTCTTCTGTTTTGAGTCCGAAGATATTAAAATCTTTCCGCAATGAAGCATCCAGCTCCAGCCAATATTCATCGAAGGATTCCAACCGATCGATTTTACCGTGCTTAAATGACAGAAAGGCAACCGCTTTAAACATTGCATCGTAGTCTGAAAGTGAGTCGACATAATAATATTCTTCTAAGTGAGTGCGCATCCTTTCCGATAATTCGTCATACGGCGTATCGCCTATGCCTAAGGTCGTGATGCCCTGCTCATGTAAGCGGACAGTAAACAATTCAAAATTTTCAGGAATGTTGGGTTGCACAATAATAAAGTTCATAGAACCCCTCTGTTCTTTATAATTTTTTTATAAAAAAACGGTCCATCGCTTCGTGTTCGCTTCCTTCTAATGCTTCATCTCTGCTCTGATATCCATAATGTACATAGATGAGGTTCGCTGCATCTAGTACTTTCGATGTTTCAATATATAAATTTTGATATTCATCTTTTTGTGCCGCTTCTTCTATCTTTTTAATAAGTAGACCTGAAAACCCTTGTCTGCGGTAATCTTCATCAACGTATAGCTTTTCTAATTCTGCCACATCTTCTCTTTGAGAAAAAGCACTGTATCCCCCACCTCCGATAACCTTGTCATCTTTCTCTAATACGAAATATTGTGCACGGTCTTGATTGTCATAGTAGTCACTTAAGTTATCCAGCTGCGGATCATAATAAGCTGTTCCTGGTTTATCCAGCTCGTATTCTTCCAAGGCGGTGCGAATAATCTGCGCCATCTTTTCGTTATCTTCTTTTTGAATGGGTCGTAAGTTCACTTCACTTTGCATAGACATCCTCTTCTCCTTTATTCTTTTGTTGACTATTGTAGCATATCTTTCACTCCAGAAGAGGAACTCTCAAAATCAATGCAGATTTTTTTTCCATATGCTATGATTAAGAGACTAATACTATAAGGAAAGAAGGTATTCTGTGAAAGAACCACCAAAACTCATCCAAACATTAACTCGAGCCTTTGCGATCATTGATTGTTTTTCAAAAAACCAGCCTGCTCTGACTCTTAACGAGATAAGTCACCAGACTCAATTAAATATAAATACCACAAGAGGTCTCGTCCAAACCCTCGTCTTCTACGGTTACCTCTCCTACAACAAAGATGATAATCTCTATCGGTTAGGTACGGTCTTCTTAGAGAAATACCGCTTGGCAGATTATGATCGTACGGCAGAGATCATCGATCTGATTGAAGGCGATATGCTGAATTTAGCCAATGACCATCAGATGTCTGTCCGTATCTTACTGATTCGTGGGACGACTGTCGGAACGGTTCATGTTGTAAACCCGGTACACACCCGGTACTTTGTCAGCATCCAGCATAATGTCTATTTTCCAACCTATGCTTCTTCCTCAGGGAAACTGCTGCTCGCCCATTTGAATGACTCTTTACTTGAACAAGTCACCAAGAGTTTTGAATGGATTCAATATGCTAAAAACACAATTACGACTGAAGACGTCTTGTACGAAGAGCTGGACAAGATCAGAGAACAAGGCTTTTCTTATGAAGACGAAGAATTAGGCAATGGCTTTTCTAGTATCGCTGTTCCTATCTTTATAGATGGAGAGCTGCTCTATTCACTCTCTGCTACGGCGACGACTGAAACATTTAAAGAGAACGAAGAAGATGCTTTAGAAAAACTGCTGTATATGACAGATAAAATATCCTCTATGCTGACAGAATAACTTAAAAATACGACCTTCTCACTATCAAAATCAGACGGTCGTATTTTTTATTGTCGAAATCATCCCGCTTTTTCTCGCAGGTGTTGGGGTTACCACTTCATAAATCCCTTAATTTTATCTATTAAGTTTTGCTCTTCGTCAGACTCTTTGCTGCTTGCTTTTATCGTTTCATCTTCTTCAATATTTTCTTCTATATCCTTCATTTCTTCATCAGCGATTTGATCTAAGTCTTCTTTTGAATTCACTTCTTTACGGCGTGAGAGATGTTCGCCGAACTTTTCCCGCATGAGCTCATCGATATTTGAAAGATCGCCAATTTTTCCGTCTTTTTCAGCACGAGATAGAACCACTAGGACTTCAATATAACTCATTGCGAGTGCACTCGTTATGGTCGCTGCAGTGGTAGCACTGATCGCTCCTCCAGCAACAGAACCTGCTCCTGGAAAAAGTTTCATAATATTGGTTACGATACTGCGTCCTAGATAGGTTGCTCCGCCGGTACCCCCTACCGCTGCGATAATACTGATCAAGGTCCGTTTATCCATAGAAATTCCGAATATACTTGTAATATGGGCGATTAAAGTAATCTGCATAGGCACCAATAAGGCAGCATCTGAAAATGGTACAGGAAGGAATCCCACACCAAATGAAGATCCAATATATTTTTTAGCCCAACTCCTTGCAGCTTTTGCTTTCCTTGCTATATCTGCATGTTGGGCATTATTAAAAGCTCGTTCTGCATCATCTGGTATGACATCGATGGTGCGTTGAATGAGCGTTTTCAAACCAAATTCTTCGATGATATAGTCATCAGCTATCTGATAATCTTTTGCCATAACATTGATAACATCTTCTACTGGCAAGTGTTGGTCTTCTATAAACGCTTTGAATTCTTGAGCTGGCTCGCCTATTGATTGTGATAAGACAATAATGACGGGCATTTTTTCACTGAAAGAGCGAATCATATCTTCTTCTAATGGCTCGATTCGAGAAGAGTTTCCATTGATCACATAATAAACGACATGAATTTCATCTTCTGTGTCCTTGGTTTCAGTATAGAGATCATTAATCTCTTGTTTCACTTGTTTTTGTACATCAGGATTGAGTTCTAGTCCCCGTGTATCATAGAGCTGGATAGGAATGCCTTCTTTTGTGATTTTTGTAAGATATTGTGTGACAGGTTTTCCAACTCCAGTGGTCGCTAATTTTTCTCTA
>JBHWPB010000101.1:0-4542 GCA_043424675.1 Carnobacteriaceae bacterium | reverse complement strand
TTAGTGTCTTGCCTATCCTATGGCGGCGGCGGTGACGAAAGCCTGCGTTGACAGCGCATTGCAGCTGGGACTTCCCGAGGCACGTATCCCCCTTGCGGAAGCTGTTATCCTCCTTGCCACATCGCCAAAGTCAAATTCGGCGGAGGCTGCTATCGACGCAGCCCTTGAAGATGGTCAAGGAGCACTGGAACTCTTTAACCAATTTAAGTATGCTGTTGAAAAGATCAATCAAGGAGATCCTGCTGATGTGATCACCTATATTTTTGAAGTAAACCTTCTCAGGTATTTTGGAGTAGGCCCCGAATGGCGCGGCTGCTTAGTATGCGGGGAAACGCAAGGAGCCTTTGACTACTCTCCGAAGTACCACGGGATACTTTGCCAGAATCACTTTCATCTGGATGAACATCGTTATCATGCTTCGCCTAGGAGCATCCAACTCTTACGTCTATTTTCTGTGACTAAGATAGAAAAATTAGGAAAGATAAATATCGAAGCAGATACCAAAAGAGAGATAAGAAGAGTGCTTGACAAAATATACGAAGAAAATGTAGGGATACATCTTAAAAGCAAGAAGTTTTTGGATGATATGGAAAAATGGTTACCTGAAGATTAGATAGACGATGTAGCTAAAGTGATCCAGACTCTTTTTTAAGCCCTTGGATTTCCTGACTAGTTTGTAAGCGTTGACAGAAAGAGAAGGTCATGGTATAAATGTAAGTAATATCATATTAAAATAAAAATAGCGTTGATGAAAAGTAGTAACAGAAAAAATTACTCAAAGAGAGTCTTAGACTGGTGAGAATAAGACAGTGGTTTTTCTGAGAAGGCATTTTGGAGCTATTTCCTTTAAAGAAGCGATAAGCTTAAAGTAGGGTGGAACCACGTTTTCACGTCCCTATACTCTGTTGGGTATAGGGACTTTTTTATTTGAAAAAACATGCAAGAAATTGCTACTGAAAAACAGGAAGAATTGAAAGGAGATAGAAATATGGCTGACGATAAATTGACGTTGCAGCAGATGATTGGAAAGTTATCACGATATTGGGCTGATCAAGGATGCATGATTCTACAGGCGTATGACACAGAAAAAGGGGCAGGAACGATGAGTCCTTATACCTTCTTGCGATCATTAGGACCTGAACCGTGGAATGCAGCTTATGTAGAACCCTCGCGTCGCCCGGATGATGGACGTTATGGAGAAAACCCTAACCGACTTTACCAGCACCACCAGTGGCAAGTCGTTATGAAACCTTCGCCGCCCAATATACAAGAGTTATACCTGGGAAGTTTAGAGGCAGTAGGCATAGATACTCAAGCACATGACATCCGTTTTGTAGAAGATAACTGGGAAAATCCATCGCTTGGAGCTGCCGGATTAGGCTGGGAAGTCTGGCTAGATGGAATGGAAGTGACCCAATTTACCTATTTCCAAACAGTTGGCGGTATTGAAGTAGATAGCGTGACAGCGGAGTTGACTTATGGTTTAGAAAGATTAGCCATGTATATCCAAGATGTGGATAATGTCTATGATTTAGTCTGGACTGAGGGCTTCAAATATGGAGAAATATTCAAACAGCCTGAGTTTGAGCATGCCACTTACACTTATGAAATCAGTAATGTTCCTATGTTATTTGACGCATTCAAAGAGTATGAGAGGGAAGCTAAACGAGCTATCGAAGAAAAACTCGTCCACCCGGCTTATGACTATATCTTAAAAACCAGCCATACTTTCAACTTACTTGATGCGAAAGGGGTTATTTCTGCGACAGATCGACCAGGTTATCTGGCGCGTATTCGTTCTATGGCCAGGGAAGTAGCGAAATTATTTATAGAAAAAAGAAGAGAAGCAGGCTTCCCTTTATTAGATGAGAATGAAAAAGAAGCTTATGAAAAGGAGGCAAACTAATCATGACTCACACTTTATTGCTTGAAATTGGACTAGAAGAAATGCCGGCTCGTTTTATCCCACAGAGTGAACGACAGCTGGGAGAGAAAGTTGAGGCATATCTCAACGACAAGAAACTGACTTACGGCGAAGTGAAAACATTCTCTACACCACGTCGTCTTGCCGTACAAGTTTTTGATTTAGCAGAGAAGCAAGAAGATGTTTCTGATCACGTGAGAGGTCCATCCAAGAAAATAGCTGTGGATGAAGATGGAAATTGGACAAAAGCTGCAGAGGGCTTTACTAGAGGACAAGGTAAGACAGTAGATGACATTGTCTTCGAAAAGGAAGGCGACGAAGAATATGTGTATGTCGATACTTTTCAGGAAGGGCAGCCCACTTTTGATGCCTTGAAAGATTTAGAAAAAGTTATTTTAAGTATGACTTTCCCAATCAATATGAGATGGGGAAATTATAACCTTGAATACATTCGTCCGATTCACTGGATTATTAGTTTACTCGATGAAAAAGTCATTCCTCTCAAAATTTTAGATGTTGAAAGCGGCCAAAAGTCTCGTGGACACCGTTTCTTAGGAGAAGCAGTCCGCTTGGAAAAGCCTGAAAATTATGAAGAAGCACTGGAGAAGGAGTCGGTGATTGCAGACCGTAAGAAACGGCGTAAACTCATTGAAGAACAGCTTTCAGACTTAGAAAAAGAACACCGTTTTACGATTTCTAAAGATGAAGACCTGCTTGATGAAGTAACCGATTTAGTAGAATTGCCAACTGCTTTAGTTGGAGAATATGATAAAGAATTTTTAGAGCTGCCAGAAGAAGTATTGATTGTAGCTATGAAAGATCACCAGCGTTACTTTGGAGTATATGATGAAGATGAGAAACTCTTAAATTATTTCATCACGGTTAAAAATGGGAATGATAAAAATATCGACCTTGTCCGCCAAGGAAATGAGAGAGTCTTAAGAGCAAGACTTGCAGATGCTGTCTTCTTTTATGAAGAAGATCAAAAAGAATCTATTGAAGATTTTAATGAACGTCTTGAAAAAGTCGCTTTCTATGAGGGAATTGGAACGATGAAAGACAAAGTAGAGCGTCTCCAAGACATCGTTACAATATTAGGAGAAGAATTAGAGTTCTCTGATAATAAATTAGAGAAAGTTGTACGCGCAGCAGAAATAGCCAAGTTTGATCAAGAAACTTTGATGGTCGATGAATTCTCCGAACTTCAAGGGGTGATGGGAGAAATTTATGCGAACAAGTTTGGCGAAGATTCAGAGGTCGCTCAAGCGATTCGCGAGCAATATCTGCCTAGGTCAAGCGAGGGGGAACTTCCAGAAACTGACATCGGTGCTGTCTTGTCGATCGCAGATAAAATAGATAATATCTTGATGTTCTTCGCTGGCGGCATGATTCCTAGCGGTTCAAACGACCCACATGCATTGAGAAGACAAGCTTATGCTCTCCTTCGTATTACAGAAGCAAAAGATTGGTCCTTTAACGTTAAAGAGCTTTTAAGCAGCATCGCTGATACTATTCGCTATCCAAATTCAGAAGTTGAAGAATCAGTAAGTGATCGATTAGAGGATGTTTTCCGTTTTATGAAGAGTCGTGTCCGTCAATTGTTAGAATATCGAAATTTTGAGCATGACGTGATTGAAGCTATCTTAAAATCTGACCAAGAAAACTTTGTAAAATTAGTAGAGAACGCAGAAACGCTTGAAGAACATCATTCTGATACAACTTTTAAAGAAGTTATCGAGTCACTCACACGTGTTTTGAATATGCGTGAGAATGCTCAAAAAGAAGTAAAAGAAGATGTAAAGATAGCTACTGAAGCTTTAGAATCCGAATCAGAAAAAGAGCTTTTCAGCCACTTAGAAGCATTTGAAAATGAAGCAGATGAAATTCGAGACTCTGAGACATACTACGAGCGCTTAGAAGAGTTCGCCCCTCTTATCCAAGACTTCTTTGATAATACCATGGTGATGTCTGAAGAGGATGAACTTCGTAAAAACAGATTATCTCTTATACTGAGACTTTCTCGCTTAATTCACAGCTTCGCAGCTGTAGACCATCTTGTTATCAAATGAAGATATAGAGACGATTAGATTTGTCTTATCTGAGTTTCTATGCTACAATTAGAAAGCTAAATAGAATGATTAAATGCCGCTAGCTTCTTGCTGCGGCATTTGTTTTCTAATTCGAGAGCAAGAACGCTGTCTAGCATAGAACGGGAGGAAATTTCTATATGTGGATACCTGAAGAAACTCTAGACATCGTCCGTTCTCAAAGTGATATTGTAGGTACTGTTTCACAATATGTTGAGTTAAAAAAGCAGGGGAAAAATCATTTTGGACACTGTCCGTTTCACGATGATCGGACCCCTTCTTTTAGTGTTCAAGAAGAAAAACAATTTTTTCACTGCTTTTCTTGCGGACGCGGCGGCAATGTCTTTTCCTTTGTTATGGAAATTGAGGGAATAGATTTCCCACAAGCTGTTATCAAAACGGCAGAACTTAATCAGATTCCCTTAAACGATAGCATCATAAAAGGAGCGGGATCT
Source organism: Carnobacteriaceae bacterium (assembly GCA_043424675.1). Classification (GTDB taxonomy): domain Bacteria; phylum Bacillota; class Bacilli; order Lactobacillales; family Carnobacteriaceae_A; genus JBHWPB01. Next base: position 76 of record JBHWPB010000101.1, on the reverse strand, counting down.
GAAAATCAAGCTCCTAAACAAGAAAATATCTTAAAAGTCATTCATAAACATGCTCAAGATTATTATCATCATAGAG
>JBHWPB010000100.1:0-9888 GCA_043424675.1 Carnobacteriaceae bacterium | reverse complement strand
CGGTCTTGTGCTTAAAAAGGCTATACTATAAGTTGATACCAGAGAAAGGAGGGAAAAGAATGAAGACATTGAAAAAATATATAAACAACAAATTTAATATTCAATTTGAAGATGAAAACTTATTAAAAGAAGCGTTTACCCATTCATCCTATGTGAATGAATATCTAGAAAACGAGGAAAGTGATAATGAACGATTAGAATTTTTAGGAGATGCTGTTTTAGAAATATTAATATCGGATTATTTGTATCATGAATATCCAGATCATCCAGAAGGTGTTTTATCCCGAGCAAGAGCATTACTGGTTCAAGAGAAAACATTAAGCAGAATTTCTAAAGCATGTGGTTTTAATCAATTCATTCGTCTAGGTAAAGGAGAAGAAAAAAATTCTGGCAGAAAAAGAGAGTCTCTCCTTGCTGATTTATTTGAAGCGTTTTTAGGTGCGGTGTATCTCGACCAGGGACTGCCTGCAGTTGATCGATTTTTGTCAAAAGTAATATACCCAACGATTGATGAAGATATTTTCTCACATGGGATGGATTACAAAACGACTCTTCAAGAATTTTTACAAAAAAGTGGACAGATCACTATCAGTTATGAAATTATCGATACCTTTGGTCCAGACCACGACCGTCAATTCACAGCCCAAGTATTGGCTGAAGATGACGTGTTAGGAGTCGGAACAGGGAAATCTAAAAAGATGGCTGAACAAGCAGCTGCTAAAGAAGCATTAGAGCAATTATCCTAAACTTATCTTTTGGAATCAAGCTGAGTGAAATTTTATGAAAAAGTTAGAAGAGAGATGCAATAAATGAGTGTCAGTACTTTAATGGAGCGGAAGGAGGCTTAACATTTGAAATTAAAAGAATTAGAGTTAAAAGGCTTTAAGTCTTTTCCGACGAGGACAACCATTACTTTCACGGAAGGCATTACTGCGATAGTAGGGCCTAATGGAAGCGGAAAAAGTAACATCATTGAAGCCATCCGCTGGGTGATGGGAGAAAATTCAGCCAAAAGCTTAAGAGGCGATCGCATGTCAGATATCATATTTTCTGGAACAGACACGCTCGATCCAGTAAACTTGGCTGAAGTCACCCTTTCGATAAACAACCAGGATCACTTCTTGAATAGTGATCTTGACAACATTCAAATAACCAGACAAATGAATCGAACAGGTGCTAGTGATTATTACATTAACAAAAAGAGATGTCGGCTGAGAGATATTACTGATTTATTTGTAGATACAGGACTCGGCAAAGAGTCTTTTTCTATTATATCTCAAGGTCAAGTTGAAGAAATATTGAACAGTAAGCCGCAAGAGCGTCGAAGCATCATTGAAGAAGTAGCGGGTGTATTAAAGTACAAAGAACAAAAATCAGAAACAAATGTCAAATTAGAAGACACAATGAACAACTTAGATAGAGTGCGTGACATCCTTTTTGAAATTAATAACCAGCTGGAAAAACTCGAAGAAGAAAGTAAAAAAGCAAAAAAATATTTAAGCTTGAAAGAAAAATTTGTCGAAATAGATTTAAGTGTAACAGTTGAAGAGATTGATGATTTATATCAAAAGGTTAAAGATATTGAAGTCCAATTATCAGAATTAACTATTAAAAAACAACTGCTGGAAAGAGAAATAGTTAGGGTCGAAAAGCAACGCCAACAGACAATTGGAATAAGACAGAAAACAGATGAGGAACTTGACTTTCTGCAAAAAGAACATCTGGATTTGATTCAAAAGATTGAAAGACAAGAAGGGACGATCCAGCTTGTTGAAACACGGAACCAACATGAAGCTGAACAGAAAAACACAATAACTGAAACCTTCAACAAACTTAAAGATGAAATAAAAGAAGTAAAAAGAAAAAGAACCCAAGTCACTCAAAACCTCTCAGACAAAAAAGACGAATATCAGATTTTAAAGAAAAAAGAAAAAGAGCTAAAAGAGAGCATACAATCTTTTAGCACAAACCGTGAAGAATTGATGGAAGATTTACGCGCTGAGTATTTTGATGCCTTACAAAGTAAAACTGCCTATAATAATGAAAAGAACTATTTAGAGAGACAGAGAAGTCAGTTAGAAGCACGTTATAAGAGGATACAAAAAGAGGAAGAAACTTTACAAGAAGATTACCGAAAACAAGAGGAACAAGAAAAAGCTATAAGGGAAAAACGAAATCAAAAAGAGAAGAAAGTAGAAGATCTTTTACAAACCTATGCTTCCTTAGACGCACAGATTCAAGAAAAGAATCGTTTGATTGAGCAACTGACGCAAGTGCTTCAACAAAAAAGACAGGAGTCAGAAAAGCTAAAGAATAGAATTGAAAGTCTTGAAAATATGCAAGAAAATTACACGGGATACTACAGCGGTGTCCAGCAAGTCATGAAGAGTGCGGCAGACTTATCAGGGATTAAAGGAACAGTTGCTGAGCTCATCGAAGTACCGGAATATTTAACTGAAGCGCTCGATACTTCTTTGGCTTCTTCTAGTCAATTTATCATCGTTGAAAAAGATCAAGATGGCAGGGAAGCAATCGAATTCTTGAAGAGAAAAAAGGCGGGACGAGCGACTTTTCTTCCTTTAGAGACGATCAAACCTCGCTCCGTCCAGGAAAATGTCAAACAAACGATAGAAAGCGCTGAGGCTTTCGTTGGTATAGCAAGTGATTTAATTTCTTACCCTTCTGAAATAGAAGATGTGATTCAAAACTTACTGGGAAATATCATCATCGCAAGTGATTTAAAAGGTGCTAATAGATTGTCTAAACAAGTCAGACAAAGATACCGAGTAGTCACTTTAGAGGGGGACGTTGTGAACGTTGGAGGTTCAATGTCCGGTGGGTCAAGAAAAAGAAACTCCAAGCAGACCCTTTTTCAACAAAGTACGAGAATTAAGCAATTAAAAGAGTCGTATGAACGAACTGCTCGTGATTTGACAGAGGTAGAGGAAGAGTACCATAAAGCAAAAGAGCTCCTTTCACAGCTGAACGAGAAATTAACGGAAATAAAATCCAAAGGCGATCAAAGTCGCATTGAAGAAAACACATTGAAAAGTCAATTAGATAATGCGAGAAATTATATAAAAGATACAAAACAAAACTTACAAGCTTTACAGTTCGAGATTAACGAAATAAGAAGCAGTCGAAAAGAAATTCTTGAAGATCTGAACCGAATGGATGACAACCAAGCTCGAACTGAAGCTAAGGTAACTGAAATCAAAGAACAAATGGACAGAGCGGAAGAAACTTGGAAAAATCATGAAAAAGAAAAAGAGAGTTTAGAAGAAAAACGTGAAAAGCTCACTGAAAAAACGCAAGAGATCGGAGAAGAGCTCGCAGGGTTAAAAAAAGAAAAATCTTTACTTGACGAGCAGTATAAGTCTGTCAAGTTAGAACAAGAAGAAGAACACCAAAAATTAGAAAAGCTAAAAGAGAGTTACAGTAAAGAACTTTCTCTGGAAGAGCTGCAAGCAGAATTAGCATCAGATAAAGACGCGAAAGAAAAATTGTTGGCTCAACAAAAAGAATTGCAGATGAAGCGTAAAAAAATTCTTAAAAAAGAAGAGAAATATAATAAAGACCTAAATAAATCACGCGATGATAGAGAAAAGGTGAAAACAGAAACTCAACAGTTGGAAATTTCAGCAGGTCGTTACGATGAGAAACTCAATTACCTCCTCAATTACCTCACAGAAAACTACCACATGAGTGTCAAAGAAGCCCGTACGAAAAGCAAGACTCGTTCCAAAGAAGAACAAGATAGGACGCAATTGGAAAACTTGCGTCAGGATATTGATAATTTAGGTTCTGTTAATCTTCAAGCGATAGAAGAATTTGAAAGATTAGAAGAACGCTACCACTTCATGGTCCAACAAAGAGATGATCTTCATGATGCGCGACATGACTTAAATCAAACGATGGACGAGCTCGATGGAGAAGTTGAAGAACGATTCAAGACAACTTTCGATGCTGTGGAAAAAGAATTTAAGGAAGTTTTCCCTGAAATCTTTGGAGGTGGGAAAGCAGAGTTAGTATTGACTGAACCAGATAACTTGCTGGAGACAGGAATTGAAATCAAAGCACAGCCGCCTGGGAAAAATCTACAGAGCTTAAATTTATTGTCAGGTGGAGAAAGAGCTTTAACTGCGATTTCACTATTGTTTGCTATCATACAGACAAATCCTATTCCATTTGTTATCCTAGATGAAGTAGAAGCTGCTCTAGATGAAGCGAATGTTTTACGTTTCAGCCGCTATTTGAACCAGTTTGAAGAAGATGAGATTCAATTTATTGTGATTACTCATAGAAAAGGGACGATGGAACAGGCAGACAGTCTCTATGGAGTGGTTATGCAAGAACGCGGTGTCTCTTCTCTTGTATCCGTTCACTTAAAAGAAATTGATCACATACTAAATTAAAATAATATGTCATGAGAAAAGGATGAACACAATGAGTCTATTTGATCGAATAAAAAGCGTATTTACGGGAAGAAAACCAGAAGAAAAAGAAGAAACTGTTGAAAGCACATCAACAGAAGCTGAATTAGAAGAAGTTGGGGCTGAGGCGGAAGAAGTCGAAGAAGAAATCGCAGCAGTCGAAGTGGAGCTCGACGAAACAGAAGAACAAATTGAAGAGGTTGAAGAAGAAGTTGATGAAATTGAAGCTGAAGTTGGTCAAGCAGAAGCTGAAATTAAAGAAGTTGAAGATATAAAAGAAGTACAGCCCGCAGAAGCTGTGATAGAAGAGCCTAAAGAGACGGCGCGTTTTGCAGAAGGTCTTAAGAAATCTAGAAAATCCCTGTCACGCCGAATAAATGAACTTTTAGCAAACTTTCGTTATGTGGATGAAGAATTTTTCGAAGATGTTGAAGACATGCTGATCGAATCAGATGTCGGCTTTGAAGCGACTTTAGAAATATCAGATAAATTGCGAGAAGAAGCTGCGATACAGAATGTAAGCACGATGAATGATGCAGAGAGAGTGATTGTAGAAACACTAGTCAATCTCTACGAGGAGTACATGCCCGAAGATGAAGGGATTCAACTCAAAGAAGATGACCTGACAGTTATTTTATTTGTAGGTGTCAATGGTGTGGGTAAGACAACAAGTATCGCAAAACTTGCTCATCAATATCGCGAAGCAGGAAAAAAAGTCATGCTGGCAGCAGGTGACACTTTCCGTGCAGGAGCGATCGAACAATTAGAAGTCTGGGGCAAGCGAATCGATGCCGAAGTGGTCTCCACTGAAAAAGGCGGAGACCCAGCAGCGGTTGTTTTTGATGCGATTGAGAAAGCGAAAGAAAAAGATGTAGATATCTTGATGGTAGATACGGCTGGGAGACTGCAAAATAAGAAAAACTTGATGAACGAGTTGGAGAAAATGAAACGAGTAATCACTCGTGAAATTCCAGATGGCCCGCATGAAGTACTGCTCGTTTTAGATGCAACGACAGGCCAAAATGCTCTGATCCAAGCAAAAGAGTTTAAGCAGACAACGGACGTGACAGGGATTGTTCTTACTAAAATGGATGGTACCGCTAAAGGTGGAATTGTTTTAGCCATCGGTAAAGAGCTAGGCATTCCTGTGAAGTTCGTTGGATTCGGCGAAAGCATGAACGATTTAAGACGATTTGATACCGAACGTTTTGCTTACGGGCTATTCAGTGAATTAGTAGAAGAAGTTTAGGGGTTTGGACGTGGAAAAAACACATTGGATTAATACCTTGTTCTCTTTTTATAAAATGTTGCTCACTGAGAAACAACAGTTGTATATGAACCTTTATTATGTCGGAGATTTATCATTAGGGGAAATCGCAGAAATACAAGGTGTGAGCCGTCAAGCTGTTTATGATACGGTAAGAAGAGCCGAAGTTATCTTAGAAGATTATGAGGATAAACTTCAAATAGTAAGAAACTTTTTAGAACGAAATAAAGATGCTGATAGATTGATGGACTATGCTAGAAAGCATTATTTCAAAGATAAAGAATTAATCGCTCTGATAGAACGATTGATACAATAAATAGGGAGTGGTAATATATGGCTTTTGAAGGATTGCAAAGCCGTTTACAGGATGCTTTTTCAGTCTTAAGAAAAAAAGGAAAAGTGACTGAAGATGACGTTAATGAAGTGATGCGAGAAGTACGTCTTGCTTTACTTGAAGCAGACGTCAACTTTAAAGTGGTTAGAAGTTTTATTAAAAATGTAAAAGAAAAAGCCCTAGGCGAAGAAGTATTAGGGAGCCTAACCGGTGGCCAGCAAGTTGTAAAAATTGTAAACGATGAGCTAAAAGAAGTAATGGGGGGCGAACATCAAGAACTGATTCTTTCTGCTGAAGGGCCGACTGTTTTCATGATGACGGGTCTCCAAGGTTCGGGTAAAACAACGACATCTGGGAAATTAGCGAATCTTTTACGCAAAACTAATAAACTGAAGCCTTTATTAGTTGCAGCAGACGTCTACCGACCGGCAGCGATTGACCAGCTTAAAACAGTAGGTGAAGAATTGGATATCCCTGTTTTTGAAATGGGAGATCAAGTCAGTCCTGTAGAAATCGCAGAAAAGGGTGTTCAAAAAGCTGTAGAGGAAGATTATGATTTAGTCATTATTGACACGGCAGGACGTTTGCATGTTGATGATAATCTCATGGATGAGCTGGTTGATATCAAAAGAAATATCGAACCAGAAGAGGTTTTCCTGGTAGTGGATGCTATGACAGGACAGGACGTCGTAAACGTGGCTGAAGCTTTTAATGAACAAATCGGGATCACGAGTGTTCTCTTGACGAAAATTGATGGAGATACACGCGGTGGTGCCGCTTTATCGGTGAGTGCCGTTACGGGTACTCCGATTAAATATGTGGGTACAGGAGAGCAGCTGAATGAAATAGAAGCTTTCCACCCAGAGAGAATGGCCAACCGTATCTTAGGAATGGGAGACATTCTCACTTTAATTGAACGTGCTCAAGAAGAATTTGATGAGCAGCAAGCTGAAGAATTAGCTCAAAAAATGCAAGATGAAACATACGATCTCAATGATTTCATCGAACAAATGGATCAAGTGAGAGGCATGGGTCCTCTCGAAGACTTAATTAAAATGATTCCGGGTATGAGTAATCTTCCAGGAATGGACCAGCTGGAAATCGATCCTAAGGAACTAGATTGGACGAAAGCGATTGTTTTATCGATGACGGATGAAGAACGCACAAACCCTGACATTCTGTCACAAAAACGCCGGAGACGTGTGGCTCAAGGTTCAGGACGCTCTGTTGATGAAGTGAATCGTCTGCTCAAACAATTTAAAGAATCTAAAAAAATGATGAGCCAAGTATCAAAAGGCAACGTCGATACTTCCCAACTCGATAAATTAACAGGACAGTCGGGAATGCCGAATATGCCCAACATGCCTAAGATGCCTAAACAACCTAAGAAAGAGAAAGGGACAAAACTCGATCAGTTTTTTAGAAGTAGAAAAAAGAAGAAAAAGAAAAAGTAAATAAAAAAGACCTGTAAAGAGAAAGACCTTTACAGGTCTTTTATTATATGCTAAACTACTTTTTGTGAAATAGAAATAAGGAGGTGTCGTTAAATGTCAGTTAAAATCCGTTTACAACGTAAAGGTTCTAAAAAGAACCCATTTTATCGTATGGTAGTTGCAGATTCAAGAGCAGCTGTCCAAAGTGGTAAAATTATAGAAAATGTTGGAACATATAACCCAGTTGCTCAACCAAAAGAGATTAATCTTGAGGAAGAGGCAATTATGAAATGGTTAAGAAATGGTGCACAGCCTTCTGAGACTGTTCGTAACATCCTTTCAAAAGAAGGGATCATGGAAAAATTCCACAATGAAAAAAATGCAAAATAATAAAGGATTGTTAAAATGAAAGATATAGAATCTTACATTCGCACCCTTGCGTCGCCTTTAGTGGTACATCCTGAGGATATAGAGATTGAACTCGAAGAAACAGAAGATTTTCATGAATTTCATCTTTATGTACATCCGGAAGATGTTGGGCGTGTGATAGGAAAAAAAGGGCGTATCGCAAAAGCTATGCGTACTATTTTATACAGTATCCACATTGACAGTCCCAAACGTATACGACTAACCATAGGAAATGATGACAATTAAAGAAAAAGCTGAAGAACATAGTTTTTATTCTTCAGCTTTTTCTTTATCTCAATGAGGAGGAAAAATGGAGAATTTTATTGAAATTGGAAAAATTGTAAAAACTCATGGAATAAAAGGGGAAGTGCGTGTCCATAATTTTTCCGATTTTCCAGAAGAACGCTATGCTCCAGGGCAGAATGTCTACCTCTTAATGGAAGGTAGAGCCCCAAAAGAGCTTGTAATCACCAGCCACCGTCAACATAAAAAGAGAGAGATGTTAACCTTTGAAGGCTATACTAATATCAATGAGGTAGAAGAATTTATTGGAGGGACGCTCGCTGTTCCAGAAGCAGAACTTTTCGAGCTCGAAGACGATGAATTCTATATGCATGATATTGTAGGACTTCGAGTTTTTGACGAGGAAAAAAATGAGTTAGGTAAAATAAAAGAAATTTTAGTTTCTCCAGCTCACGATATTTGGGTAGTGGAACGTCCTGGGAAATCAGATTTACTCCTGCCTAATATTGAATCCGTCATTCTAGATGTCGCCGTAGATGATGATCGTGTCATTGTCAATGTGTTAGAAGGTCTCGATACAGATGAAGATTGATATATTAACACTTTTCCCGGAAATGTTTGAGGGAGTCTTGAATCAATCTATCTTAAAGAGAGCTCAAGAAGCGGATCAGGTCTCCATCCATACTCACAATTTTAGAGAGTATGGTTTAGGAAAACATCATCGTGTAGATGATACACCTTACGGCGGCGGAGCTGGGATGCTTCTCAAGCCAGAGCCTATCTTTGAGGCAGTCGAAGACCTTCAAACTGAATCGAAGATGACAGATCAAAGAATAATTCTAGTGGACCCTGTAGGCAAACCCTTTGACCAAGCCTACGCTGAAGATCTGTCGCAAGAAGAACATCTTATCTTTATATGTGGTCATTATGAAGGATACGATGAACGTATTCGAATTCTTGCAACGGATGAAATCTCTATCGGAGATTATGTTTTAACAAGCGGAGAACTCGCTGCTATGGTGATGACAGATGCTGTGGTACGCCTTCTTCCAGAGGTCTTGGGGAATGAAGATTCAGCAAAAGACGACTCTTTTTCAGACGGCTTACTTGAACATCCCCACTATACAAGGCCCCCTGAATATCAGGATATGAAAGTGCCAGACGTTTTGATGAGCGGTGACCATGGACGTATAGCAGAGTGGCGGCATAGAGAATCCCTGCGCCGTACCTATGAAAGAAGACCTGATTTGTTAGTGGATAGAGAACTGACTGAACAAGAAATAAATTGGCTTGAAGAGTTCAGTGAAGAAAAAGAATAATATGTGTTGAAAATAGTATAATATATGATACACTGATTAAGTGTAAAAACATAAAAACGCTATTCCGCTGGACTTAAGTTTAAGAATAGTTGTCGGAAGGAGAAAAAAGATGAACCCATTAATTGAAGAAATTACACAAGAACAGTTACGTGACGACATCCCTGAATTCCGTGCTGGTGACACAGTCCGTGTCCACGCAAAAATCGTTGAAGAAGGACGTGAACGTATCCAGATTTTCGAAGGCGTTGTTATCAAGCGTCAAGGACACGGAATCAGCGAAACTTATACGGTACGTAAAATTTCAAACGGTGTAGGGGTTGAGCGTACATTCCCAGTTCACTCGCCTCGTGTAGACCAGATTGAAGTTATCCGTCGTGGTAATGTACGTCGTTCTAAATTATATTACTTACGCGAACGTTCAGGACGTGCTGCACGTATTCGTGAAGCAGGC
>JBHWPB010000099.1:0-22252 GCA_043424675.1 Carnobacteriaceae bacterium | reverse complement strand
CACCGATTATAGTGGTGAAGACAGTGTTCCTTCCCGTGTAAATAAAAAGAAAAAAGAAAAGAATATTCCTCCTAAGTTATTAACTATATTCATTGTTATATTACTACTCATTCTGTTACCTACTGTTTTTTATTCTATCTGGAATAATAATCGTACTTATGAGCAGTTCGAAGAAATTGAAGGAAACGCGATTCAAATTTCAACTAATGAGGTAGCAGAGGCGGATAGTGAAGAAGCCAATGATGATAGTGAAGAAGAAGCAGAATCTTCAGAAAATACTGCTAGTGACAGAGTCGAAGACGAACCTGATACATCATCTGAGATGGTTCAATCAGAACAACAAGCAGCACAATCTTCATTTTCTACAGAACAAGCAGAAACTGCTACCCAAGAGACGACTCCGGAAACAAGCCAACCAGAACCAGAACCTGAACCGGAACAAGAGCCGGAAGCAGAACCGGAGTCTGAACCAGAGTCTGAGTCCGAAACAGAGACGGAAACAGATCCAGAGCAAGAATATGGTACTTACATAGTTGAGCCGGGCGATAATTTATACAGAATCGCACTGAACCATGGTATGTCAACCGAAGAATTAAAACAACTTAATGGGATAACAAGTAATCAAGTATCGGTCGGGACTGTATTGAGAGTAGAATAAGAGGAATAAGAGTGGTATAAAAAGCAGGGGAACCTGCTTTTAGTTGTTATATAAGGAGTGGAACATGAAAAAGGAAATTAGTGTCGCAGTAGATGGACCTGCTTCATCAGGGAAAAGCACTGTATCAAAGAAAATAGCAGAAATGTTTAATTTTATATACATAGATACTGGCGCAATGTATCGTGCTTTGACCTATGGCGTTTTAAAAAACAATATAGATGTAAATGATGAACTTTTAATACATCAATTCTTAGTTGACAATCCTATTACATTCCAAAAAAATAATGGATTGCAACTTGTTTTTTTAGGGGATGAAGAAGTGACTTCCCACCTGAGAAGCGATAAAGTCAACGAAAATGTTTCGGACGTTTCGAAACATGCAAAGGTTCGAGATATCATGGTGAAACAGCAGCAGGATTTAGCGAACAATGCTAGCGTTATTATGGACGGACGTGATATCGGAACTGTTGTTTTACCTGATGCTGACATAAAAATATACTTGGAAGCGAGCATCGAAGAGAGAGCTAAAAGACGTTATTTAGAAAACAAAGAGAAAAATGACGAAATCGAATTAGACGATATCCGAAGGAGCTTAGAAAAGAGAGATTATACCGATATGAGCCGTGTAGTATCACCTCTAAAAAAAGCTGAAGACGCTTTAGTGATTGATACAACAGAATGTACACGGGAGGAAATTATCGACAAGGTGAAAAACATCATCAAACAAAGGATTTCCTCTTAATAATTTTTCGAGTAAACATTTTATAAAGAGAATTACTGGCAATTTACATGAAAATGAGTTATAATTAATACTGTATACAAATGGACACTAGGAGGACAAAAATGTCAGAAAACAATAATGAACAAGAATTAAATGCACAAGAAGAACAGAATGAAGAAGTAGTTGATGAAACACCATCAATGTCAGAAGCTATGAGCGAAGTAACAGAGATTGAAGTTGGAGATACGTTAACAGGAGAAGTGTTAACAATCGATGAAGACAAAAATGTTATTATGGGCTTAGAAGGCGGACAAGAAGGGGTTATATCACCAAAAGAACTATCAGCAACTCCTTTCGATGATGTTACAGATGTCGTCAATGTTGGCGATGAAATTGAAGTCGTGGTTATAAGCGATTCCGCAGATAAAGAACAAGGTGGATACTTATTATCTAAGAGACGTGTGGACGCTCAGAAGGTATGGGATGACTTACAAGAAAAGTATGAAGCAGGAGAAACAATTGAAGCCCCTGTAACAAGAATTGTTAAGGGTGGACTAGTTGTGGATACTGGAGTGCGCGGATTTATCCCTGCATCACTCGTTGACGTTGATTACATCGAAGATTTCACACCTTATGAAGATAAGACATTAGAGCTTGAAATCATTGAAATAGAGCCGAGCGAAAATCGCTTGATCTTATCTCACAAAGCGATCCAAGAAAAAGAATTAGAAGAGGAAAAAGAAGAAACATTAGAAAACCTCGAAGAAGGTCAAGTTGTTACGGGAACAGTAGCTCGTATTGTTGACTTCGGAGCTTTCATAGATTTAGGCGGAGTAGACGGTCTTGTCCACATTTCAGAAGTAGCACACGAACACGTTGATAATGTGGAAGACTACCTCACAGCAGGTGAAGAGATTGAAGTGAAAGTGCTTTCAGTCGATGTAGAAGATGAGCGCATCTCTCTATCTAGAAAAGATGTTGTTCCAGGACCATGGGAAGGCATTGAAGATAAAGTTTCAGCAGGCGACGTTGTAGACGGAACGGTTAAACGTTTAGTTGACTTCGGTGCTTTCGTTGAAGTATTCCCAGGTGTGGAGGGACTTCTTCACATCTCACAAATTTCACACAGACATATCGCTACACCGCATGAAGTGTTGGAGCCGGGTCAAGAAGTTCAAGTAGAAGTACTTGATGTACAACCTGAAGAAGAAAGACTTTCGTTAAGTATGAAAGCGTTAGAAGAACCAGAAGAAGCTCAAGAAGCAACTCAATCTCCTTCAAACGATAACCAAAGAAAGTCTGGTGGATCACAAAGCAGCAATAGATCTCGCAGTAGAGATGAGGAAGAAGAACCGGGTGGATTTACACTTGGAGATTTACTAGGAGACGATCAGCTAGCAGAACTTGGAGATTTAGAGGACGACAAAGAATAAAAACGTTTCTCTATTTAAAACGACCTTGTGGTTTATCCATGGGTCGTTTTATTTTTTTGTAAAGAAATATAAATAAAGGGGTGAAAATATGGTACAACCAACAGTAGCAATTATCGGGCGACCAAATGTCGGGAAATCGACTTTATTTAATAGGATTATTGAAGAACGTTTATCAATCGTAGATGATGTTCCTGGAGTAACACGTGATCGTATCTATGCTCGAGGAGAATGGCTGGGCCGTCATTTTTCGATTATAGACACAGGAGGTCTCACTTTAGATGATGAGCCGATTAACAAGCAGATTGAAATGCAAGTAGATGTAGCCCTGGAGGAAGCAGATGTCATCGTCTATGTAGCTGATGTTTCAGAAGGGATGACAGCTCTAGACGAAGATATTGCTCAGAAATTGTATACCGCTGACAAACCAGTTGTCTTAATGGTAAATAAGGTTGACAATCCAGAAAGACGTTCTCAAGTCTATGAATTTTATTCACTAGGTTTAGGAGAACCCTATCCTGTCTCTGCTGAGCACGGGCTAGGCTTGGGAGATGCTTTAGATGCAATTATTGCTCATTTTCCTAAGGACACTGACATTGACGTTGATGAATCTATTATTCGCTTTAGCTTAATAGGGAGACCGAATGTCGGAAAATCATCTTTAGTGAATGCAATTATAGGAGAAGAACGCGTCATCGTTTCTAATGAACCTGGGACAACCAGAGATGCAGTAGATACAAGTTTTGTAGATGAAGATGGCAATGAATTTACCATGATTGACACAGCTGGAATCAGAAAAAAAGGGAAAATATACGAAAGTACTGAACATTATAGTGTCTTGCGTGCTTTAAGAGCGATCGAAAGAAGTGACATTGTTCTGCTTGTTATCGACGCGGAAGAAGGAATAGTAGAACAGGATAAGAGAATCGCAGGCATCGCCCATGAACAAGGAAAAGGAATCGTCATCGCCTATAACAAATGGGATCTTGTCGATAAAGATTCGAATACTATTGACGAATACCAAACAGAGCTCTTAAGAGAATTACCTTTCCTCTCTTATGCGCCCGTCATCTTTGTATCTGCTTTAACCAAAAAGAGATTACATCAAATACCTGCCTTGTTAAAAGAAATCAGCGACAACCAAAATCGTCGTATCCAATCCTCCACTTTAAATGAAGTGATTCAAGATGCTGTTGCTATGCATCAACCACCGTCGGATAAAGGAAATCGTCTGCGTATATACTATGGAACACAAGTTTCTGTTAAACCACCAACTTTCGTTATTTTTGTGAATGATAAAGAGCTCATGCATTTCTCTTATGAGAGATATTTAGAGAATCAGTTCCGTGAATCTTTCGAATTTGGCGGAACACCTGTCCACATTATTACGCGCGAACGAAAATAATATAAAAAACAGCTATAAATTAAAATAATATGACAAATATATTGATATATCAGCCTTTGTATGCTATCTTTGATTAGGAATGAAAGAATTTATATTCTGTCATTTGATTTAAAGCGAGCGACCAGAAAGCTGCTCGTATTTAATTTTGTAGGAGGTGAACGACACATGGCAAATAAAGCAGATTTAGTTAGCCAAGTTGCAGAAGCAACTGATCTATCAAAGAAAGACGCAACTCCAGTCGTTGAAGCGGTGTTTGAAGCAATTCAAGACAACCTTTCAGAAGGAGAAAAAGTACAAATCATCGGTTTTGGAACTTTCGAAGTACGCGATCGTAAAGCTCGTAAAGGACGTAACCCACAAACTGGTGAAGAGATTGAAATTCCAGCGACAAAAGTTCCAGCTTTTAAAGCAGGTAAAGGACTTAAAGACGCTGTTAAAGAAAATCTAGCTGACTAGAAAATTAAATAATAAAGAAAAGATGCTTGTAAGACACTATGTCTCGCAGGCAGAAGTAAACACCTCCAGTTAAATTTATTTTAAAATAAATTTATAGGAGGTGTTTTATTTACTCTAGAGGTAGTGAGAGAAGTTCTCAAACCTAGCTTACTGCGAAGAACGGCTCTCATTTCCTTGAAAATGATCCGCTTTATTTGATTACAGAAAATGTTTATTCTGCTTTGGTATGTTAAAATAAACCTTGATGTGGTTGTTGAGGACGAAACAAATTTGAACTTACTAGGGCTGGAGGACGAAAAATGACTTATTCTGAAATGATGATTGATGCTTTACAGAATGAAAAAATAGAAGAAGCTTATCAATTTTTTGAGCAGGCACTTCTTTCTGACGATAATGATCAGCTGCAGGAATTAGCTCTTGTTTTATTTGATATTGGCTTCTTAGAAGAAACAAAAGAAATTGCGACACAGCTCTTAGATAAAAATAATAGCAATGACGGGATGCGTCTTTTGCTGGCGGAAATTGCGATAGAGGAAGGTGACGATAATAAGGCTTTACTATATCTAGAAGAGTTAACAAGAGGAAGTGACTATTACGTGCAGTCGCTGCTGGTCGAGGCGGATTATTATCAAGTACATGGTCTTCCAGAAGTAAGCGAACAGAAATTGATTGAAGCTCGTGAAATTATAGGCGACCATCCTATCGTAATGTTTGCTTTAGGCGAGTTATATTATTCTATGCGCCGTTATGAAGAAGCAATGAGGTTGTATGAACAACTCCTTCAGCAAGGAAGGGATACTCTAGCGAATGTAGATCTATTTGCCCGTCTCGCTAACTCATACAGCGCGGTTGGACAGTTCGATGATGCTGTTGAATATTATAAAAAAAGTTTAGACAAAGCAGAAAACATCGATCGATATTTCGAACTTGCTATGACTTACTATCAACAAGAAGAATATGAAAAAGCAATTGAAAATTATGAACTTGTTTTGGAGACTGACCCCGCTTATACTTCTATCTATCCTTATTTGGGTGACAGTTATGAAAAATTAGAAGAATATGAAACTGCTCTGGATACATTACTGATAGGGGTTACTTACGATAAAACAAACTCAACTTTATATTATAAAACAGCTGAGATTTATAATATACTGGGAGATTACGAAAAAGCCGTTTCTTATTATGAAGAAGCAAATGAATTAGAACCTATGAATCTCTCTCACCGTCTCGCCTATATCCAAGTATTATTCAATAAAGGGGAATATAAAAAAATACTCAAGGTCATTGCGGAAGCAGAGAGATTAGACAGCTTTGATTCGCGTTTCTATTGGGCGCAGGCTCTCGCGTACAACGAGATAGAAGAATATGTAAAAGCTGGAGAAAATTTTGAAAAAGCCTATGCCTACTTTGATGATCGTATCGATTTCTTGAAAGACTATATTTATTTTTTGAGAGAAGATGGACAGTGGAAAAAGTTAAATGAAGTCATAGATAAGTATCTGCAGCTTAACCCTGAAGATTTAGATATCTTACAGATGAGAGAAGACTTGCCTTGATTACAGAGAAAAAGGAGGAAGAGTGTGAAAAATAATATTACTATTGAAGCGAAGAAAAACTTTCTGCAATTTATTTTGAAAAATTACAAATTGAAAAGAAGAGAATCAGCATGGATCTTAAATTATTTGTTGAATCACGAAATTGTTCTGAATAAAACTCATTTTGTAGAAAAAGTAGACAAAACGGGCCGCGGGTTACGCATCTTAACTGAAGATATGGAATCGCAGGGGGACCCTTTTACTTTTTATAAAGAAGGGAAAAAGTTCCATAACCCAGAACAAGCCTTTCATGATATTCGCTTGAATTGGCATCAACGTCTATATATAGAGATTTTATTTCCTCAAGCATGGATGAATTCTGAATATCTCCTCGTCTTAGAAAACAATCCATTTTATCACTGGAATGAGACTATTCCATTAGCTACCAAAGAAAAAGCAGATCAAGCTATGGATAATTTTCTTTACGAGTCCCAGAGAAATCAGATACTTGAGGATATCAATTTTGCTTTAGAAAATGATGATCGCGAAAGTTTTGATTACTTATCAGAAAGAATTCATGAACTCGAGTACAAGTTATCGCATCAATCAAGTGACTAAAGGGCGGGGGTAGACAATGGGTAAAGATAAAAGTATGAAAGATATGCAGGAAGAAGCAGATGACTATATCAGTCAATTTGAAGTGGGTTATTTCTCTCCACTGGCGATGTTGGCACGCCTTACAGAAGAGGTTGGCGAGTTAGCACGTGAAGTCAACCACTACTATGGTGAAAAAAAGAAAAAAGAGAGCGAAGAACAAAAAGAAATGGAAGAAGAAATAGGAGACGTTCTTTTTGTTTTGATCACGATGGCAAATTCATTGGACATCGATCTGTCCGAGGCTTTCGATATGGTAATGGAAAAGTTCAACACACGTGACAAAAATCGTTTCAAACGAAAAAATGAAGAATAGAGGAATTGATTTGACTGAGATTGATTTAACCCCCCCATTTTTAGAGGCGCTACCTATCCTAGAAAAACTCGAAAATCATGGCTATGAGGCCTATTTTGTTGGAGGTAGTGTAAGGGACAATTTGTTAGGGAAATCTATTCATGATGTCGATATAGCCTCGAGTGCTCTGCCTCAAGAAGTTAAAGCTATTTTTAAGAGGACCGTCGATGTGGGAATCGAACATGGAACAGTAATGGTTTTAAAAGACGGGGAAGGTTACGAGATAACCACCTTTAGAACAGAATCTACTTATAAAGATTTCAGACGTCCCGACGAGGTTTCTTTTGTGAGATCACTGAGAGAAGATTTAAAAAGAAGAGATTTTACTATTAATGCTTTAGCGATGACAAAAGAAGGTAAAGTCATTGATTATTTTGAGGGGATAAAAGATCTGAAAGAGCGAAGAATCCAAGCAGTAGGTGATCCTTTCGAACGGTTCAGCGAAGACGCATTGCGTATGATGCGTGCTGTAAGGTTTCAAGGACAATTAGGCTTTGACATATCTCAAAAAACATTAGAAGCCATTCGAAACTATGCCTATTTGTTAGAGAAAATAGCCATAGAACGAATCCATGAAGAATTTATTAAGTTGATGACTGGTACATTTCGAAATAAAGCTATTCCTACGCTAATAGAAACGGAGCTCTACCAACATCTTCCCGGATTAGATAAAGAAAAAGATGCTTTGTTAGAAATGGGTAAATTAGAAAAGACCTTAAGCTCTGAAATTGAAGTATGGGGTCTTCTCTTGTATTTTATAGAGGCAGAAAGTGAAGAAGCTGTTCAGCATTTCCTGAAGAAGTGGAAAACCTCTAATCAGGTTATCAAAGAAACTCAAAAAGTTATTTATGGGCTCACTCAACGTTTGAACGACACGTACACAGTCTATACTTTATATGAAATCGGACTGCCACTGATGCTGCATGTAGAAAAGATGCTGGAGAGTTTAGGGTACTCCCCCCGTTACACAGAGATACAAAAAGAATGGGGTACCCTTCCTATTCAATCGCAGAGCGACATGGGTATATCAGGCGATGTTATATTAAAAGAATTTGAGGGAAAACCGGGGCCTTGGCTGGGAGAGTTATTAGCTCACTTAGAGAAACAAGTCGTCCTGGGTGAGGTTAGGAATCAAGAGACTGCATTGATCGAAGAAAGTGAAGTGTTCGTCCGGAGACATAAAAGTCAATAAAAGATGTTACAGAAATTTTCATAATAAAGGTGGATAGCATGGTAAAAGAGCAGTATTTTGCTGTAGTCGATTTAGAGACGACAGGCAGCCAGTTCAATAAAGGAGATCGCATCATTCAATTTGGATGCGCTCTTATTCAAAATGGAAAAATTATCCAGACTTATAATATAAAAATAAATCCGATGCAGAAAATATCACCTTACATTGAGTCTTTAACAGGGCTCAGCAATAAAGATGTGAAGGATGCTGTCTATTTCAGTGATGTAGCAGCTTTTATTTTTAACTTGTTATCTGATTGTATTTTTGTGGCTCATAATGTTCATTTTGATTTACGTTTTTTAAACCATGAGTTAGAACGGGAAGGGTTTGAACCTTTAGACATTCCCGCTATTGATACAGTGGAATTATCTCGTATCCTTTTACCCCACCAACAAGGATACAGTCTGTCTGATCTAGATGAAGAATATCATTTAGGACTGGATCAAGCTCATGATGCAGAAGCAGATGCGACAGCCACTGCTCATCTTTTTATTATGTTATTTGGGAGAGCTAAGAAACTTCCTCTGGTTACTTTAGAAAGACTAGAAAAATTGACGCGCTACTTCAAATATGACACCTCTTATTTTTTAAGAAGGGTCATAGATAATTATCCGAAAAAATCAGATTTAGACGAACAGTATATTGTCGTGAAGGGTTTGGCTCTGCAGAAGCAGGAAGTAGAAAGTGAAGATTATTACAGTCAGGAGATAGACTATCCTGCGACAAGTGAAGATAAAGCTCGTCTCTTTGATGATACTTATGATATAAGATCTGAACAAGAAGTCATGATGAATTCAATTTACGAATATTTCGCAGAGGAAGATCCAAGTCATGAAATTGCTTTTGAAGCACCTTCTGGGAGTGGGAAGACTTTAGGTTACCTTTTCCCTGTTTATTATCAAGCGACAGCTGCTAAGCCTATTGTCATCAGCACCTATACAACATTGCTTCAACAGCAGTTTCTCGATAGACATGTCAGAGAATTAGAGGAAGTTCTTCCTTTTAACAAAAGTATCGTGCTATTGAAGAGTAAAAGGCACTATATTGATCTTGAAGCTTTTTATAATAAATTAAACCAAGAGGAGATTACACGTGGAGACGCACTTTATATGGGGATGGTTTTGGTTTGGTTAACAGAAACAAAAACAGGGGATCTTAATGAAATTATACAGAGCAAACACTATAATGCTTTTTTCGATGAAATACGGACGAAACAATCAGTTCCTTTGATGGGAAAATCAAAATGGGCAGATTATAATTTTTACCTCGTCGCTTTAAAAAAGGCAGAACATGCGGCTATTATCATCACCAACCACGCTTTTTTATGTCAACATTTCATATCAGAAGAGCCTGTTTTGCCGGAGTTCGGTCGTTTAATTATAGATGAAGCTCACCATTTTCCAGAAATAGCTGAACGCGTCCAGAATATCAAGTTTTCTCCAACTCGTTTTCTCAATCATATCCGTTCTTTTATTAATTCAGAGTCTGACTGTCTCTCTTTATTCCGAGAAGGATGGAAAACGCTGGAAGAGCAAAATATTGAAGCGAAGGACATGGAGCGTCTGGAACATCATCTTTCTTTCATTGAATTTAGTTTAGAAGATTGGATAGATTATTTTTTCATGAAAGAACAAACCAGTCACTCTACTGACCAAACACTGAGTTATAAAGTAAATCCAAGCGATATTTCAGAAGTTGCAATCGAACAAGCAGAACAGATTGTAAGAGTCATAAGAGAAACAGAGAAAAGGTATTACAAGCTTCATGCTGAATTAAAAAAATACTACGATGATTCTTTTAAGATTCGGAGCGTGATTGCCAATTTTGAGCGCTTTTTTACTGCTTTTTCTGATTATACTGAGCAGTTTCAGCAGCTGCTTACTTTTTTTCACAATCAAACCCCAGGATCAAGCTTTTGGTTAGCTACTGATGAAAACTCCCAAAATGGGGACATCATCTTTATCGAAAAGAATTATCAAAAGAATCTTATCCTGGATGATGCTTTACACGAAATAGAACATATTGTCTATGCCAGTGCAACTTTAGCTTTAACGGACGATAATATTGATCATTTCAAGCGAGAAATACATCATGACGCTATCAAATTTGAACGTATCAATTCAATTTTCGATTACAAGGAGCAAACACGGGTTTATGTCCCAGAACAGCTCGAATCTATCAATGAAATAACCTCTCTTGAATATGAGGAAAAGTTAGCTCATGCTCTTCACGAAATAGCTTCTCAGACTGATGAAAAATTATTTGTTTTATTTAATTCAAAAGCTACATTAAGCAAGGTCTATACGTTGTTGACTGAGCAAAAACTGGTGAAAGGAAGGACTGTCTTAGCTCAAGGTATAAGCGGATCCCGCAATCGGATATTGAAAAACTTTAGGAGGCTGCCGGATACTATTCTCCTGGGTGCTGGCAGTTTCTGGGAAGGTATCGACCTTCCAGGCCCTTCTTTGAGACTCATGGTTATCACCAGGCTTCCTTTTGAATCACCTGCGAGCATCGATGTTAGAGCACGCCATATCTGGCTGAAAGAACAGGGACTTTCTCCATTTATGGAAGACAGTCTGCCGCGGGCTATGATGAAGTTCAAACAGGGTTTCGGTCGTCTTATCCGAGGCAAGGATGACAAAGGTGTGATGATCGTCTTAGATGATAGAATCGTACAGTCAAGTTATGCGACACATTTCCAAAAAGCTCTGCCAGAAGATGTACAGATTAAAGAGGTTGACTTAATGAACCTTCAACCTCAATTAGGTTATTTCTTAGATGAAAAATAATAAGATTACTTTCCGAAGACATGAAGATCGATGATACGATGAAAAGAAGTGGATAAAGAAATGAAGAGATTATTAACTACATTGATTGCTATCTTAAGTATTTTTATAATAGGTGTGCTTATAATTTTTGGTCAGTCTATGAGTTCGTATAGGGCCGCGCGAGACAATGCCTTTAGTCATGCTGAAAAATATGCCGATTTAGAGGATCCGGATAACTTTTACTGGTACAACGGAACAGACACTTACTACACTGTCACAGGCACTACTGGGGAAGAAGAGGACATTGTCGCGATTATTCAAAAAGAAGGCGGGCACATCGACATCCTTCCTCTCTCAGAAACTATTTCCGAACACGATGCCGTGCAGCAGGCACTGTCTGATTTAGAAAATGTTGAAATTCTTGAAACACGGATAGGAAAAGATGAAGACCTCCCTATCTGGGAAATATCTTTCCAGAACTCAGACGGTACGATCGGTTATTACCTCGTCGCTCTAGAGACAGGAGAATGGCTTAAGAGTGTCGATAATTTATAGAAAATAATATCGTCAGGCGAAGAATTATAATCGAATTTTAACAAGGGGTGTAAATATTGAAAGAGTTTTTAGAGTGGGTGAATCAAGGGCACACGGTACTCCCTAATTTATTAATCCGCTACTATAAAGTCCTTTCTCTGACAAATGAAGAACTTATAATTTTATTACAGCTCAAATCTTATCAAGATTCTGGTAATTATTTCCCTGACTTGTCGGAGATCGCTCAAAACCTGCAAGTTGCTAATGAAACAATTTATCAAACGATCCAGAGTTTGATCGAGAAAAAGTGCTTGTCCATCCAGACGAAAGCTGATGAAGAGGGTAAAAAAAATGATTACTATTCATTAGATCAGTTATGGGAAAAACTTATTGTCATGAAAAAACAAGACAGAAAAGAAGATAACCGTAATCAAAAACGAGTAGAGCGCGGGCAACTATATCAAAGTTTCGAACAAGAATTTGGGCGCTCCTTATCGCCTATCGAAATAGAAATGATCAGCCAGTGGCTAGACGAAGATCTTTATAGTGTGGAGTTGATCAACATGGCCCTGCGTGAAGCGGTGTTGAACCAAGCATATAGTTTGAAATATATGGATCGTATTCTCTTGAATTGGGAAAATAAGAATATTCGAACTCTCGAACAAGCAGAAAGAGAGTCTGATCGTTTTCGTGATAAGTTTAGAAGGACGGAACCAGACCAAATAGACACATCTGATGAGAATGATGTGCCTCTGTATCGTTGGATAGATGACGATTGATTGAAGAATACAGGTAGGATAAATAAATGCAGAAGGGAAAGATTTATGACTGATAGAGAATTATTATCTTCAGAAGATACTACTCAAGTTATAGAAGCTATGGGTGAAATATTTCCAGAAGCTCAGGCTGAGCTTACACACGAGAGTCCATTTGAGTTATTGATAGCAGTTATTCTCAGTGCTCAAACAACTGACGTCGCTGTTAATAAATTGACTCCGACTTTATTCGAAGAATACCCGACGCCGGAAGCAATGATGGAAGCGCCCATCGAAAGCTTAGAAAAGCATCTTCGCTCGATTGGTTTATATAGAAACAAAGCGAAGTTTATAAAGAATACATCTAAAATATTGGTTGAAGAATTTGATGGCGAAGTTCCTGATAATCGCACCGACTTGATGAAACTGCCAGGGGTAGGCCGTAAAACGGCTAATGTAGTCATGAGCGTAGCTTTCGATGTTCCTGCCATAGCAGTAGACACACACGTGGAACGCATCTCTAAAAGGTTCTATATAGCGCCAGAAGAAGCGTCGCGCGACCAAGTAGAGAGATATCTGATGGAAAAGCTGCCAGAAGATTTATGGTCTATAGCTCACCACCGTATGATCTTCTTTGGACGCTACCAATGCCCAGCTAGAAAACACGATCATACAGAGTGTGTAGAACTTGTGAAAGCTAATATGTGATAAAAAACGCTCTGAAGGAGAGAAGGTGGGGTAAGTAGAAGGAGTTGGCGCCTCCTCTGGCTCTAGCATTTTCTCGAAAGATCCACCCATTGCAGCCTTTAGAATTATATTAAGATGCACGGCAAAAGGCAGCTTTATTCAAATAATTGTTACAACAAAAAAGGTAGGATAATGAAAGTCAATCACTTAGATTGCTTTCTTATCCTACCTTTTTATAGTTTAATTTTAATCTTAATCTTAATCTTCTTCTGTATCTTCAGATTCCGCTTGAGCGTCCTCCTCATCAGGAGGGGAGGTGTCTGACTCAGGAGGACTGGTATCTTCCGGTTGAGGCGGCTGGGTATCAGTCGTTGTATCCTCGGTCGAGGTATCCTCACTTTCTGTATCCTCTGTGGTATCTTCAGAGGTGTCATCTTCACTCGTTGTTTCTTCCTCTTCAGTCGATTCTTCTTCACTTGTTGTGTCTTCTTCGCTGGTATCTTCTTCAGAGGTGTCTTCCTCTGCTGAACCAGGGATAGTCAGAGCAATTGTCGTTGTTGGACTATTTTCTCCGCCAACAATCGCTGTCAGAGAGAGAGTTATATTGCTCCCTGCAGGAGGTGAATCATAAACATAGGAGGTCTCTGCAGTGTCGACAGTTTGACCATCTATTGTCAGCTCATAAGATACATTTTCTCCAGGATAAGCATCCCACTGTACTTGAACTGTGTCACCTTCTTCATCATAGAAAGCTGTGAGGCCAGAAGGTGCTGCTAGTTCATCATTGTCCTCGTCTTCCTTTTCATCAGGATCCTCTTCAGGCACAGGAGTGAGGCTTGGATCTGGTTCATTGCCACGGACGAACAATTCAGTTATAGCATTGCTATGTCCGGCTGGCGCAAGGACAGGCGGGTTTGAACCGTCAATCACACTTCGCTCCACAACAGATTCAGGAGCTTGCCAATCACCAGTTTCTGTTTTTTGAGACATATGGTCTAAGACAACACCAAATATATTAAGGGCCACATAACCAGAAGGTTCATCGAAGGACATATAATTTCCTTGTTCATGTCGATAGTCATATCCTGTCCATACTGCTACGGAGTGTTCCGTAGTGTAACCCGCCGTCCAACGATCTGGGAAGTAGCCTGATGGAATTCCGTATTGCGCATGCTCGTCCTGCGAGTAGTTTGTTGTTCCAGTTTTAGCTGTATGTACAAGCCCAGTCAGATGAGTCGCATAGTTATAACTTTCTCCCGCATCTTTTAACATATCGGTCACCATATAAGCTGTATAATCCGACATTGCTTGAGTTGTTTCAGGTGTTAAGTCGATCGTCTGACCGTCTTGACGTTCGATGGTTTCAACAGTATAAGGGTCTGTGTATTGACCACCATTGCCGAAGGCTGCATAAGAAGCAGACAGCTGCATAGGTGTAATTTCGCCGCCCAATCCATTGGACCAGTATAGACCCTCACCATTATTTGGTTCATGAATGCCGAGCCCGTCTACAAACTCTTCTGCACGATCGAGGCCGACATCTTCAAAGAGTTTCATTGTAGGGACGTTCCTTGAATCAACAAGCGCTTCTCTCATAGACAAGTTTCCGACATAACGTCTATCATAATTCTGGACTGCGCCGCCTGTCGGGTACTCATAAGGTTCGTCGACCAATTGATGATAAGTTGAATATTGTTCATACTCAATAGCTGGACCATAAACGGTAAGCGGTTTGATAGTGGAACCTACGCTGCGATCTAATTCTGTCGCTCGGTTATAAGTGAGCTGTCCCTCGGAATTTCGCCCGCCACCTAAAGCTAAGACTTTCCCTGTCTCAACATCTAACACAGAAATTCCTGCTTGGAAATCTTCATCTGGATAATTAATATACTGATCTGAATTTAAAACATCATATAAAAAGTGCTGTGCTTCTGTGTCAAGATTTGTATAAATAGTCAAACCCGCTGTATAAGGATCGAGATCTGTTTTGGTCTGAACTTCTTCTAGAACTTGTTTGATATAAGCGTCCAGTACTAACTGATCTTCGCTCCCCAATTCTCGTTCAATAAGACCTTCTTCGATGGGAACATCGTAGGCATCTTCCGCAGTAGCTTCATCGATAGTCCCTTTGTCTAGCATCGCATAGATAACAGTGTCACGACGGCTTTTGGCTTGTTCCGGAAAATCATAGGGGTTGTAGGAGTTGGGAGCTTGCGGCATACCCGCTAACAGAGCAGCTTCATGAAGCTCTAGTTCAGAGGCAGATTTACCGTAATAATGCTCGCTTGCTGTCCCCATCCCATAGACATTATCAGACATGTATACTTTATTGATATAAAGGGTGAGAATTTGTTCTTTTGAGTACTCTTGTTCAACTTGCAGCGCCAGCCAAGCTTCTTGAACCTTTCTCTTAAGGGTCTGATCTTCTCCAGTAGTGGAGAAGACACTCATTTTAATAAGTTGCTGGGTAATTGTACTTCCACCTTCAGAACCGAAGCCCTCTCTAAAGTTGGCAACCACTGCACCTCCAATGCGGATCGGGTCCACTCCAATATGATCGTAGAAACGCTGATCCTCAATAGCTAAAACAGCCTCTTCAAGTACTGAAGGGATTTCTTCCGGTGCAATAAAATCTCTCTCCTGTTCTCCAAAAGAATAGACTTCATTTCCATCTTTATCTACAACATCAGAGCCTAGAGTTCCATATAAATCAGCTTCAGTGATTTCTGGAGCAGTAACAATCCAATAAGCAGAAACTCCACCTACAACTACTGCAGCTAGAACGATGGCTCCGAGTATAAACTTCATGATCGTCTTAAATAACGATCCACTATTTGTATTATGAGCAGCTTTTTTTCTTTCTGCTCGAGACATATTCTGATCTAAATTACTCATCATTAACTCCTTCACTTTACTTCACGTCTTTCCTCTTTTGTATCAGTTGGTCAATAGCTTCAATGTAAGGGACTCGCGGAGCGAAGCTATAGAAGATTTCGTAAGCTTCCTCTTCTAAGGTTTCAAGAGAAATAGATTTTTTACCGTCTTCTTTGTACTGCTCCTGCCAGTATTTATAAAGGATATTGGCATCTAATACAAATATGCGATCTAATTGAGAAAATCGGATAATAATAAAACATATCCCTCCCTGATCCCAACAATCTTTCAAGTGTTCTACTTGATGTTGATGGAGATTACCAAAAGGGAAGGATGTTTTATTTTTAGTTTCTTTGGCTTCAAAATCTATGTAATATCCTTTATATATACCATTATAGTCTGTTGTTGAGGGACGTCTGTAATAAGCTTCCTTAATGACGGCAGCACTTCGTTTCGGGTAATGTACATCAACAACTTGGATGGGTATAGGCTTCTTATGGATAATTGCTATCTGTCTTGCTCGGTAATACTTATTACTTTCATTAATCTCATCTTCAAATCGCTCTCCGCGATTCCCATAAGTTAAATTCTTTGTTTGTTTCTTTTGTTTCCTCTTGTTAATCTTATTTCGATGGAAGGGTCGTCCACCGGGATAATTTATTGTCAATCCTATCACTCTCCAACATCCAGATAATTATAGCAAAAAACAAGGGAGGATTAAAGTTAATATATACCATGAAAAATTTATATGTTACAGGTTACCGCTCCTATGAAATGAATATTTTTAATAGTAAAGATGAAAAGTTGCCATTCATAAAAAAAGCGATCGCAAAACAGCTCGAATACTATATCGATTCTGGTTTAGAATGGGTAATCATCAGTGGAGAATTAGGCACTGAGCTCTGGACTGTTGAAGTTATTGAGGAATTGAGAGCCGAGTATCCTGATCTGAAGATAGCTATTCTTTTTCCTTATTACAATTTTGGCGAGAATTGGAACGAAGAAAATACCTCAGCTCTTGAAAAAGCAAAAAGCAATGCTCAATACGTTGATTATACCTCAAAAGAAGCCTATCAGAACCCTAACCAGCTGAAAATGAATCAGGCTTTTATAGTGAATCATACTGATGGAGCCTTATTACTTTATGATAAAGAATATGAAGGTAAGCCGAAATTTGCTTTAGAAATAATTGAAAAGAGGCAAGAAGATTCTGATTATTTTCTGGATATGATTACGATGTTCGACTTACAAGACATTGTCAATCAAGAACAATTTTACGAGGAAGAAGACGACTGAACTAAGAGGAAATTTTACCATATCAGTTGTCCCATATAAAGGTTCTGAACCTAGCTGTGAGGAAAATATAAACTCTAATCATATAATGAGATGGTTTTCTTGAGAATGGTTTTGTAATAGTGAATTCTTTGATATAATGAGAAAAAGTCAAGAATAAAATAAATAAGAGAAGGTGTAAGAAGAGTGGAACAAGAGTTGACACCAAAACAAATCGTAGAAAAAGACTTCAAACAGAGTATGCGCGGCTATAATCCTGAAGAAGTAGATGAGTTTTTAGATGTTATTATCCGTGACTATGATGCATTTATCACCGAAATAAATTATTTAACGGAAGAAAATCAGAAGTTAAACAACGAAATAAATCGCCTCAAAGAAAGAAACCGTGGAGTTGAGAATCAGACGGAGACCGAATCATTTGATAGTGGTATAGAGCGCAGAAAAACAAATGAACAACAAGCTCGTGTTTCTAATTTCGATATGCTGAAGCGTATCTCTAATTTAGAACGAGAAGTTTTCGGATCTAAGTTAAATGAAGAAAATAATTAGCCACTTTTATTTTACAAATTGAATAAATTGTACTATAATAAGATAGTTGTAAACGAATTACGGATAATCGCGGTCTCAGAATGATGAGATTGAGGAAAGTCCATACTCGCACGAGCTGAGATGCTTGTAGTGTTTGTGCTTTATGAAAAAATAAGTAAAGGCTTATAGGATAAAATCTATAATGATGGCGGAAAAAAGCGGCTAAGGTAAATGTATTAGTCATTTACTATGCTCGAGTATTCTGTAAAGTACCACAGTGACGATACAGAGTGGGAAACTTCTCTGGTGGAACGGGTAAACCCCGCAAGCGAGAAACCCAAATTATGGTAGGGGCACTTTTCAACTGGAATTCAACAGAGGAAAAGGCAGAGATGCAGACAGATGATTATCTCGAATAGGTTCCATCCTATTTATGACAGAATATGGCTTACAGTAATTTGTTTACTTGTACCCTCCCAGACGGAGGGTTTTTTTATGTAATTTTTTAGTATATACTAAAAAGGGATCAATTAAGATAAATCAACTTAAAGATTAAATTGACAGATAGAGGAGGTTCCTATGGACACAACACATCAGTTAATTGTAACATGTGGAAGCGGAATTGAAGCAATTGTGGGCGAGGAGCTCAGAGATTTAGGGTATGAGACACAAGTAGAAAACGGGCGTGTGCGTTTTGAAGGAACAATGAAAGATGTGGCTCGTGCGAATTATTGGCTCCGCACAGCTGACCGTGTGAAGATTGTAGTTGGAGAATTTAAAGCGACAGAATTCGATGAGCTCTATGAAAAAACCAAAGCTCTGCCGTGGGAAGATTATCTGCCGCTCGATGCTGAATTCCCAGTACGGGGACGTTCGCATAAATCGAAATTGTTCAGTGTGTCAGACGTGCAATCCATTACGAAAAAAGCAATAGTAGATAAGATATCAGAAACGTATCACAAAAGAGGGATGCTGCCCGAAACAGGTGCGCTGTTCCCTCTCGAAGTCTCTCTGCTGAAAGATACAGCTTTACTTTTATTGGATACAACCGGTCCAAGTCTCTTTAAAAGGGGGTACCGAGTGAGTAAAGGGGTCGCGCCCTTGAAGGAAAATCTGGCAGCGGCCTTGATTAAGCTCACTAATTGGCAGCCTGACATGCCATTTCACGACCCGACCACAGGCTCCGGTACCATACCTATTGAAGCAGCACTGATTGGGCATAATATCGCTCCAGGTTTCCAACGAGATTTTCAGTTTGAAGAATGGCCATGGGTAGCCGAGGACATTATGGACCAAGTTGTCGAAGAAGGCGACGATCTGGCAGATTATGATATTGAGCTTGACATTACAGGGACAGATATCGATCACCGCATGATTGAGTCTGCTATAGAAAATGCGCGTCATGCCGGACTCAGTCAAAGTATTTCTTTTAAACAGATGCAGGTGGCTGATTTCACAACTGATAAAACCAATGGTGTTCTTGTTTCCAATCCGCCTTATGGGGAAAGAATAAACGAGAAAGAAGAAGTTCAAGAACTCTACAGACAAATGGGAGAAGTATTCAGACCCTACGAAACATGGAGTAAATATATTCTCACAAGTTATCTAGATTTTGAGACACTCTATGGTGAAAAAGCGACTAAGGTCAGAAAACTATATAATGGGGCCATCCGAACTGATTATTTCCAGTTTTGGGCGACAAGAAGATAAAAAAACAGGGTGCTGAACTCAGTTAATAAACTGACAGTATCCTTTTTCTTATTCTCTGATTTTCTTTTGAAGGCCTTGTCGGGCTAGGTTATCTGCGCCGCGATTCTGGCTTTCCGGAATCCACTCCAGTATCAGCAGGGGAAATTTTTCTTTTAACTTGAGCATGTGTTCAAGAATAAGAGAAAAATCTTCGTTATTCGTATATTCTTGGTCCCAGAGCTCAAAAGATATCTTGCTATCGGTATAGAGAAAGATGATGCGGTCCTGGATGTTTTTCTCTAATAGGAGGTGGCCAGCAATAAGAATAGCGGCCATCTCAGCCTCGTGGTTGTCCCATTTTCCCTCCAGAGCAAAATGTTTTTGTAAATGCAGGTCTTTGTCAGATATTAAAATTCCGATGCCTGCAAGTCTGCTAATCGGATCGACAGCAGCATCTGTATAAACTTTTAACATACCCAATCAGCTCCGTTTAAAGTTATCGAATTAAAAAGAGCTAGGATACACACTGTCCTAGCTATATTTGTTATTGTTATTTAAGATAGAGAGTATCATTATAATGTTGTATAAACAGCCTTAGACTAGTCCTCTGGCTCTGCTTCTTCTGAAGGCTCAGCAACTTCAAGAGGGACAACATTTGTCGCTTGCGGGCCTCGCGAACCTTCAACTATATCAAAAGTCACCTTTTGATTATCTTGTAATGTTTTATAGCCATCCATTTCAATACCTGTGTAATGGACGAAGATTTCTTCTTCTACACCGTATTTGATAAATCCATACCCTCTTTGATTATTAAACCACTTCACTGTACCTTCCATGGCTACATCCCCCTTAAAACTTAACTTTCATCCATCCATGTATATCAGTATATCAATACTTATTATAAGTTGAATGAAGGCAACAGTCAATCTTCACTATGATATTGGGGTGCCAGAGGTACAAAGTTGTAATTTGTTCTTAATCGCCTTACACTAAATGATGAAATTCTTATTATTTATAGATAAAGAGGAGATAGTATGGATACCGTATTAACTCAACAAGAAATAGATTATTTGACAGCAAAAAACGAAGAATTTGAAGTAGAGGGCTTATTGTACGGACAGGGTTCACTCTCCCCAAAATTCTTAATGGTAGGAGAAGCACCTGGAGAAGTTGAAGTTGAAACAGGTATTCCTTTTACGAGCAGAAGCGGAAAAGAATTAGATCGCTTTTTAGAAAGTATCAATATAAGCAGAGAAGAGATTTATATTACAAGTGCCTTTAAGAGTCGCCCATTAAAATATAAAGAAAAGATAGACAAAAAAACGGGAGAGGCTTTCTTAAAAAAATACAATCGCACACCGACAAGAACAGAGATATACGCTCATGCTCCTGTATTGGACAGAGAAATTGAAAGGCTGGATCCTCCGTTGATTGTGACAATAGGGAATATTGCTTTACACAGACTGGTCGACAAAAAAGCAAAGATTTCAGAGTATCACGGGGAAGTTTACGAAGGGCCGCTCTATCGTACGGACAGAGAGAAGAAATTAGCTTACGGGAGAACAGAACAGTCTTATCGCGTTTTTGCTACTTATCATCCAGCTGCCGTTTTATATCAACGTTCTCTGGAAGAGACAATCAACGAAGATTACCAGAAATTAAAAAGTATATTGAAGCAGTAAAATGTATGTAGAACAGCCCAAAAAATAAATCATTTGGAGGATTATGGTGAAAGAATTAAAAGTAAGCGGATTAAACCAGTCTTATGGGAATAAAGTGTTATTTCATGATATTGATTTTTCTATATTTTCGAATCAACATGTCGGGCTGGTCGGTATTAATGGAACAGGGAAAACGACTTTTTTGAATGTCATCGCAGGTAAGGCAAAAGCAGACAACGGAGATATTAAGAAACCCAAAGATTACCGTATCGGATATCTGGAACAGGATTCTGTTTTTGATCCGAATAAAACGGTTTTAGAGACGATTTATGAAGGGGATACCCCTCTCATGCAAGCGGTGAGAGAATATGAACAAGCCTTATATGATTTGGAAAAAGACTCAGAAAATAAAAAAAATCAGGATAAATTTACTAGAGCTGAAGAAAAAATGAATACGCGTCAGGCTTGGACAGCAAATTCTCAAGCTAAAAGTATATTGACGAATTTAGGCATCTCCCAAATGCAAAGCAAGATGGAAAATTTATCTGGAGGACAGATTAAACGCACTATGCTGGCACAAGTCTTAATCCAGTCTCCAAATCTCCTTATCCTAGATGAGCCCACAAACCACCTTGATTATCCGATGATTTCTTGGCTGGAAAATTATTTATCAGAATATAAGGGCGCTCTCTTGATGGTGACTCATGATCGTTATTTCCTCGATCGCACGGTAGATAAAATCATCGAGCTGTCTTCTGGCAAACTTCATTCTTATGAAGGAAATTACCAATCCTTTGTCAGACAAAAAGCAGAACGAGAAGCCATAGAAGCAGACCAGGCTCACAAAAATCAACAAATGTACAAGCAGGAACTCGCTTGGATGCGGGAAGGAGTCCAAGCGCGAGGAACGAAACAACAAGCGCGACTCGACCGTTTTAAGAACTTAGAGTCTGAAGTCAAGGGCCAAAGTTCTTCTCAAAATTTAGAAATGGGTTTTCGAACCAGACGTTTAGGA
>JBHWPB010000098.1:0-5582 GCA_043424675.1 Carnobacteriaceae bacterium | reverse complement strand
ATGAACTCTTTGCTGTTGGCATGCGCAAAGAAGATACAGAACTAGAAGCTGAGTTGAATGCGGCACTTGCTGAAATTGAAGAAAATGGTACATATGATGAAATCTATGCAAAATGGTTCGATAATGAGGCTGCAGCTGAATCAGTTTCTTAAGAAAGGATCAATGCAATGCTTGATATGTTGATAACGATATGGCCTTCTCTTTTCGATGGTCTGCAAACGTCCCTCACCATTTTCTTTATCGTAGGGCTTATCAGTCTGCCTCTCGGGTTTCTGATAGCCGTGATCCGTGTTTACGCTCCCAAATGGCTGGGTGCACTTATCCAAGCTTATATTTTTGTCATGCGGGGGACACCGCTTCTCTTACAGCTCATGTTCTTCTTTTTCGGACTCCCTTTTGTGGGAATTGTTTTAGAGCGATTTGATGCGGCGATTATCGCTTTCATCTTAAACTATGCGGCTTATTTTGCGGAAATCTTCAGAGGCGGAATTATGGCCATCCCAAGAAATCAATACGAAGCGATCGACGTGCTTGGCATTGGAAGAGCTCGTGGGTTCAGGCGGATTATCATTCCACAAGTCATCGGCATCGTGCTTCCTTCTGTTGGAAATGAAGTTATTTCTCTTGTAAAAGATACATCACTCGTTTACATCCTGGGAATAACAGAGCTGCTCCGTGCAGGACAGAGTGCCGCTAATACCTATGCGTCTCTGGTACCTTTTATCGGGGTCGGCCTCCTCTACCTGGCTGTCACAGCTGTTGTTACCCTTGTCTTAAACTGGGTTGAAAGTAAGAAAAACTTCTAGGAAGGAGAGTTGTCATGTCATTATATGTATCCAATCTTTCAAAATCATTTGGCGATACTCCTGTTATAAAAGATTACTCCTTTGAGATGTCAGATGGAGAAATTGTCATGCTGACCGGGACTTCGGGAACGGGTAAAACGACTTTTATGCGATTGATTAATAATCTAGAAACAGCTGATACAGGCACTATCCGGATCGACGATGATTTTCTTTGCAAACAGAATTCCGACACTATGAGAGCAGACTATGTGCCAAGGAGCGAACAACGCACCTATCAAAACCAAATCGGACTCGTTTTTCAAGAGTTCGCCCTCTTCTCCAATCTGACTGTCCGGGAAAATTTATTAGAAGGTCCGCTTGCTCAAAAGCTCGCTACCGAAGAAGCTTTGAATAAAAAAGCGGAGTCCTTGTTAGAAGACACAGGCATTCTAGATCAGATTGATAAAATGCCTCACCAATTATCAGGGGGGCAAAAACAGCGCGTGGCGATTGCACGTGCTATGATGCTGGAGCCGAAGATACTCTGTCTCGATGAGCCCACTTCCGCTTTAGACGACGACTCTGCAGAGAGTGTCGGAAAGCTCATCGAAGAGATAGCAGACCGTGGAACTGGAATCTTAATAGTTACTCATGATGATGAATTCAGCAGAAAATACGGAACGCGTTTAGTTTCATCTCATGACTTTTTGCGATAAACTAAATGAAACAGAAAGTAGACGCTCATGAAAAATAGAAAAAGCAGACTCTCAATCTCTTCTTTCCTTGTTGTTTTACTCATAGTTTTAGGTAGTTACTTAGGGAATGATTCTTTTGATTTTCTGATAGAAGAGAGTGCCCCTTCTCAAAGCCAAGAAACACAGATCGAAGCAGAACAGGCTTACACAGATCCTCAAGAAGTGGTTGATTATATAGAGGCTTATGGGGGACTGCCTCCTAACTACATCACAAAAGAAGAAGCAGAAAGCCGAGGCTGGGTACCGAGTGAAGGGAACTTACAAGATGTGGTGCCTGGTATGAGTATCGGTGGTGATTACTTCGGAAACTTTGAAGGACACCTTCCTGAAGAACCCGGACGGACTTATTATGAAGCCGATGTGAATTATGAGGGAGGCCACCGAGGGGCTGAACGACTCGTTTTTTCTAACGATGGCTTCTACTTTTATACAGATGATCATTACGCAAGCTTCACTCAGCTCGAATAGAGAGGATCGATTTTATATGAACCATATCTATATTAATGGGGCCGATTTAACTGAAGAGGAACAAGCTGTTGTTTATATCAAAAAACAGTTCGATATTCAGACCGTAGTGGGCAACAACCTTGATAGTTTGTGGGACGAGCTAAGTATCGAGCGACCCGCACAGGGGTGTACGATTCATCTGTACAACATGAAGGATATGCGAAAAAATTTAGGAAAGTACGCCCAAAGAATTCAAACCCTGTTCACTGAACTTCCCGTCTGGTTTCCAGAATATTGTGTGGTGCTCTCACACGAAGACCTGAATATATAAAAATGACTGCAGCTGAAACACTGCAGTCATTTTTTTGTCTTATAAGTTTACTTCTATATCATAAGCCCGTGGTTGTTTCTTGAAGAGGAATTCTCCTTCGCGGATAGAAGCCAGACATTCTACCCGGTTGCGCTGCGCTTCAAATTCGTCTGGCGCATCGAGGATGATAAAGTTAGCAGGCTTGCCCTCTTCTAGCCCATATTCTTCTATCTTCATCAATTTTGCTCCATTATATGTGATCAAGTCGAAGTTACGCGGGAAATCTTCTACGCGCATGAGCTGTGCGGCGTGAATGCCGTTATCGAGAATATTCATAAGATTTCCGTTACCTGCTGGATACCATAAGTCAACGATAGAGTCCTGTCCAAAAGCCACATTGATATTGTTATCTACCATTTCCTTGACCCGTGTTAAACCACGACGTTTAGGATAGGAATCTTGACGTGCTTGGAGATACAAGTTTTCTGTCGGGCAAGAAACAAAGTTCATGCCTGATTGACGGAATAAACCGATCATTCGAAAAGCATAGGCGTCATCTGCGGATCCAAATGAACACGTGTGACTGGCCGTTGTTAAATCAGCACGACCTGCCTGCATCGCTTCAGCGTTCAAGGCTTCTATAAAGCGTGCTTGTACATCATCCGTTTCATCACAGTGCACATCAATAAGCTTATCGTATTTTACAGCTAACCGAACAATTTCTTTGACCGATTTCTCCCCGAGCTCCCTTGACCATTCATTATGTGGAATACCTCCCACACAATCAGCTCCCAACTGCAGAGCTTCTTCCACTAAGTCGCGCCCTGTCTTCCCATCTTCTTCAAAAGAGTACATTCCATTTTGAGGGAAAGCGACGACTTGGATCGTCACCTTGTCTTTGAGCTCGTCACGCACTTCAAGTGCTGCTTTAATTCCTGTCAGCTCGGGATCGGTACAGTCCGTCTGTGCCCGGATATACTGCGTTCCATAGCCCACAACGTCTTCAACTGCAGCATACATGCGCTCTTTCATTTCTTCTTTCGTGGTTCCTTTTTTGAAATCATTCCAGATATCGATTGCTTCAAAAAGTGTGCCGGATTCATTTTCTTCTTTATCGGTTTTGCTCGTCATATAGTAATCCAGATGCAAGTGAGAATCGACATAAGGTGGCAGTACCAATCGTCCCCCTAAGTCGATAACTTCTTCCGCATCTTCCAGGTCATTTCCTATCGTTTTGAACTTTCCATCTTCTATTAAAATTTCATTTGCCTCATCATTTTTATAAATCTTCGCATTGATAAATTTTTTCATCTCTATCTCTCCTCATCAAAGATTCAACTTTTCTTCAGTGAGTGTTACAACTCTTCTGTGTACCTCAATTATAGCATTTATTTAACATAGACCTTCCTACATTAGAAATGCTTTATATTTATCATAATAAAACAAATTAAATTAATTTTTTTACATATTGCTCTCCTCTTAAAAATATGATAAATTATAAAAGCTGAAAAACAAGCTTCACAAAAGAAGTCACATCTGAACTGCGCATCGCCTCAAGTCGGTGCGTAGTTTATTCAGTTATAAAGCTAGAAGACATTGAGGAATACGCAGGCCTTTATAAGCACTCCTACAAAATACGAAAACACATATTGATATGTATTTTTTATTTTTAACCTTTTTAGGTGGGAGGCATTTTTGACTGCGTTTTGAGATGCCACAGTCTTTTTCTACGTTTTTGTTATAACCATAGATAGAGTTGTAACAGTTATGCCGGAAAAAGCTCTTTTCAAATCAGTTCTGAATCCAGTCAGGAGTGGTGAAAAGATAGTATTTTAAAAATAAAAAGGGGAAAGGAAGCGATGCAAAATGGTGAAAGTATTAATTGTCAATAATGAGAAAAATAGAAATAACTTAGGATTCGC
Organism: Carnobacteriaceae bacterium; assembly: GCA_043424675.1. Taxonomy (GTDB): domain Bacteria; phylum Bacillota; class Bacilli; order Lactobacillales; family Carnobacteriaceae_A; genus JBHWPB01. Next base: position 1,363 of record JBHWPB010000098.1, on the reverse strand, counting down.
ACCGAGGATACAGAAAGCCTTAGCGCGAGGATCCGAAGTAAAGTTTGAAATTCTCCATTATACAGAGCTTTCAAAAGAAATAATAACAGCAATAAATCCTGATATGATTTATTTAACGGGACGCTTAACCTACGCGGGAGATTTGGCAATCGAAGAGTATACCGCTGAATTAGAACTGATTCGCGAAACGGATATCCCCATCCTCGGCATCTGTCTGGGACACCAGCTCATTTCTATCGCACACGGCGCGAAGCTGGGTAAGATGATCGAAGTCTCTGAAGGAGAAGAAGATATCAGAGAAAACGGATTTGTTGAGATTGAAATCCTCCACCAACAAGATGAAATATTTAAGGGAGTTGAAGAGAGCTTTGCGGCCTACGAGTATCATCTTGAGGAAGTAAAGAGTGTTCCAGAAAACTTCGACTTACTCGCCTCATCTGTCATGTGTGAAGTACAAGCGATCAAACACAAAGAAAAACAAATCTATGGTTTTCAATTTCACCCTGAAGGATACAATCAGGCTTATCCAATAGGAGAAATTATCTTACAAAACTTCTTTAATAAAGTACGTCCCCAAGTTATTCATACAATTTCTCCTTATGTCGAAGAGGCTGAGGTCGAAATATTCTAAAAAGTATATCAGTTCTATCAAACAACAAATAAAGTGTCTTGGCTCTCGTATGCAATCGGAGATAAGATACTCCATTTTGTTTTAATTTTTTGCGGTCGAGAAATCAGTACAGCTTGCCTCTCAATTTTGAATTCATATTTTTATTTGTTACAAATTAAATTTCTATACTTCTATACCTAAACGAATTTAGACGTATGATTCCTGGATATTAGTTAGAATATTACAATACAAAGTGATTTAAGCGTACACTTAATTAACTATAGATGAGTGATTGGTTTACTTTTATTTTATATATCCTAGTGTCCCAATAAATATAAATTATTCCAGTTTTTCTATCTATAGTGATTTTGTTGCTTGTCATACTTAGATTCTTATGAAACCGAAGAGAAGAGATATCATCTCTGGATAACGAAAAGCCAAGACGATTGTCTTGGCTTTTTTTGTACGTAGATAATTCCTAGTTAAGGGATTTACTTTTTATTTATTTGGTTTGAATCTCCTTCTTAAAGGACGGCGTATTCACAATCGTGTCTGCTACTGGGCAAGTCTTTTCAATAAAGTCTACGAAATCTGCAATTTCTTCTTCCGTATTATCTGCATTAATATGATACTTTGTGCGAATTTCAGAAAAACCTACTTTTGCGTCAGGATTCTTGCCTAAAAATCCATCTGGGTCTAAATCTCCTTCAAATTCAATAGAAATGTTCTTGATATTCATTCTTTCGCGAGATG
>JBHWPB010000097.1:0-6384 GCA_043424675.1 Carnobacteriaceae bacterium | reverse complement strand
GGGTGCCGGTATATGCTATTATCAAGGTAATTGTGACCTACCTTTTTGACTTCTACAAGAAACGCTCCTCTTACAATTGAAATAAAATGATTATGAAACTAGAAAGGTCTGTCTGTTTAAGTAACTGCCCTTAAGGACGTGCCTACATCACATCTTTAGAAAATATTGAAGCAGTTGTAGGAACTGGTTCAGCAACGATAGTTGTAAGTGGTTAGCATCGATTTTCACTTTCTAGAAGTTAGAGAGACTGTAGGCCAAAATTAAGGAGGACTACCTTTATCTTATTCATATAAGCCCATACTTTGACTTATGACACGTTGTCACATAGAATAGAGGATGTGTGAAATTTGCTAAGAGAAGGGGGAAACAAGTCGTGCCGACCGAAACGTTCTATAATCTCAATAAAGAAAAAAAGCAGAAAATAATTGAGGCAGGATTGAAAGAATTCGCAGAACATTCTTTTTACAACGCCTCAGTTTCTAAAATTATCGATGACGCTTCTATTTCAAGAGGCAGTTTTTATCAATACTTTGAAAACATAGATGACTTTTATTATTTTTTGATTGATCGGTTTATAGAGACATTTGAAAGTGTGAAACAAATAGGCTTGCTAGAAGATTGGGATGGGAATTTAAGGACCTATATTGAAGAATACGGAAAAGAATTTATCACTTACTTAATGTATTCCAATCAGACAGACTTTATGAGACGTGTCTATTATGACATGAATCGCAAGGTGGAGCATCGCCATCTCAAGCGATTCAGAGATGAATTGAGAGAGAACATTCACAACACAGATTTCGAAGATACTCGTGACGATAAAGAGGAGAAACAAAACAGATTGGAAGAATTCGTTAATCTGGTTTCTCAGCTCTTATCAAGTTCTGTTATATATGGGTTTGAAGAAAACTTAAGTACTGAAGAGATCATCGAAGTTTACGAGAATAAAATTGCTTGGTTATTTAAAGGAATCGAAAATGAAACTCAGTTACATTAAAGAAAGGAAGGAATTATTAATATGGTAAAACTTTGGAAATTGATGGACACGAAAAATGTCCTCATCATTTTCTTTTTAATTCTGCTGGAAGCTGTGGGGATTTTGTCGATACCCAGTTTATCAGCAGAACTTATCAACTCGGGAGTCGTGGCAGGAGATGTCGAGGCAATCATTCGCACAGGTTTGATTATGTTGGCAATCTCTATCACTACTGCTCTGATTGCTATCTTTAGTGTGCGGAGAAGTGCACAAGAATCTCAAGGACTTGGAAATAAAATTAGAAAATTACTCTTTCAAAAAATCATGCGGTTTTCTGCTGAAGACTTGAGTAAATTTGGGACACCGACCCTTATTACAAGAACAACTAATGATGTGATGCAGATACAATTGGTCACCATGTTGGTATTACGTCTAGTCATCATTTCGCCTCTGATGATTATCGTAGCCACTTTATTCGCCTATCGACTTGAATCAAGTCTTGCTTTTGTCTTTGCGATTGTTATGCCACTTATTGTTATAGCATTATTCGCAATTTTAAGATGGGCAAACCCCTACTTTAGACAGATTCAGACGAAAAATGACCGCATAAACAAAGTTTTTCGTGAAGGTTTGACAGGAATCCGTGTTATCCGTGCTTTTAACACTACAGATTATGAAAATGACCGGTTTGATTATGTAAACAAAGACTTTAGAGATAATGCGATCAGAGCTTATTCTATTACAAATCTTATGCTGCCCTCTTTTATTTTAATTATCGGCTTGTCTAATGTGTTGATATTTACTTTTGGAAGTCAATTTATTGCAGCTGGACAGATGGAAGTCGGAACGATTATTGCTTATGTTAACTACAGTTTTATGATTTTAATGAGTGTCATCCAATTAGGGATGGTCAGCTTTATGATGCCACGAGCACAAGTAGCTGGCGAAAGAATCAATGAAGTTCTGGAGATGCCAGTTTCAATTGATGACCCAGAAGATCCGCTGTCACTAGAAGATACAGGCGAAGTGTCTCTAGAGTTTGACAACGTGAGTTTCCAATTCCCAGGGGCTGAAAAGCCTGCTGTTTCTGATATTAATTTTAGAGGGAAACAAGGAGAAACTATAGCTATTATCGGAGGAACCGGTTCTGGTAAATCTACCATTGTAAACTTGATACCTCGACTCTATGAAGCAACATCAGGGACTGTAAGAGTGAATGGTCTTGATGTAAAATCAGTGTCTCAGGAGAATTTAAGAGCACATCTTGGACTAGCTTCACAAAGTGCACAGTTATTCAGAGGAACTATTCGCTCTAATCTTCAGTACGGTAAAGAAGATGCGACGGACGAAGAGATGTGGCACGCTTTGGATATCGCTCAAGGTAAGGATTTTGTAGAAAACCTGCCTAAACAATTAGATTCAAGAGTCGAACAGAACGGTGGAAACTTTTCTGGAGGACAACGTCAGCGAATCAGTATCGCAAGAACAATCATCAATCAGCCTGATGTCTATATCTTTGATGACTCATTCTCAGCACTAGACTTCAAAACAGATGCCAAACTACGTGCTGCCTTAAAACCTGAGACACAAGACGCAGTCGTTTTGATTGTGGCACAGCGTGTCAATACAGTGATAGGCGCTGATACCATTCTCGTGTTAGACAATGGTCAGATTGTAGGACGAGGGACTCATGAAGAGCTATTAGAGACAAATGAAGTCTATCAAGATATTGTATCATCTCAAATGAAAGGGGAGGAGATTTAGTGGCTAAAAAAATTAAAAAAGAAGAATTGGGCCCGTTGGCTCGTAAACCTAGAAATACCTGGGGAACGATTCGTCGTTTTATAAAATATATGTCGAATAAAGCGTGGTTATTTCTTCTTGTTATTATATTTGCGCTGATTACGGTTATTTTAAGTGCCCAAGCTCCAAGAGTGATGGGAAATATTACGACTATCATTTATGAAGGTATACAAGAAGGAATGAACAGCGGTGCAGTCATCGGCCAATACCCTATTGATTTCGAAGCGATCCGTGTCATCATCATCCAGCTCGCTTTATTATACATTGCTTCTGCAATATTTAGATACCTGCAACAGTTCTTAACGACACGTGTCGCCCAACATACCGTGTATGATTTGAGAAAAGATCTCAAAGAAAAAATGGGACGCCTGCCTATTTCATATTTTGACACACACTCTAATGGAGATATTTTGTCACGAGCGGTTAACGACATGGACCAGATTTCCAATGCACTTGGACAAACCTTAACTCAAATTATACGCAGTGTGGTGCAGGTTATCGCAGTATTCTTTACGATGCTTTTCTTAAACGTACCCTTGACCTTAGTAGTTTTGATAAGTTCAGTGCCACTAAGTATTGGCATTATTGCCTTTATAGCACCGAGATCACAGCGCTACTTTGGTAGCCGCCAAAAAGAACTTGGAAACGTGAATGATTTTGTTGAGGAAATCTATTCTGGTCACACGGCTGTTAAAACTTATAATCAAGAGGAAACAGAATTTGAAAGGTTCGAAAATTTAAGTGATGACTTAAATGAGTCTTCTTGGAAAGCAGAAGCTTTTGCCGGGGTCATGAACCCGTTTATGTCATTTGCAAGTAATGTGAGTTTAGTCCTAGTTGCAATTATCGGGGGGTTGGGTGTATATGGAGGAAATATTCAGATAGGCGTCGTCCAATCTTTCTTTCAATATGTCAAACAGTTCAACCAGCCTTTCCGTCAGATGGCTAACGTCGCAAGCACTCTACAGCTGACAATTGCTGCCGTCGAGCGTGTTTTTGAGTTACTTGATGAAGAAGAAATGGTCGAAGTTGAAGGAGTTGAAGATAAAGGAAATACTCCTTATAAGGTTGAATTCGAACACGTTCAATTCGGCTATAGTGAAGGTGAGAAAAATCTTCTGATGACTGACTTTAATCTTCAAGTTGAAGAAGGTGAAATGATTGCGGTGGTAGGACCGACAGGGGCAGGAAAGAGTACACTCATTAACCTCTTAGAGAGATTCTACGACGTAAGCGGTGGGGCTATTTATTACGAAGGCAAAGATATCCGAAACTATGACAGGGAAGAACTGCGAGACGAATTCTCGATGGTTCTCCAAGAGACTTGGCTCTTTAACGGAACAATATGGGAAAACTTGAAGTATGGAGCCAAAGACGTAAGTGATGAAGACATTCTCACGGCTTCAAAAGCTGCTCACGTCCACGATTTCGTTCAACGTCTTCCAGAAGGCTATGAGACTGAAATTACTGGAGATGGGACAAACCTGTCTCAAGGTCAGCAGCAACTGATTACAATTGCTCGTGCTTTCTTACAAGATCCGGAAGTTCTTATCTTAGATGAAGCAACTTCTTCTGTTGATACGAGAACTGAAATTTTAATTCAGCGTGCCATTGATAACCTTCTTGAAGGAAGAACAAGTTTCGTCGTCGCTCACAGATTATCTACTATCCGTGATGCGGACAATATCATTGTGATGGACCAAGGCGATGTTATCGAATCTGGAAACCATGACGAACTCATGGCTCAAGATGGCTTCTATGCAGGTCTTTATAATGCACAATTTGCCTGATTTTTGAGAAATAAAATGATAAAAAAGCGTAACAGTGTTAAAATACTGTTACGCTTTTTATGTGGACTACTGCTGTGGAACATAAAGTAAATTGTGAAAAAAAATAAAAAGTATAGTAAAATTTTATAAAAGAGCAAGAAAAAAATATTATAATAAAGTTAGGGTAGTTGTATTATGTCTAAAACAACAAAAATGATGTATATTGCTTTGCTTTCAGCTTTTGCTGTCGCATTGTCTTTGATAGAAGGAATTTTTCCTTCGCCTTTTCCGTTTGCACCTGGGGCTAAATTAGGCCTGTCCAATATCATAACCTTAGTCGCTATGTTTACGCTGCCTTATAAAGATAGTTTTGCCGTGGTATGGATTCGTCTCTTACTTGCTACTCTCTTAGGAGGAACTTTCTCTACCTTCCTCTATAGTTTTGCTGGGGCGATGTTGAGTTACTTTTCTATGCTTCTTATTCGTCTCTTAGGACCTGAACGGGTCAGTGTGATCGGAATAAGTGCGACAGGGGGAATTATGCATAATGTCGGACAGTTGATTGTTGCTTCTACGATAGCAAGATCTTTTAGTGTCATGCTGTATCTTCCAGTTTTATCTTTCTTTGGAATCATTGCTGGAGCGGTTGTAGGTTTAGCAGTGAATTATTTATTGGAACATGTCTCTCATATCGAGAAAATGTTTCAAGAAGCAGCTTATCAAGACCCTCTGTCTTATCGCTGGTATCTCGCTTCTTATAAGAAGAAGTTACTGGATAGAGAGAGTAAGTAAAAGACAGGGAATGAGTAAAAAAGAAGGAGAGACAGCATGAAAAAATATTTAAACCAGATCAAAAAGGGAGATATTATTATTGTTGTTTTATTAATGGTTCTATCCTTTCTTCCTTTAGCGATTTTTGTTTATATCCAGACATCAAACCCTGGAGCGACAGAATATGTAAGTATAAGTCATCAAGGAGAAGAAGTGGCAAGGATGGAGCTGATCGATGATGGTGAGAGAGAAGAATATATTATAGAAGACCCAGAACACCAACATTACAATAAAATTGTTCGGGAAGGGGATAAAATATTCATCGAAGAAGCAAACTGCACTGATCAACTGTGTGTACGCATGCAGCCTGTTGAGAGGGTGGGAGAAACCATTGTATGTCTGCCTAATCAACTCATCGTTCAAGTGGAATCTGCTTCATCTGACGATACCGAGGAGGCGCCGGAGGTAGATATCATCTCCTTTAACCCTAGTATCAAACAGAGGAGAGCGTCATGAAGTTACATCCTATGTGGGAGGAATATCCGTATCTTCAAAAAAACTTAATAAGCGTTATCGAGTTAATTGAAGATAAAATAGTTATTGAAAACACTGAGATTCGAGATAAATTAGTGAGTCTGATCTCTTCTGGTGGAAAGTTATTGAGACCGGCTTATTCTTTACTATTTTCAAGCTTTCGTGAAAGAGAAACAAGCGAGCGCTCTATTGCTGTGGCAGCTGCGATTGAAGTTTTACATCTGGCAACGCTGGTTCATGATGACGTGATAGATAAATCTGAATTGAGAAGACAGCAAACAACATTCAATGCAGATTACAACAATCGCGTAGCTGTTTATACAGGAGATTATCTCTTCACAGTTTTAATTTCTCTCCTTGCAGAGTATGTTGAAGACACCGAGGCTGTGTTTGACAATAGAAATGTTCTGGAAGCTGTACTCCTTGGAGAATTGGACCAAATGGAGATGAGATATAATCCTGATATGACTCTTAAAAGTTATATCAAACAAATTGAAGGCAAGACGGCCAGTCTTTTTGGTTTTGCTGCTT
>JBHWPB010000096.1:0-24783 GCA_043424675.1 Carnobacteriaceae bacterium | reverse complement strand
CCCTAGTAATCTTAAAACTCGTTCCGATTTTTTATCGCCTTCTTCTGCTTCATTCTCTAATCTTTGATGGTTGACTGAAACAAATGCAATTTCTGCTCCCGCAAAGAAGGCATTAATTAAAGTCAGTATAAAAATTAATATAATCTGCCCAATTAAGGGGGAACTACTTGCTGGATCGCCTGCCATTATATTATCCTCTCCTCGAACTCATTCTTTATGAAATAAAATTAAAAATCGGTCATTATAGTATTGATACTATAACATTTTTTTGATTTTTTCTCAATTGTCCTTCTTTTCCTGTCCGTTTAGTGTTTGTGGCGTCTGCTAGATCTGGATAAAGCATGCAGTTATATGTCATATTGCTGCAAGTCATATTCTTCAATAAGAGCTACTAGTTTATCTGCATAAGAAGGGTCCGTTGCATAACCTGAAGCCTCCAGTTCTTTTGCTGTTTTGTCATAAGTATCGGCTTCTAAAACTTCGTTGTATAAACCAGAATCCCAGTCTGTTCCTTCGGTAAACAAACGAACGTGATCTTCCATTGACGCTTTCCAATTAGGATAACTTCTAAAATGCGCTTCAATTTCGACAGGTTCTCCATTTACGTATTCTTCTGTGACATAAAGAGGATCCGATTCATCCCCTTTAATTCCATAAAGATTATTTTCGTTCTGTGCCAGAGCACTTGTCCCCCAATCAGATTCTAAGGCTGCCTGAGCGATACTGATACTCGCATGCAGGCCAGTTTCCTTTTGAATTTCTTGAGCATAAGGAGCGATTTCTTCCACAAATTCTTCTTCATAAGAAGAAAAAAATGGGAGTTCAGCACCTGGTATGACTCGAATAACAAGGAGAATCGTGATGATAAGTATCGCGACAATAAAGGTGAAGTTGTAGATACGTTTTAAAAAGTTTCTGTGTCTTGCCTCGGTCCATTTTTTAATCGCCATTCTCTCTCTTTCCTTTCATCTCCCAATTTATTCTGCTAAGGTTTCTCTTTCTTCAATCAATTCTAAATATTCTTCCAGTGTGAGCTCGTGCTCCACTATAAAACGTGCATTTTCTTCTCCGACATAGCGGAAATGCCAAGGCTCATACCCATACCCTGTCACTTCTTCTTTGCCTTGTGGATAACGCAAGATGAACCCATAATCCTGCATCGTATCTTCTAGAAAGTGCTGCGAGGGACGTTCATCGAACGCCTCAGAATACCCGCCTCCGTTCGCTACCCATTCCTCGTCTAATAAATCGACAGCTAAACCTGTGTGGTGTTCACTAGATCCTGGCGGTGCAATATACTCTTCTGTTTTCAGCTGCGCTTCTTCCTCGTTCATTCCCTGTGACATATAATTTTCGACATTCCAATCGTAGTTAAATTCCTGATGTTCAATAGAACGGTAGCCCGAACCAAAATAGATGTGATGGCCTGCTTCCTCTCCCGCTTGCAGCCATTCCTCTATAGGAGCGACAATATCTTCATGGACATAGTGTTCAGGCTGTATTTCTGTTAGGGCAACCTCTGATCCTTCAGGCATTTTTTCTTCTTTATTGACAAGCAGTAAATTCCAATCACTGAGTGTGGCTTCAGCGGGTAAAGACTCTAGTAAGGCGCGCTGCTCCTTTTCTTCTGTTGAGAGTTCCTCACTTGTGGACGTTTCAGTAGTGGTAGCAGTGGATTCTGTAGCTGCTTGCTCGTCACTGTTATTTTGAGAAGGAGAGGCACAACCTGCTAACCATAAAGTGGCCGCTCCTGTTATCAATATTTTTTTCAACAAAAAACCTCCTAAATTTAATCTTCTCATATATCGTCTAATCATCCGCTGACAATGCTTCAACCATGTCCACATTTTTCAATAACCGGTGCATAACCAGCATGACGATTGTCGCAAAAAGTAAAGTGAGTAAGGCAGAATAAATATAACTCGGCAAGAGGATGGTACGACCGAACATTAAGACTGAATTTTCAACGGTCAAAATAATATAACGATGCAACAATATCCCCATCCCAAAACCAACTAAAATACCTAAGAGAGTTAAGAACATATTTTCTCGGTAGATATACATCGTAACCTCTTTATCATAAAAACCTAAGACTTTAATCGTGGACAACTCACCGATTCTCTCACCGATATTGATATTCGTTAAGTTGTAAAGGACGATAAAAGCAAGTAAAGCGGCAGCGGCTATCAGCACCAGGACGACAAGGTCTAAAGCGTCTAAAGTATCTCCGAATCCTTCACGCACAGTATCCGTGAAAGTAACATTGACTACCTCTTCTTCTTCCATCAAACTTTGACTTATCGCTTCCTGTTCTTCTGCATTATCATCATCGGTCTGCAGCCAATAGTTGTTTCTCACTAATTGATCATCTCCTCCAATAAGCCCAGAATACACCTCAGGCGTCATATAAAGAAAGTTATCAATATGATTTTTTACAACTCCATTGATAGGAACTTCGAATGTTTCTTCTCCTTCGAAGGTAATTTCAATAGTGTCTCCTGTTTGGAGATTCATATCTTCTGCTATCTTTTGAGTGATAAAAGCTCCTTCATCCGACAAACGGAGTTCTTCTTCTGTCTCAGCATCAAACAGGTGGCGATAGTTTGAAAACTTTTCTACATCACTTGGAACCACCATCATAATCGTTTCTTCTGTTTCTTCAGCTTCCGAAAGGACATCATAGGTTTCTTGATAGACACCTAAAGCATCTGTTACCCCTTCTTGATCAGCGAGAACTTCATCAAAGGAATTGAGTATATCGTCCTCTGTTTCTGAATCCATGATAACTGCTGCATCATAAGTTGAGATTTTATCATACTGGTTGGTTAAAATGGAATTTACTGAATCGGATATACCAAAGCCTGTCAATATTAAAGCGGTACAGCCGGCTACTCCAAGAATGGTCATCCACATTCTTCCCTTATAACGAAAAAGGTTTCTGAAAGTAATTTTATATTTAAAGCTCAAGCGGTTCCATAGAGCAGGAATACGCTCTAGGAGAATATGCTTGCCGCTCTCTGGAGACGAGGGTCGCAAGAGTTCTGATGCGGACAGGCTGAGCGGTTTGCGCATCGACACAAGAGTGGCTCCGGCTGTTGCGACAATGGCTCCAATGAAAGCAACAATCGTATAAGGAGTGTATTGCTGGATAATTAAATCTGGCGTATTGTACAAGGAACCATAGGCGAAATAAACCACAGAAGGAAAAAGCCAATAACCAAGGAAAAGGCCCAAGACTGTTCCAATCAAACCCGCCAATACCGCATAAACAAGATACTTTGTAAGAATATGTCTGTTGTCATACCCGAAGGCTTTCATAATACCCATCTGACCGCGTCCTTCTTGAACCATCCGTGTCATTGTGGTATAAGAGACGAGAATAGCTATCAAGAAAAAGAAGACGGGGAAAACGCGAGCGATGGCTGAAATTCGATCTGCGTTCTCTCCATACTCTAGATAGCCTGGATTATCCGAACGGTCAGAGACTATAAACTCTGCTTCTGGCATGTCTTCTAAAGCGTTCTCTGCTTCGTCTATACTTTCCCGCCCTTCTGTAATGAGGCTTTCCAATTCTTCGAGGGAAGGCGCTTCTTCAGGGAGAGGTGCGAATTGAGAAAGTGCGAGAAGACTGTCATAGGTTTCTTGTGCATCACTCAACTCTGTACGTGCTTGGTCTAGATCACCTTCAATCTCTCTGCGTATCTCTTCTCCCCGCTCCTCTGCTTGCGGCGCGAGTGTTTCCTCCATTTGAGAGTTTTTATCTTCGATGATTCTTTCATATTCATCAGTATAAGCCTCGACATCGTTGAGCTCGTCATAGGTGATGTAAGCTTCAGTATAAGTATCCAGATTAAAATCAGATTTTGAAATAACACCAAAGCCTTCTAATATCCCGCTCCCTATTGGCGTTCCTCCGCGGCGCGGCTTCTCTACGAACATGGGACTGTTAACATACCCAACGACTTCAAACTCTTGAGTTTCAAGAGACTCTTCAGTATCATCGGGGCTCTCTTCTAAGGAAACAGTAAAGGTGTCCCCTATCGCATATTGGTTCGTAATATCTTCCATTGAATCAAGAGCGATTTCTCCTGAATTTTCTGGCAGACGTCCTTCTACCACGCGATACTCGTTGAGCGCTTCTTCAGCGGCGGGGTCAAAACCATAAAGACGCATAGTCAATTGTTCATCTTCTGTCACAATATCCTTATGATAACCCGGATGAGCATGAGCTCCTTCCACAGAATTCATCACTTCAACATCTTCATCCTTAATGCCAACCGTTGAGAGAATGTGTTGGTCCATCAAGTTATAATTATCATAATACTCGTTAACAGTCCCTTTCATGTCGGGACCAGCAGCACTAATCCCTACAAAGAAAGAGACACCTAATAGAATGATGAGCGTAATAGATAGAAAACGCGTCCATGTCCCTTTTATCTCTCGAAAAGTATCTTTCCATAAAGCTGAAAGTTTCATTCATATTCTCCTGTCTTTTACCAATCAATTTCTGAAATAGGCTTTGGATTGTTATTTTCAGTGATATTACTCACTTCCCCATCACTGATCTCGATCACCCGATCTGCGATAGGCGTCAAGGCGCGGTTATGAGTGATGATAAGGACGGTGGCGCCATAGTCTTCGATCGAATTTTGTAGGAGAGATAAGACTTGCTTCCCTGTTTCGTAATCCAAAGCTCCTGTAGGCTCATCGGCTAATAAGAGTTTGGGCTTTTTAGCAAGGGCACGAGCGATCGCTACTCTTTGCTGCTCTCCTCCAGAAAGCTGCCCTGGAAAGTTATCCAGGCGCCCTTCTAAACCGACCTCTTTGATAATCTCATGAGGATTATAAGCGTCATCGGAAATCTCTGTAGCCATTTCAACGTTCTCTATAGCTGTGAGATTCGGGATCAGGTTATAGTTTTGAAAGATAAAACCTATATCATAACGACGATATCTTGTTAATTCCTCTTCGTCATACTCTGCGATATCATTGCCATCGATGATCACCTCGCCGCTCGTTGCAGAATCCATACCTCCGAGTATATGCAATAAGGTAGACTTCCCCGCTCCGCTTGCACCTATAATTAAGGCAAGTTCTTTTTCTTCGATATCAAAACTGATACCATCATTCGCCCGGACTTCGTTTTCTCCTTCACCAAATACTTTTACTAAATTGTTGACGCTTATATATGTCATGCAGATCCTCCTATAATTTTAATACGCTCTTTGATAAGTATTACATCACTCTAACACAGATCTCTCTTCTGCCTGACCCATCTCGCCAGAAAAGGATGTTAAAATCATACATTTTCTATTATAAAGCATCAACGCTGACAAAAAAAAGAAAACAGAGTTTATTTTGCATAATAAAAAACGACGCTGTCTCCTCCAGCCTCGTTTTCATCTCTTATTCTCATTCTTTTACTATAAGTTTACGTATAAAAGTAAACACAAAAGTACATGAAGGCTGCTCCGCCCATCACAAAAAGGTGCCAGATAACATGCATCCAGGGATTGTGTTTCTGTCTATAAAATATCGTTCCAACCGAGTAGGTTATCCCACCTAAAAGGAGCAGTACAATGCCCCGCCAATCCATAGCCTGTGTGAGGGGATAAATTAAAAATATACCCAACCAGCCCATCCCTAGATAAAGATAGGTGCTCAGTTTGGGATAACGATTGGTCATCCACACTTCGTATCCTATTCCAGCGATAGCTAATATCCAAACAATTGTTAGGATGGTGTAGCCCACCGTATTATCCATCGTGCGAATGACGATGGGCGTATAGGTTCCAGCGATCAGCATGTAGATAGAAGCGTGGTCTACTTTTTGTAAAAAACCGCGTATCTGAGTGAATTTAAAACTGTGGTAAAGCGTGGAATTTAAGAATAAGATAATCATAGAAGCACCAAATACAATGTAGCTGGTTAAGGCTTGGTTACTTTCTAAAGCTAACCCTTTTTGAACCAGAAAATAAGTTCCAATGATACTTAAAATCGTAGCAAGTCCATGAGTAATAGCATTCCAGACTTCAGCATGAATACTAGGTCTTGCAGTTAATCCGTCCAAGCTAAATCCCTCCATTAAGGTCAGTCCCTTTTAGAATTCTCTTTCTTATATCTTAAACTTTATTCAACCATTGTTCAAACAAAGTATTTTAACAAAGAGGTGACAAACAGCGTATCGAAAGAGCACAAAAAAAGACCCTCATCTGAGAGTCTTGGACCCAAAAAGCTGTTTTATGAAACTGTTTCATCTTTTTTTAATTCGATTGTAGTTTCTGGACGATTTTTATTCTGTAAAAAACGAACTGATTCGACCACCATTTCTACCACATAAACGGACTCTTCCTCGCGGTTAAGGTATGACCGTGACTGGACCCTACCAATCAAGCCTACAAGGTCTCCCTTTACACAATATTTTGCTATACGTTCCCCAACATTTCCCCACGCTTGGAAGGGAATAAAATCAGCCTCCTGTCCATTCGCTGATTTAAAAGTACGCTGGATAGCAATCGTATTGTTGACCACTTGTTTCCCTGCGCCAACATCTTTTAATTCAACAGGCTTAACTATTCTGCCTATGACTGCGTAATTGTTCATTTAGTGCTCCTTTCTTTGGGCCTATCATATCGATACGCCAAAGAGAGGTTTTATTTTTAATTATACTTCTCACAAGGTTCTTCTCGCACTTTGTTTTTATTGAAAAAACGCTGTCACAGTTGACCAGAATTGCCCGGTAAATATATCCCCAATCGCTTCGTTGCCTATGACCCCATACCCAATGACCAGACCTACAATAAATAACACAAGGGCAATAACTAGAATAAGCAAAAGAGAGAGAAAAATATTCAGGATGTTTCTCAGTAGTTTATTATTCATTGAACACCACCACTTCGATTAAGCTAAGTTTTCAAGCATGGTTTCAGTACCAAGAACCACTGCGCTGAGAGGTTGCTCTGCTAGAAAAACAGGTACTTTCAGCTCTTCTGCAAAAAATTCCGGTAGACCATGGACGAGTGCGCCTCCACCTGTGAGAACGATCCCATGATCAATAATATCAGCGGATAATTCCGGCTGCGTTTCTTCTAAAACTTTTTTTGCTGCCTCTATGATCTCCAACACCGGACCCATCAGCTGTTCTCTTACAAAATTAGGTTCGATAGTAATCGTACGCGGTAAGCCTGTTACCATGTCTCGTCCCCGAACTTCTCCAGGTTCAAGTCCACTATTTTCTAAAATAGTGCCAATATTCTTTTTAATGTCTTCAGCTGTTCGCTCTCCAATAATTAAATTGTATTCATTTTTGATTCCCTGAGTAATAGCTTGATCAAAAGCGTTGCCTGCGGTTTTAATAGATTGACTTGTCACAATACGACCCATGGATAAAACCGCTGCGTCACTTGTTCCTCCACCAATATCGACCACCATATTCCCACGAGGCTGGAAAATATCTAAACCGGCCCCCACAGCCGCCACCTTAGGTTCTTCTTCGAGATAAACTTTTCCGCCGCTGGCTTTTTCTGCCGCTTCAATGATGGCTCGTTGTTCGATCGATGTCACACCGGATGGAGCACTGATCAACACATTCGGTTTCGTAAAAAGTCTCCTTATATTTAATCTTTCAATAAAACTTGTAAGCATGGCCGCGGTCGTATCGAAGTCTGAGATAACACCACCCGCTAGAGGACGTATAATCTCAATATTCCCTGGTGTTCGCCCCACCATCATGTAAGCTTCTTCGCCCACTGCCAGTATATCGCGTGTACTTGCATCTATTGCTACGACGGAGGGCTCGTTAACTTCTATGCCCTTCCCTTGAACATAAATTAAAACGTTCGCTGTTCCTAAATCTATACCAATATTTTGTGCCATCTTGCTACCTCCACTATCTTTAATCCGTTTCTTTTAGTATCCATATGTTATTTTAACACACTTACTTCCCTTTATTATCATCCATTTCAATTTTCTCGATCGACAGGCTCTTGCGAGAAAAATTTCTGTCGATAAATGATTTTTAATATATTAAAAATCATTACAAGAAAGACGCGTATGATATTACTGAAAACAAAAAAATTGAGAGCAGCATGCCATGACTAGGACTAACTCCTGTGAAAACTAACACGTTAGTTTTTAGACATTCTGTCTCAATTTATAAAAATAATGATGTCAAAAGCTTAATTAAATAATGTTTCAAATTCTTGTGCTGTCATATCCGCTGTTTCTTCGTCATCCACTCTGACAACATTTGCCCCTAACGCTTGGAGCTTTTCAGTGAATTGATAGTAGCCGCGGTCGAGGTGGTTGAGCCCTGATACTCTCGTGTACCCATTCGCAACCAAGCCGGCTGCGATTAAAGCAGCTGCTGCGCGTAAGTCTGAAGACATTACTTCAGCACCTTCAAGTTCCACAGCTCCTTGGATGATAGCAGCGTCTCCTTCAACCTCATAGTTTGCATTCATACGTTTTAATTCTTCGAGGTGCATGAAACGATTTTCAAAGACAGTCTCTTTCATGATACTTTCACCTTCAGCAACCACTTGTGCTACTGTCATGAGAGATTGCATGTCTGTCGGAAATCCTGGATAAGGACGTGTCGTTACATCTGTAGCTTTTAAGCGTTCTGGTCCGCGAACGTGGACGCCGTTATCCATAATTTCGATTTCTGTACCCATTTCACGTAACTTAGAAATAAGGGGACGGTTATGTTCAGCGATGAAATCTTCGATAAAGACATCGCCACCAGTGATCGCTGCTGCTACCATGAACGTGCCGCTTTCGATCCGATCAGGAATGATAGAATGTTTAACACCGTGCAACTTGTCTACCCCATTGATGCGTAAAGTATCTGTTCCTGCTCCTTTAATGTCTGCCCCCATTTGGTTAAGGAAGTTAGCAAGATCTACGATTTCAGGCTCACGAGCCACATTATCAATAATCGTTTCGCCTTCTGCCATTGTCGCTGCCATCATAATGTTTTCAGTTGCCCCTACACTTGGGAAATCGAGATAAATCTCTGCTCCCTTCAATTCTGGTGCTTCTGCAATAATATGACCGCCTTCGATTGTTACTGTCGCTCCTAAAGCCTCAAAACCCTTTAAATGCAAATCAACAGGACGCTGTCCAATTGCACATCCTCCAGGCATTGCGACTTTCGCATATCCATTGCGCGCAAGCAATGGTCCCATTACAACAACCGATGCGCGCATCTGGCTCATAAATTCATATGGAGTAGTCGTTCCTGTTTCTTCTACGGAAGAGATCATCATTTCATTTGTTCCTTGATTAAAATCTGTCTCTAAGTTGAGATATTGAAGAACTTTCTCCATCTTAAAAACATCTGCTAGTATCGGAACATTCGTTAAATGGGTTGTTCCTTCACTCGCTAAAATGGATCCTGCCAAAATCGGCAAGGCAGAGTTCTTGGCACCTTCTGCCCTGACCGTTCCTTTCAGGGAGTTTCCTCCGCGTACTATTATTTTTTCCAATATTATTCCCCCTATTTCGCTTTATACTATATCGTCTATTCGTTATCTACTAGGCAATTAACTGTTAAAAGAGCAGCATTAAATTTTGAGAACTTAAAATAATTTCTAAAACAAAAGAACTTACATTATAGCCAATCGCTATCGCTGCTAGGACGTATAGCATACGTGCTTGCTGCCGGTGTCCTTTTTTTATCCATTTCTCTATATGGAGGGCATCCATTGCCCAAAAGGTAAGAAAAATAAAAATAAAGTGCGATATAATCTGTAAAAGTGATTGCCAACCTATTGCTTGCATAACTGTAAACCTTTCTTAAAATATAGTACCATATTTGGTTTTATAAACACTATAATCTTATTTTCTCTCATTATTTAATCATTTCTTATTTATTGTAAGTGTAACAGAGGTTTATTTAAACAAGAACGCTCGGTTAAATTGACAATTTTGTCAGTTGTGTGACCCTTTTTCGAAAAGAAATTCCCCCTCTACATACAGTATTCGGATGAGAAATATCCAAACTGGGGTCTTCTTTGAAAAAAATTATCTACATCATTTCTGATGTAGATAGCTTTCTTTAATTTGACGTACATATTTTATTTCAAGAATTTATTATAAAGTTCCAAAGAGTCGATCCCCTGCATCTCCAAGTCCTGGTACGATATAAGCATCATCATTCAAGACTTCATCTTCTGCTGCAACATAAATATCGATATCAGGGTGAGCTTCATGTAGCGCTTCGATGCCTTCTGCTGCAGCCACAATCGCCACAAACTTTATGGTGTGCGCTCCACGTTTTTTCAAGGCATCTACTGCTGCAATCGCAGAAGCCCCTGTCGCGAGCATCGGATCGAGTACAAACAGCTGACGTTCTTGTATATCTGAAGGCAGCTTGATAAAGTATTCGACAGCCTCTAAAGTCTCTGGATCACGGTACAACCCTACGTGGCCAACTTTAGCAGCTGGAATTAAATCCAGCATGCCGTCAACCATCCCGAGCCCAGCTCGTAATATTGGAATCAAGGCAACCTTCTTACCCGCAAGCTGTTTTTGAGTCGTTTTCGCAACGGGTGTTTCAATTTCGACATCTTCAAGCGGCATATCTCTCGAAATTTCATAAGCCATTAAACGAGAGACTTCGTCAATGATCTGTCTAAAATCCTTAGTCCCTGTATTTTTATCACGAAGAATAGTTAATTTGTGCTGAATGAGTGGGTGGTCAAGTACTGTTGCATGAGACATATTCGGTCACTCCCCTTATTTTATTTCAAACATATGCATTATACATTAAAGTTTGCGCAAATGCGACTTTATTTTGATTAAATTTTGTGGCCTCCTGAGGCTTTTTCCAGTCGGTTCATGTAGGCTTCGCCTAAGCCCTCTTTCTCATAAGCTTCTGCTAGGATGACAGTAGCGGCTGTGTTTTGAAAAAAACGAAGGCCATCAAAAAGACGTCGGCTAGCTTCTTCCACATCTCCTCTTTCACCGAGTGAAAAAACAGCTTCAACCTCTGATTTATGTTTTTCAATCACGGCTAAATCAGCCAAAAGGCCTACACGTTCTCCGCGCTCTTTGAAATAGGAAATCGCTTTTTCAAAACCTATCCCGTCTCTCTTCACAATATAAACAGGTTCTTCTGGTGAATAATGACGGTACTTGAGTCCTGGCGACTTGGGTGTTTCATTCTCAGTAATATTACTTTTCGGAAGGGCTACTTTGCCTATCTTTTCTTCGATCGCTTTGCGACTGATTCCTCCTGGTCGGTACAAAACAGGCTGATCAGGGTCAGAGAGATCAAGAACTGTAGACTCTAAACCTACTTGAGTCGTTCCTGTATCAAGAACGGCCTTTATTTTACCGGATAAGTCATGCAGAACATGATCAGCAGAAGTCGGGCTAGGTCTCCCAGAAGTATTGGCGCTTGGTGCAGCAAGAGGGCTTTGGGATAATCGAATAAGCTCCCTAGCTGCTTCAGTTTGAGGAATCCGCAACCCGACTGTACCTAAACCTGCGGTGACCGTTTCTGCTAACGTGCCTGGTTTTACGTTAAAAATAATAGTCAAAGGACCGGGCCAAAATTCTTCCATTAAAATTTCTGCTTTCTTTGGAATATCTTGAGCATATTGATCGACATCTTGTCGACTTGCCAAATGGACAATGAGCGGATTGTCGTTGGGACGGCCTTTAGCTTCATAAATTTTTCGAACAGCCTCCTCGTTTCTTGCGTCAGCTCCTAGTCCGTACACTGTTTCTGTCTGAAAAGCGACAACTTCTCCTTCTTGAATATATCGGGCGGCTTGTTCAATTTCTTCTAAAGA
This sequence comes from Carnobacteriaceae bacterium, assembly GCA_043424675.1. GTDB lineage: Bacteria > Bacillota > Bacilli > Lactobacillales > Carnobacteriaceae_A > JBHWPB01. Next base: position 12,982 of record JBHWPB010000096.1, on the reverse strand, counting down.
TAAACGTTCTGTTTCTATCAAGATAGACCTCTCTTTCCTTCCACTATAGCAAAGCGATCCTTCCCTGCTAAATCTTGTTGGATAGTGACTTTCCGTTCAGGGAAAGCCTGCTCTAAAAGCAGTTTGACTGCTGCTCCTTGCTGATATCCTATTTCTAAGAATATCATACCAGCATCATTTAAACAGCTTCCAGCCTCTTCAGCAAAGTTGCGATACCAAGACAGCCCCTCATCTGCTGCAAATAAAGCGAGATCAGGTTCGTACATCTGTACGGATCTATCCATCTCTTCCCACTCTGATTCCGAAATGTAAGGCGGGTTGCTGATGATAAAGTCAAAACTTTCACCCTTTACTGGTTCCAGCGTGTCACCTTCCAAAAAGCGGATCGGCGCATTCAAACGTTTGGCATTTTGGGAAGCAACCGTTAAAGCATCGCCACTAATATCTGTGGCCGTCACTTCAATTGCGCTTCTCTCCAAGGCGATCGTAATTCCGATAGCGCCTGACCCTGTTCCAATATCTACCAACCGCCCTGATTTTCCGTCAGGGACTCCTTTTAAGAATAAGTCGACCAGCTCCTCTGTTTCAGGGCGAGGGATTAAAACAGAGGGATTGACTAGGAAACAACGATCAAAAAACCATTCATGACCGATAATATACTGTGGAGGCTCGTCATTTAAAACACGTTCTAAGGCAACCTCAAAATTCTGCAGGGTATTTTTACTAACTTGTTCTTGCTTCTTAAAAATCAGTTCGGTATAAGTTACACCATTCTGCTCTTGGAAGAGCCATTCTGCTGTTTGCGGATCTTTCCCTTTATTCTCCAAAAAAGAAGAAGCCCTTTGAAGGACTTCCCATAAAAGCATTGGCTCATTATATGATTCAAAAAGTTTAAAATCCATTTTGGAGTTGCTCCAGACTATCCTTCTGCTCGACAATTAGAAGTTGGTCGATTATTTCATCGAGTTCCCCGTCTAATACTTGTTCTAAGCGCGACGTTGTAAAATTAATACGGTGGTCTGTCACACGAGATTGCGGATAGTTATAAGTTCTAATTCTTTCCGAACGATCCCCTGTTCCGACCGCCGTTTTTCTCTTTTCATCATATTCTTCCTGCGCTTGTGTCTCATAATAGTCCGCAACACGTGCGCGTAAAACTTTTTCTGCTTTTTCTCTGTTCTTTATCTGTGATCTCTCATCCTGCATAGCAACGACAATGCCAGTCGGTTCGTGAGTCATGCGCACCGCTGAGTCTGTCACGTTGACGTGCTGACCCCCAGCTCCAGAAGCACGATAAATATCAATTTTAACATCGGTAGGGTCAATATCGACGTCCACATCTTCGGCTTCGGGCATCACGACCACCGTTGCGGTTGAAGTATGCACGCGACCTTGTGTCTCAGTCTTTGGAACACGTTGCACGCGGTGGGCGCCATTTTCGAATTTCAATCGTGAATAGACACTTTGGCCGGTAATCATGACTGTAACTTCTTTGAAGCCCCCTACTTCGTTAGAATGTTGGGAAAGAACTTCCATCTTCCAGCCTCTATTATCCGCGTAACTTTTATACATACTGAGAAGATCGGCTGCGAACAACTGTGCTTCGTCTCCACCAGCTGCTCCACGGATTTCCATGATAATATTCTTATCATCACGTTCATCTGTTGGAATGAGAAGCACCATCATTTCTTCTTCAAGTTTTTCTTTTTGCTCTTCCAACATGCGCTGCTCTTCTCTAGCCAGGTCTTCCATTTCTGAATCTAGGTCTTCACTCAATAACTCTTCAGTTTCTTCGAGCTCTTGAGTCACTTCTTTATATTCTTTATATTTACTGACTTTTTCTCGCAAATCAGCTTCTTCTTTACTGAGTTCCATGAAGCGATCAGTATCACTGATAACTTCCGGATCACTCATCATTTGGCTCACTTCTTCATAGCGAGAGACTAATGCCTCTAGATTATCAAACATACTCATTTCGAATCATCCTCTGTTACTAAGCGTCCCTCTGTGTTCAATGGGGGATTAAAGTAGTGTTTACGACAAACTGGGAAATAACTTTCATTTCCTCCAATTTGAATCTGCTCTCCATCACGAACAGGTTTTCCATCGTTTATTCTTATATTCATGATTGCTTTCTTATGGCAGTACCAGCATATCGTTTTGATTTCTTCAATCTTTTCTGAATAGAGAAGCAAATACTTAGAGCCTTCAAATAATTCATTCATAAAATCATTCTTCAAGCCGAATGCCATGACGGGAATATCTAAATCATCTACAACTTTTGTAAGTTGGATCACGTGTTCTTTCGTCAGAAACTGTGCTTCGTCAACAAGCACACAATAGATCGCTCTCTTCCTGTCTTCTATTCTTCCTTTGACTTCTTCGTATATATCAGTGTCTTCATAGATAATCCCTGCCTCGCGTCCTAAACCGATACGACTGGAAACTCTGCCCATGCCGTCTCGATCATCCAAGCCGCTGGTAAAGACGAGAACATCTTTATCTTGTTCTTCATAATTATGAGCCACTTTTAATATTTCTATTGATTTTCCACTATTCATTGCACCATATCTAAAATATAATTGTGCCATTTTCTGCCACCTCTACATCAAATTCATTCAAAATTATAAATCAATTGCTGAGAAATAACAAGCTCCCCTTCTTTCGCTGTCCTCTCCCTCAGCAGTTGATTCTGTCACGACTGGCTTTTAAACAGCTTGCATCCGTGAGCTGGAACTTGTGTAAAAAAATGGTCGTCAATATTCTTTTCTATGAAATATCGAACATCAAAACTGGTTTCATTTGTGATATTTCTATAATGTACCGTTTTAAAATGATCAGTTGTGTTGAAGATGCCGATCGTCCACTGCCTTTCATCAATATAACGGAGGAGCAGGAGTAACTCTTCACATTCAAAAGCGAAAAAGTCACCTTCAATTAAAGATTTATTACTGCGGCGTTCATGAGCGAGATCGCGGATAAAATCTTGCAGTTGAGTATCAGGGTTTTTCCATGGAAAGGGTCTGCGATTATCAGGATCCTTTCCTCCCTCTAACCCTGCCTCATCTCCATAGTAGATAGTCGGCACCCCTGGCAGCATAAAGAGCAGCTGAAAGCCCTGGCGCACTTTTTCGTCTTGGCCATAACCAGCGAGCACCGTCCGGATGCGCTCCGTATCGTGGGTACCAATATTGTTGAGATTATTGTAAAGAATATCTCGCGGATAGTTTTCTTTCAAGTGGAGCAGTTTGCATTCTGCTTCTTTTGCTTTGATCTCTCCATTGACATATTCGACAATAATTTTTCTAAAAGGATAGTTCATGACTCCATGAAGAATATCCCCCTCTATATAATGGCGCCTTTTCCCGTAAGCAACTTTATTTGACGCATCTTCCCAGACTTCACCGATTAAAACAGACTCTTCTCCGCTTGTCTCAAGTCGTTTTCTAATTCCTTTTAAAAAGTCATCGCTCAGCTCATCCGCTACATCCAGGCGCCAGCCTCCTATCCCTTTTTTTGTCCAATAGCCTACAACGCTATCTTCTCTTCCATAGACAAAGTCTTTGACTTGCGGGTTTTCTGTGTTTAATCGAGGAAGATCTTTGACCCCCCACCAACTTTCAAATTCATCGGGAAAATCAGTAAAAGTAAATCCTTCATAATAAGGACTTTCTTTAGATTGATAAGCCCCCAACTCACCATAAGTATTAAATTGATTGAAGTAGCGGCTATCTGCCCCTACATGGTTGAATACGCCATCTAAAATAATCTGCATGCCGTGTTTTTCAGCTTGAGCGATTAAATCTTCAAAAGTTTCTAAATCTCCAAACATCTCATCAATCTCAAAATAATCTCCCGTATCGTATTTATGGTTGCTGCGAGACTTGAAGATAGGGCTGAGATAGAGGATAGAAACCCCCAACTCCTCCAAGTAAGGGAGTTTTTTGATCACTCCCAATAGATTCCCACCAAAAAAGTCCCATCGCACAATCTTACCCTCTTTATCTTTGATGTAATGAGGCTTTTCTGCTCCTTCCGTATAGATCATGGCATCTCTTTTAGGATTTAGAATCCTTCCGTCCTCGTTTCCATTGTAAAAACGATCGATAAAAATATGGTAAGCCACTCCTTTCCTATACCAATCCGGAGCAGGATCTTTTGTTTGATAAGCTGTGAGTTGAAAATCGTGAGCTTCACTGTTGTCTTGATACAGGTAAGCTTGGCCGCTATATCCTGAAGGATGATTGCCCAGATATAAAAGCGTAGATTCTCCGTCTCTCCTTCTTTCAATCTGAAACCGATAAAAATACAAACCTTGTCCTTTTTCTAATGGATACTTCCCTTCAAAATACTGAGTGGTTCGATTATAAACCAAGGGCACGGCTGTTTTACCATGCTCTCCATCTTTATGAATAAGAAGAGTGACCCCCGTAACGGAATCACTCTCTTTTTTCACTCTAAAAGTGACTTGTTTATTAACTTGGACCGCCCCGAAAGGCTCTTTGAATGGTTTTTTCCATGAATGATAAGTCACGAGTTCTGTTTTATTTTCCAAAGCAATCCCTCACATCTCTTCCTGTTTCCAAGATACGGTCTTGTCAAACTTTAACTTTCTAAGTCCCATATTTGTTCGGCATAGCGCTTAACCGTGTAATCTGAAGAAAAAGGACCCGAAGAAGCGATATTAAGCAGAGATTTTTTATACCATGCTTCTTCGTTTTGATAGAGTTCATCTGCTTTTCTTTGCGCTTCGATAAAAGAAGGAAGATCTTTCAAAACAAAATATTCATCTCCATAATGAACTAGCGTATCAAAAATAACATGTCCTTCTGCTTGTATATTAGGAATTGTACCATCAACTAGGGTATTCAGTACACGCTTCAGGCGAGGATTACTTTCATATTCTTCTAGCGGTTTATAGCTAGCGTTTTCTTTGAGGCGATTAACTTCTTCTACGACCATGCCGAAGACAAAAGCATTATCTTCTCCAACTTCTCGGATGATTTCTACATTCGCTCCGTCTCTTGTTCCCATTAAAAGCGCCCCATTCATCATGAACTTCATATTTCCGGTCCCTGATGCTTCTTTGCCTGCAAGAGAGATTTGTTCACTGAGATCTGTTGCTGGAATGATTTTCTCTGCAATCGATACACTGTAATTTTCTAAGAAAATAACTTTCATTTTATCGCCAATATCTTTATCGTTGTTGATTAAATCGGCGACTTCATTGATAACCTTGATCACCTTCTTGGCGTAAGTATAAGCAGGGGCAGCTTTCGCTCCAAAAATAAAGACGCGCGGCTGAACTTCTGCTTCAGGGTTCTCTTTAATATAGAGATACCGATCAATGATGTGGAGCAGTTGCATGTCTTGTCTTTTATAAGCATGCAGCCGTTTTATTAAGGAATCAAAGAGGGCATCAGGCGATACGTCAATTCCTGTTTCTTCTTTGATAAAAGCGGCCAGTTCCTCTTTGTCTTTACGTTTCACTTCAGCAAGTGTTTGTAAGGTTTCTTTATCATCTGAAAACGTTTTGAGTTTCTCTAGTTGGTTTAGTTCTTTTTCCCATCCTTCTCCAATACGCTCTGTGATCATTTGGGCAAGATCTGGATTGGAAACAGAGAGCCATCTGCGTTGAGTGACTCCATTCGTTTGATTGATGAATCGGTCAGGGTAAAGATGATAAAAATCTGCCAACAAATCATTTTTTAATATTTCAGTATGCAAAGCAGCTACCCCATTCACATTATGACTTCCGATCACTGAAAGATTCGCCATGTGAATTTCTCCGCTTTGAATAATAGCGGTTCTTGAAGCAGCTTCTTCTCCATACTTCAATACGATAAGTTGAGTATGGCGGTCGTTGATTTCTTCAATTATTTCATAAATACGCGGTAGAAGTGATTTCAACATCATAACCGGCCATTTCTCTAAAGCCTCGTATAAAACGGTATGATTGGTATATGAAAAAGTATTGACAGTAATCTTAAAGGCTTCATCCCACTCTAAATCCAGGTCATCTAAAAGAATACGGATGAGTTCTGGGATCGCCATAGCGGGGTGAGTGTCATTAATATGAATCCCAACATAGTCAGCAAAATCTTCAATGGGTAAATTTCTTTTTAAATAGGAATTTACGATGCTTTGCACTCCTGAAGAAACTAAAAAGTATTCCTGTTTCAACCGTAACAAGCGCCCTTCGTCTGTAGAATCATCAGGGTATAAGTTCTCCGTAATTTCTTTGATGTCAGCCTTATCTTGATTTGTATTAAATTTATGTGTACTGCGAGAAGGAACTTCTGCCTTCCACAATCGGAGCGTATTCACTGTTTTATTATCTGCACCTATCATCTGCATATCATAAGGCACAGCTAAAACATTATAAGTATTTTCATAGATGGGATTGAACCTTCCATTATTTTCTTTCAGCCAGACGTGACCGCCATAAGCGACTTCCACAGCTTCTTTTTCATTGCGATAATCCCAAGGAGTGCCATTTTCTAACCAGGCGTCTTCGACTTCCACTTGGTAATTATCAATAAAGCACTGTTTGAACAAGCCATAGTCATATCGGAGTCCATTCCCGTGAAGAGGAATGTCAATCGATGCACCCGAATCCATGAAAGCGGCAGCCAAACGACCTAGCCCACCATTACCTAAACCCGGCTCCGGTTCCGCATCAGCGATATCTGAAAGTGAAATACCCAACTCTTCAAGCCCCTCTGATACAAGATCTAAAATCCCCATATTAAAAAGGTTACTCTTTAAAAAGCGACCGGGTAAAAATTCCATAGAAAAATAATAAATTTGCTTTTGCTTCTCTTTTTCATAACGCTTTTTCGTCGCTTTCCAGTCATCTGCTTTATAAGAAGTCACGAGTTTCCCCAGTGTATGAAACCATTTTCTCGGACTGCCCTCTTCATAGGAAATCGGGTAAAGTCTCTCGAACAAAAGCTTAAAATCATTTTGAAATTCTTTTTTCGTTAGATTCATTATTTTCTCCTTATGGTTAAGTAATTGATTGGTAGTGGGCAATATACTCTCTTGCCGATTCTGTCCATGAAAAATCTTTTTCCATAGCCTGCTTCATTATCGTCTCCCATGTTTCCTTGTCTTGGTAAATTTCTTCGGCATAAAGGACTGTTTGATATAAATAATAAGAAGAAAAATTATTGAAAGAAAAACCCGTACCTTCTCCGCTATATTGGTTGTAGGCTTCTACTGTATCCTTCAAACCCCCAACTTCATGGACAAGAGGAAGAGTGCCGTAACGCATCGCAATCATCTGCGACAAGCCACACGGTTCAAAGGCTGATGGCATCAGGAATAAATCACTGCCTGCATAGATTCTTTGAGCGAGCTCCACATCGAAATCAATGACAGCCTTGATCTTCTCGGGAAATCTCGTTTCAAAATATTTGAAGCTATGTTCAAATTCTTTCTCCCCTGTGCCCAGAATGACAAGCTGAACTGGCAAGTTGCCTAGTCCTTCTAATATATCATTCAAGAGATGCATACCCTTTTGGTAGGTCAATCGAGAAACTACTCCAATCAGCATATCGTCTGATTCCGGCAGATGAAATTCCTTTTGAAGCGCTCGCTTGTTAGCCTGTTTTCCACTTACATTTTCCTTGGAATAATTCTTAACGAGGGAAGCATCTGTTTGAGGATTATTAACTTCATAGTCGATACCGTTCAAGATTCCTGAGAGCTTCCAACTGTTCCACCGCAAAATACCTTCTAACCCTTCACCAAATTCGGCGGTTTGAATTTCTTCTGCATAAGATGGACTGACGGTGGTGACAATATCGGCAAAATTAACGCCTGCTTTTAAGAAGTTCACATCGCCATAGTATTCTATGCCGTGTTCATGGAAGATATTCTCCCCTGTTCCCAACCAATCATACAGGATGCTCTTTCCAAAGATCCCTTGGAAACGCAAATTATGGATGGTAAAGATCGTACAGATATTCTTATAAGCATCAATCCAGTGATATTTGTCTTGGAGAAGCGCCGGAATCAAAGCCGTGTGCCAGTCATTACAGTGGATCACCTCTGGAACAAAGTCTATCTTTTCCATCATTTCAATCACTGCCATAGAGAAGAAAGAGTACCGTTCCCCATCGTCATCGTATCCATAAAGTTCGTCCCGAAAGAAATATTCGAGGTTATCGACAAAATAATAAATGACACCTTCTCGTTTAAAACTTTTAATTCCACAATATTTTTCTTCTCGTCCAACCTGAACATGGAATTCAGAGAGGAGTTCCAAGTCTTCTTGGTCCTCCATTTTCATTTTAGAATGAAGAGGTAAGGTGACGCGGACATCTATTCCTTGGCGCACCAACTCCTTAGGCAGTGAGGCGGCGACATCCCCAAGCCCGCCCGTCTTAAAAAAGGGAGCAGATTCAGCAGCTGTGAATAAAACCTTCATAAGATCCTCCTTCAAAGTATCATGATTGGATAATATCTTGTGCAACGATTGCACCTTTTTCGACCACTACAGGATTTTGAGCCGTTCCCTGGATAGTCACACCATCTATTACGGTTACATCTTTATCGAGGATACAGTATTCTAAGTGGACTTTTTCTCCAATTCTCGCGCTGTTCATGATTACAGAATGAGAGATGGACGCTGTCGGAGCTATAAACGTTTTTCTGAATATAATAGAATGATCAACTTTTCCAAAGACAACCGATCCCGTTGCTAAATTCGAGGAGTGCACTTTTGACTCTGAGCCATAGTAAGTGGGAGCCCCGTGATGGAAACGAGTAACAACCGCTCCTTCTTGAATCATGAGCTGTTCAAATTTATTTTCATCCAGCATATCCATATTCGCTTCATAATAATCGTTCAAATCTTCGAGTATCTTTACATAACCTGTTATCTCATAACTGCCCACAGCTAAATCTTCTTGCAAGGCATACTTGATGATATTATCTGTTGAAATAATTTCGCCATTTTCTTCTGCTATGTCAATAGATTGTAATACAAAATCTTTATCTGCGATAGCCATTTGAATTCCAGCTGTATGCTGGGTCTTATCTCCTTTAACGAGTTGCATTCCTTTTACCTCTCCGCCTTCTAGAGTGAGCTCTTGAATAGTCGTTTGAGCAGAGGGCTGCCAATCATTGAAAGAATGATAGGCTGCAGTGACAGCATGATCTGAGCTACGATGTTTTGCTATAAAAGCATTCAAGTCAATATGAGTTAACACTCTAGAGCCTGCGATCAAAACAATATCTGCGCTTGTTTTATTGATATAGGATCTGTGATTGTCGTAGTAAGTAAATCTTTCATCATCAGTAGCGAGATATTCTAACTGTTCCTGAATACGAGAATGTGTGAAAACGCCCCCTCCAATTGACGAGTCTAGCCCCCACGATGCGCCGTTACGAATATGGTCATAAAGCGAATGTCCTGAACCTCCAATAAAAATAGCAGCGGAAAGTAGTTCGGCATGATACATACTTGAAAATAAAAAGTCTATCAGACGATACCTACCGTTAAAGGGAAGAGTGGCAATCGGACGTTTTTTTGTTAAAGGATAAAAAGCCTCACCGTTTTCAACTAAATTTAAGACTACTGCTAATTTATTTCTCATAAGGATCCCCTCCGACTTCTCCTTCATAGCCTAGAATCTGAATATTTTCTTCTTCTCCTAGGAAGCGAGAGTCTGCTTCTACAATCATACTTTCTCCTACAATAATATTTTCAAGTCGAGCGCCCTTTCCAATCGTTGCACCCGGCATAATGACGCTGTCTTTAACCACTGCACCCTCTTCAATAACACTATTATAAGAAACAACAGAATGATGAACTGCCCCTCTGACAACTACTCCATCTGCTAAGATTGAATTTTCAATAACAGCGTTTTCACTGATGCGCTGAGGTAAGGTGGTTGGAATTCTCGTATAGATAACCCAGTCTGTATCACGAATCTTGAGCTCGTGTATGGGGTCGATGAACTCCATATTCGCCTCCCATAGAGATTCTACAGTTCCGACATCTTTCCAGTAGCCAGTAAAAGAATAAGCATAGACAGACTCATCGTTTTTAAGGTAGGCTGGAATAACGTCATGTCCAAAGTCCATCAATTCATTATCTTTATCATCCATAAAATACTGTCGCAGAGTGGGCCAGTCAAAAATATAAATTCCCATAGAAGCCAAGTTACTCTTTGGTTCTTTCGGCTTCTCTTCAAACTCTATAATCGCATCTGTCTCATCTGTATTCATAATGCCAAAACGCGAAGCTTCATCCCACCCGACGGGTAAAACGCCTACGGTAAGCTTTGCATTTTTTTCTTTATGGAAACGAAGCATCTTCCCATAATCCATCTTATAAATGTGGTCTCCAGAAAGGATAAGAACATGGTCAGGGTTATAACGGTCGATGTAATTGATATTCTGATAAATAGAATGCGCTGTCCCTTCAAACCATTTTTCGCCATCTGTACTCGTATAAGGCTGTAAAATTGTTGCACCCCCTTGATGACGGTTCAGCCCCCAGGGTGCTCCATTTCCGACATGTTCATTTAAAATCTGTGGCTGATATTGAGTGACAACTCCTACATTCATAATTCCTGAATTTGTACAATTGCTTAATGCAAAATCGATAATACGGTACTTCCCGCCGAAAGGGACAGCTGGTTTGGCGATTTCATTGGTTATTTTTCCTAATCTCGATCCTCTCCCGCCAGCTAAAACCATCGCTACAATTTCTTTATTCATTTTAGTTGGAAAAACGCCTGGGCGCTTTCCTTCACCCCTTTTTTACTGCCTTCAGAAACTCCTACTGTCGTTCACTAAGTTACTCAGCTGTGTTTCATCTCTATCATCCTTTATTTCTTCGATTTCTGCCTCTAACTCATGGTCGTTGAGTATTTGAACCACTGGAGCAATAATTAAGGCACCCATCGCGGGCAAGGTTACGTGGATACTGAAGGATCCATCTGAGTTTCGTCGTGATTTCTTCATTGTCTCTTCCGATATCCAATTGCCTCCGAACTCTTTTCTTTCTGTGTTTAAGATAATTTCATAACGCCCAGCATAAGGAACCTCAATATCATAGCTTGAATATTCATGTGGTCTAAAATTCAAAACAATGATTAAAAAGTCACCTTGTTTTAGACCTTGCCGTCTGTAGATCAGAACTGTTTCTTCTGGATCATCTGCTTTTTGAATATGCAGACCGTCTGGATGATGGTCATTCTCCCATAAGGCTGGATAAGTACGGTACAGCTTGTTTAACGTCTGCATGTAATATTGATGTTTTTGATTCTTTTCATCTTCGAGATTATACCAAGATAAACCCTCGTGAAAACGCCATTCGAGAAACTGACCAAATTCACTCCCCATGAACTCCAACTTTTTACCCGGAAAAGTCATTCGATATGCTTCCATCGTTCTTAAGCTGGCGAACTGATTATACCGATCTCCATACATCTTGTGCATCAGAGATTTCTTGCCGTGGACAACCTCGTCATGAGAAAAAGGCAAGATGAAGTTCTCAGAGAAGGTATACATGAACGAGAAAGTAATCAAGTTGAATGCATGTTTGCGGTATTCTGGATCCATCTCAAAGAACTCGAGGGTATCATTCATCCAACCCATGTTCCACTTGTAGTTGAAGCCTAATCCTCCCGAGTAAACAGGACGTGTGACACCATCAAAAGAAGTACTTTCCTCAGCCGCCATCATGATGCCTGCAAAGCGATCGAAAACCACTTCATTTAACTTCTGTAAAAAAGCAATGCCTTGATAATTGATATTGGTTCCTTCTTCGTTTGGCGTCCACGGACCGACATCATAGTCGAGGTAGAGCATATTGCTCACCGCATCCACACGTAGGCCATCCAAATGGAACATCTCCATCCAAAAAATAGCGTTGGAGATTAAAAAACTTTGAACTTCTGACTTTCCTAGATCGAAGTTTAAGGCCCCCCACCCCCTGTTATCCGCTTGATTTTTATCAGTGTACTCGAATTGGGGAGTTCCATCAAAATAAGCCAACGCATAATCGTTGCGGTTGAAGTGACCTGGTACCCAATCGACTAGAACCCCAATCCCATTTAAATGGCAGGTTTCAACAAACTGTTGAAAGTCTTCCATCTTACCGTATTTTGAACTAAAACCGTAGTAACCTGTGATTTGATAACCCCAAGACGCATCGAGGGGATGTTCCATTAATGGCATAAATTGGATATGGGTATACCCCATCTCTTTGGCATAAGGAATCAATTCTTCTTCTAATTCAGAAATGCTGTACCAATCTCCATTATCATGATGCTTCCAAGAAGATAAGTGAACTTCATAAATATTGACAGGTTGCCGGTAAATTGAATTTTTTTCACGTTTTTCCATCCACTCTTGGTCTTGCCACTCCCTTTGAGGCAGTCGTTTAATAATGGTGGCATCTTTCGGCCGGACTTCAAATTCGAATCCAAAAGGATCAATTTTATATTTTATTGTACCATCCGCCTGAACCACGCGATACTTGTAGCTTTGCCCCTCGAAGACCTCGCTTACTATACCTGTCCATGTTCCCGTTTCTCCAACTTTTGTTAAAGAAACTTCTTCACTCCAATCTGTAAAATCCCCCACTACAGAAACTGCTCGAGCAGCCGGCGCCCATACCGTGAATCGAAAGGTGTTTTCTTTATTTTCAACAGGATGTGCTCCATAGGTGAGGTAAGAATCGAAGTATTCCCCTTTGTTAAATAAGTACACCCTTTTTTCTAAATCATTATTCATAAATATCTCACCTCCTTGCCACCTACTATAAAATAAGTCTATCACATAATTAACTTTTCACCATCAAAATCATTATCTTTCTACTCCTAATATAACATAATAGTGTAAGCGCTTCACTAATTGAAGATCTGCCAAAAAATTGTTTAGTCGGATTGTGCTTTAAACGAGGTATTTTTTGCTGCGGTTGATCATGGCCTTCGGTTTGTTGTCAATTTAACTAGACAAA
>JBHWPB010000095.1:0-11670 GCA_043424675.1 Carnobacteriaceae bacterium | reverse complement strand
CTCTTCAACTTATTTCATTGTGCAAAAAAACACAAAAAAGGCACTCTGTTTTTTTTATGTAAACAATGAAATAATATTCATTTATTCAGTTAAATAAAATTAGGATAGAAAGATTAGAGTGTGTGAGCTCGACAGGGGCGTCAGGCAGAGTGGAAAATACTCACTATGCATGTAATCTCTTTTTTAAATAAAGAATGATAATTTTCGTGTGTTTATCGCAGTAGAGCAGAAGAAAGCTAGAAAGTATGAGGCGATTATGATAAACTTCTTAACAAATTTAAGAAATAAAAATTATGGAGGAGAGGTTTACGTGAAGGATAAACAGGAAAAAGAGTTTCCCTTACCCAGCTGGTGGCAGATACTTATTGTTCTGGGAGGGTTTCTCGCTCTGGCATTTGGTTTTACAGCGACTGGTCTTCCGATTCAACTGGCTTTGCTTGGCGGTTGGTTTCTCGCTTTAGTTGTTGGTAAGCTCATTGGTTATTCTTATTCTGAAATGCAGCAGTTTATTTTAGAAGGGATTAATAATGGCTTGGAAGCTATTTTAATCTTGCTTGCTGTCGGTGCTCTAATTGGAACTTGGGTGTCTGGTGGAATTGTGCCAGGGATTGTCTATTACGGACTGAGAATTATTTCGCCTTCTATCTTCTTATTCGCAGCGCTTTTCATCACTGCGATCACATCTATTTCTACAGGAACATCCTGGGGCTCGATCGGAACTGCGGGGATTGCAATGATGGGAGTAGGAACAGGTCTAGGAATCGAACCTGCTCTAACAGCAGGAGCTATCATATCTGGAGCTTACATAGGAGATAAAGTCTCACCATTGTCAGACAGTACCGTTCTGGCGGCTTCTATGTCGAGGGTTGGGTTGGTCGACCATATCCGCGGCATGATGCCTGTCACGATTCCTGCCTTTTTAATCGCAGCAGTGGGCTATTTAATCGCTGGTTTCGTTCTGGTCGACCCGACCGCAGGAGATCCAACTGAAATTGAGCTGATTCTCAATGGCCTTTCGTCTACTTTTAATATGAATTTGTTTGTTCTCGTTCCCATTGTTATCGTTATTGTTTTACTGGCCATGGGCTACCCGTCCGTGCCGGTTATTTATCTTGGATCAGGACTAGGTATCATTTGGGGAATTGTCTTCCAGGGCTTAGCTCCGCTGGACGCTATCTCGTCAGCTTGGTCTCAGCTTCCCATGGAAACCGGGATTGCAACCATCGACGGTATTCTGGCACAGGGGGGAATCGCCTCGATGTTAGAATCTGTCGCAGTCATTATACTGGGCCTAGGTTTTGCCGGTATTTTACAGGGAACAAAAATACTCCAGGCGATTGCCGATCAATTAGACAGATTTATTGTCAGTGTTGGAACGCTGAATCTTGTCACGATGATTGTGGGGTTCTTCGGTCAGTTATTTGGAAGCGCGATGTATGTGTCGTCCATCCTAACGCCTTCAATTATGGGTGAAAAATATGATGAACACGGCATCGACCGAACCGTTTTGTCACGTAACACAGAAGTCAGTGGAACCTTAGTGTCAGCCATGATTCCGTGGACTGATAATGGAATATATGTCGCAACTATATTAGGCGTTTCTGTCTTTGAATATCTTCCTTTCATGTGGTTCGCCATCGCGTCCATCATTATTTCTATTATCTTCGGTTTTGCAGATATTGCGATACCGAGAGCCGAGGAAAGTCCGACCGGGCGTCAGCCAGTCGAATAACAAGAACGCCTCACAATAAAATAAGCAGGATTTGGATGAGAGCAGTTAGAATAAATTTTCTAGCTGCTTTATTTATGATTTTTTTGATGTAGGTAGCTTAGTTTTTTGTGGGTTATGGTCAAAGATAAATAATTTGGCGAGCGAAAGAGGCTTGCGTGCCAAAATCTCAGAAAGTGGCAAGCGAAAGGGCGTCCTCACCTAAATTCACAACTTTCAGTTCCAATTTTGAGAGCCACAACATAAGAAGCTTTCAAACAACCAAAGATTTTACCACGCACTGTTTGAGAGAGCGTGAAAAGTTGTAAAATAAGAGCTAAAAAATTATGATAGAGAGGACTACCTTATAAAAAGAATGGAGAGAAGTAAGATGCAAGCAAAAATTCTAACGCAAAACGGGGTTAAAAATTATATCTCAGGCATGGACTTGAATGTGCGCTACGAAAAAGACGGCAAGCGCGCAGAGGAATCGGTCCAGACGATTCTCGAGCGGATGGACGTGCAGCCCGAAGAGTTCTACACCGGTATACAGTGCCACGGTAAAAGAGTAGAGTATGCAGACGGCGAGCGTGGCGAGGACTTCGTTTATGGCAAAACTTTTGACGCGACCGACGGTTTGTATACCGATAAAAAAGATGTGGCTCTCATGGTAAAGTTCGCTGACTGCACCCCGGTCGTTCTCTACGACCCTATCAATGAAGTGCTCGGGGCAGTCCACTCAGGTTGGCGCGGAACAGTGCAGCGAATTTCAGCAGAACTCATCAAAAAGATGGAAGAAAACTTTGGCTCTGCCCGTGAAAATCTTATCGCTTACTTGGGCCCTTCTATTGATATCGATCATTACGAAGTAGGGCTTGAAGTTTACGATGCTTTTACTGACTTCGAGAACCGTGATGAGTTCTTCACGCCAAAAGGAGAGAAGTATCACCTCAGCATGATCGATGCCAATCTCGACATCTTACTGCAAGAAGGCTTACAAAAAGAGAACATCGAAGTCTCCAGAGAATCGACCTGGGAAAGCCCTCATTTGCACTCGTCCCGTCAAGAAGGCAAGGATTATCAACTGAATGCTATGGTTGTCATGATGCCCAGCGACTAAAACAGGAAAGCTAATCTGTGCTATAATTTGAATGAAATATATTACAAAGGAGTTTATAAGATGATTCAAGCAGTAGATTTAAGATCAGGTATGAGGTTTATTGACAGCAGCGGCAACTTAATGGAGGTGATCGAGGCAGAGCACCACAAGCCGGGTAAAGGCAACACCGTTATGCGTATGAAGATCAAGAATATTCGTACAGGAGCAACGACGGAGACAACCTACCGTCCAGATGACAAATTCGAACGGGCTTATTTTGAGGAAAAACCCGTCCAATATTTATATTCTGAAAACAATGTGGGCTACTTCATGGATCTCGAAACCTATGAGCAGTATGAAATTCCACTCGACCTCGTGGAAGAAGAGATGAAATTCGTCAAAGAAAATATGCAGGTAGAGATCAGCTTTTACGACGGAGAAGTCATGGGGATCGTCCTGCCGCCTTCAGTTGAGCTGAAAATCACAGAGACGACACCTAACATTAAGGGGGCTTCTGTCACAGGAACCGGAAAACCGGCAACTTTAGAAACTGGGCTCGTCGTGAACGTTCCGGACTTTGTCGAGCAAGGAGAAGTCATCGAAGTCAGTACCAGTAACGGCGGCGCATACAAAGGCCGCGTGTAAAAACAAAGACTCTTTGTTAGAGTTTCTACTATATAAGAAGCAAAAGCAGAACTGTCACTTTATTTGACCGAGCAGAGACTCTTATGAGGAGGAAATAATGAGAAGAGAGATACATGGCATTCCAGCAAGCGAAGGAATTGTTTCTGGGAAAGCTTATTTCTTAAAGAACCCAGATCTTTCTTACGATAAAAAAAACATTGAAAATATTGCAGATGAAGTAGCCAGACTTGACCAGGCTATCGAGCATTCTTGCCACCAGGTCAAGCGCATCAGCCAGGATCTCCAAGAGGATCCGGCTGAAAAGCACAACAAGATTATGGATATTCAGATTCTAATGCTTCAAGATCCGGAGTTTACCAAGCAGATTAAAGAAGTGATTGAAGCAGAAGCAGTCAATGCGGAACATGCGGTGGAAAAAGTCTCCCGGCAAGTGATCCAGATGTTGGAAGACTTAGAAGATAATCCTTATATGCAAGAGAGGAAAAGTGATATCACTGATATCAGCCAGCGTCTCATGGCCAATCTCCTGGAAGTCCCTTTACAGGGCATGCCTGAGATTTCTGAAGAAGTCATTTTAGTGGCGGATGACTTGAAACCGAGTGACACCGTGCAATTGAACACGAAATATATCAAGGGTTTTGTCACCAAGGAAGGCGGCCAGACCTCCCACTCTTCCATCATTGCTCGCGCTCTAGGGCTGCCGGCTGTCGTGGGAGCAGAACGGGTGTATGAAGAAGTATCGGACGGGAGTGAGATCATCCTCGATGCAGAAAAAGGCAAAGTCATCGTGAATCCAGAAATCTGGGAAAAAGTTCACTACAAAAAATCGATCCGCAAGTATGCGAAGGGACAAGCAGCCTGGGAGAAGCTGGCAGATGTCCCGACCCAATCGGCAGACGGAAAACCATTTGAAGTCGCAGCGAACATCACGCGACCCAATGAAGTGCCCGAAGTGTTGGCTAAGGGCGCAGAAGGGATCGGCCTCTATCGGACCGAATTTCTCTATATGGACGCTTTTGATTTCCCTGGTGAAGAAACGCAGTTCAAGGCGTATAAAGAAGTCCTCTCTCAAATGGGTGACGAAGGTGTCATCGTACGAACCATCGATATCGGCGGGGATAAAGACTTGCCCTATGCGGAGCTCCCTAAAGAGGACAACCCTTTTCTCGGCTATCGGGCGATCCGGATTTCCTTGAATGAACCGGCAATTTTTGAAACTCAGATTCGAGCCCTGCTCCGAGCCTCTGTCTATGGTAACTTAAAGATTATGTTCCCCATGATTGCGACGATCGAAGAGTTTCTGCAGGCCAAAGCGATTGTCTTCAATATGAAAGATCAGCTCATCGAAGAAGGGTACGACGTAGCTTCTGATATCGACTTGGGTATTATGATCGAGATTCCAGCAGTTGCTGCTCTGGCAGATAAATTTGCGGAAGTTGTCGACTTTTTCAGCATCGGTTCCAATGACTTGGTGCAATATGCGATGGCCGCCGACCGTA
The DNA here is from genome assembly GCA_043424675.1 of Carnobacteriaceae bacterium. Lineage (GTDB taxonomy): Bacteria > Bacillota > Bacilli > Lactobacillales > Carnobacteriaceae_A > JBHWPB01. The sequence continues at coordinate 6,719 of JBHWPB010000095.1, read as the reverse complement.
TGAACAAACAAGTCTCCTATCTGTATCAGCCTTATCACCCCGGCGTTTTGAGGCTGATCAAGCACATTATTGATGCCGCGCATGCAGCTGGTATTCCTGTCGGCATGTGTGGAGAGATGGCTGCCGAAGAGAGGGCAATCCCTCTCTTAGTCGGCTTGGGTCTCGATGAGTTTTCTATGAGTGCGCCGCAAGTCTTAAAGACACGCTTCTTAATTTCTAAATTAGATTCCAAGAAAATGCAGGAACTGGCAGGACGAGCCGTCACAGAATGCAGCACGCAGGCTCAGGTAGAAGAACTCGTAAAAGAATATGTTCCGACACTTAAATAAGCTAGCGGCACCCTTACTTTCCCAGGGTGTCTTTCTGTTTCTCAGAAGAAATTTTTGTGAAAGAGCAGGAATCTGATATTCAAATTCTAAAGAGGTTATGGTAAAGTAAGGCTTACGACTGTCAAGACTAAAAAAGAAAAAAGGTCGATTACGAGGAGGAAAAAAATGAAGGTTTTCCTGATATACGGTGGAAAAAGTGCAGAACATGATATTTCAGTTATTTCAGCGCGTGCGATCGCAGAGAATATTTACTATGAATACTATGAGGTGACGCCTGTCTATATTTCTCGAACAGGGGAATGGGCAAAGGGTCCGATCATCCGCGACAAGGAACATATACCGAGTCTAGAAGAGATGCGTTATCTCTTACCAGGACAAGCGGAAGACAGCCAGCAAGATAATCTGGGACGAACTATTGAAATAGAAGAGCTGCGTGAAGAAGATGTCATTGCTTTTCCAGTTCTACATGGTCCTTATGGGGAAGATGGTACTATTCAAGGCTTCTTCGAAACACTGGCGATTCCTTATGTGGGCTCGGGTGTCTTAGCGAGCGCAACTGGAATGGACAAGTACTTTTCTAAGATTCTCTTTGAAAAAGCAGGCATTCCCCAAGTTCCTTACGAACACTTTTACCGCAAGGAGTGGGAAGCCGACAGAAATGGCGTCCTCGAAGACGTCCATGACAAGCTGAGATTCCCAATATTCATCAAACCGTCCAACTTAGGATCCAGTGTGGGAATCAGCCAGGCTTGGAACGTAGAAGAAGTCACTGAAGGTATCGATCTTGCCTTCAACTATGACAATTCTATTGTGGTCGAACAGGGAATCGAAGCACGAGAGCTCGAGGTAGCCGTGCTGGGCAACGAAGATATTCATACGTCAGTGGTTGGAGAACTGATCAAAGATGAGATGTTCTATGACTATGAATCCAAATATATCGAGGATACTGTCAAACTAGGAATTCCGACTGACCTAGATGAAGAGACGGCACTGCAGATTCGGGATTATGCAGCCAGAGCCTTCCAAGCTATTGAAGGAAGCGGACTGTCCCGTGTCGACTTCTTCTTGACAGCGGACAATGAAATATTCATCAATGAAATCAACACCTTCCCTGGCTTTACTGAAATCAGTATGTATCCTTTACTATGGGAAGAAACCGGTTTGAGCTACGGCGACTTGATAGAAGAACTGATTCAACTGGGGTTAAAGAGATTTGAAAAGAGACAGTCTTACGCTTTAGAAGACAGACGATAACACATGGAATGGAGAACAGATGATGCAGTGGAAGATTAAAGAAATAGCAGAAGTCGTCGGAGCTGAAAACGACGTTACAGAATGGGAGGAAGAGCTGGTTTCCAGTTTTTCCATCGACACCCGTCTCTTAAAAGCGGGTGCACTCTTTGTCCCGATCGTCGCAGAACGTGACGGACATGAATTTGCAGAACAAGCCCACGCTAAAGGAGCAGTGGCTGCTTTCTGGGAGAAAGAGCTGGATCAGGCACCAGAAGGTTTAGCTATTATCCAAGTCGCGGATGCCAAAGCTGCTTTTCAGACTTTTGCCAAGTATTACCTGAAAGAAGTCGTCGACCCCTTAGTTGTCGGAATCACAGGCAGCAATGGGAAAACAACGACCAAAGATATGACTGCTTCCGTCTTAGCGCAGAAATATAAGACTCACTACACAGAGGGGAACTTCAACAACGAACTGGGGCTTCCGATCACGATTACCGAGATGCCGCAAGATACCGAAGCCGTCGTGTTGGAGATGGGCATGAATCATGCGGGGGAAATCGACTACCTCTCCAAACTGGCAGAACCCGATATCGCTGCCATCACGATGATCGGTGAATCGCATATCGAATTCTTCGGCAGCCGCGACAAGATTGCGGATGCGAAGATGGAGATTGTCAATGGAATGAAAGATGGCGTTCTGGTTTATAACGGCGACCAAGCTTTACTGGAAGAGCGGGTCCAGGCAGCAGACTTAAAACAAAGCATCTCTTTCGGACAGCAGGAGAGCAATGATTACTATACCTTAGAGGTCGAATCCGACTTGAAAGAAACAAGGTTTACTGTCAATGTCGCTCCTGATCAAGTAGTGAAGATTCCAGTTACGGGAGCTTACAACGCCAATAATGCGCTGGTCGCCATCGCGATCGGTCAGTATCTGGATATCCCATACGGCGACATTGTCCAAGGTCTGGCAACTTTCCAGTTGACGCAAGATCGTCTGGAGTGGGTAGAGGGCGCAAACGGCCAGCACCTGCTCAACGATGCCTACAATGCCAGTCCTACCTCGATGCGCGCATCGATCGCTTCTTTCTTGGAGCTAGAGATGGCAGGCGACCGTACGCTGGTGCTAGGAGAGATGGGCGAATTAGGAGAAGCCAGCGACGAACTGCACCGTTCCGTGAAGTCGGCGATCGATCCTGATAAAGTAAAAGAAATTTTACTTTACGGGGATGCCATGAAAGGGCTCTTTGAAGACCTTCAGGGCGATTCTGCGTTCGTTAATGTCAAGGTTCAGTATTTTAGAGATGACAAATCGGATTTAATCATGTATATTAGAGAACACACAGATGCCGAAGACTATCTCCTCTTCAAGTCCAGCCAATCAACCGGACTTGTGGGAGTAGTTAATGAATTAAAAGCGAAGTGAATGAGTGACAAGTAAGAAAGACAAATGACTAGAGAGAGCATCCCAGAGGCTTGAATAGCTTGTGGGGTGTTCTTATGCTTAGAATTAAAAAGGAGAAATAATGAAATTTACAGAATTAGAAATTGAAAACTCGATTTTATCAGCCATTCAGAAAATGGGCTTTGAAGAAATGACCCCTATTCAGGAAAAAACCATCCCGCTTGCCCTAGAAGGTAAAGACGTGATCGGACAAGCACAGACGGGAACAGGAAAAACTGTTGCCTTTGGTATTCCAACTATTCAAAAAATTGACCCGCAAGCCAAACATGTCCAAGCTTTAGTTGTCGCACCGACTCGTGAACTTGCTATTCAAACGCAAGAAGAGCTCTTTAACCTAGGAAGAGATAAAGGAATCCGCGTTCTGCCTATCTATGGTGGGGCGAAGATCGGTCGTCAGATCAACAGCTTGAAAAAGAACCCGCATATCGTTGTCGGAACACCCGGACGATTACTCGACCACCTCAACCGTAAAACATTAAAATTGAATCAAGCCCACACTGTCGTCTTAGACGAAGCGGATGAAATGCTCGACATGGGCTTCATCGAAGACATTCAAAAAATTTTGTCGAATGTACCGAAAGACAGACAGAGCTTGCTCTTCTCAGCAACGATGCCGAAAGCGATCTTAACATTAGGCGAGCGCTTCATGGATAACCCGGAAGTTGTTCAAGTAAAATCAAAGAATGTGACAGCGGATAATGTCACGCAATATTTCACACGTGCCTCTGAAGGTGAAAAATTCAACTTCTTGACACGTATGATCGATGTCCAAGCCCCGGAAGCAGCGATTATCTTTGGCCGTACCAAAAGACGTGTCGATGAAGTCGCGCGCGGGTTAAAAATACGCGGTTATGATGCAGAAGGAATTCACGGAGACCTCGACCAAAACAAACGGATGCGTGTCTTGAATGATTTCAAACAAAACAAGATTGAATTCTTAGTGGCAACAGATGTCGCGGCGCGTGGTTTAGATATCTCTCACGTGACCCACGTCTATAACTATGATATTCCACAAGACCCAGAAAGCTATGTCCACCGTATCGGTCGAACAGGACGTGCTGGGAAAACAGGAACAGCGATCACGTTTGTCTCTAATAATGAGATGGGCTACTTGAAGTTGATTGAAAATCAAACCAAGCAGCAGATGCAACCTCTAAGCCCGCCGAGCAGTCAAGAAGTTCTCGAAGGCCAGCTTAACTCTGTTGTAGAAGGTTTGACAGACGATATCGAAAACGGAAGACTTGAAGAATACTATGAAAAAGGCGGCCAATTGCTCAGCAGTTTCTCAGCGGATGACATTGCAGCAGCCTACATTAAGAATACGATTCAAGATTCCAGTGAGATTCCTGTCTCTATCACACCGGAACGTCCACTCCCTAAAAAAGGCTTTGGAAACAAAGGCGGCAAGAGAAAAGGGAAAGGTGGAGGCGGTAGAGGCGGCCGACGCAGAAACAACCGCCGAAGAGGAAAAGGCAAAAACAAAGGCAGACGATAAGACACATCGAGAGAGGGAGAGCACATGATTTATGGGATTGGCGTTGATGTCGCGGATATCGAGCGTATAGAGCAAGTACTCGAACGGCAGCCGCGCCTGCCCGAAAGAATACTGACACCCAAAGAGTGGGAAATCTACGCGTCCTATCAAAATCAGAGACAAGTAGAATACTTATCAGGACGCTTTGCTGCAAAAGAAGCTTACAGTAAAGCGCTGGGTGTGGGCATAGGGGCAGACCTCTCCTTTCAGGATATCGAAGTCTTGAACGATGAAAAGGGGAAACCCTACTTTTCGAAGGGAATCTTTGAAGAAGGAGACTCCCATATCTCCCTTTCGCATACTGATGACTTAGTCACTGCATTTGTCATTTTAGAAAAGCATTAAGATGAAACAATGACGATACAGCCTTGAGAAAGATATAAGAGCCTAATTGCTAGGCTCTTTTTTATTTTAAATAATGAAAGAGAAAAGTATGCTATATTAAGTTTGTGGTTCGGAACCATCCCACCATAAAAAACTAGGAGGATATAATAATTGAAAACAAAAGATTGGATTATTAATGCTTTAGTTGCAGCGGTTTATGTTGCAGTAACTTTTGCGGGAGCGGGCTTTGCTTTCGGGGCGGTCCAGTTTCGCGTCTCAGAAGTTTTGAATCATCTTGCCGTCTTCGACAGAAAGTATATCATCGGCATCGTCGCCGGGGTCGTCTTGTCGAACTTATTCTTCTCACCCATGGCGGCCTATGATATCGTATTCGGTGTCGCACACTCTTTAATTTCTTTACTCGTAATGCGCTTTTTAACACGAAACACAGAGAATGAGATGATGAAAATGTGGGTCAACGTTTTGATGTTTGCATTCTTCTCATTCTTCGTCGCTATCGAACTCTATCTTCTAGGGCTGCCTTTCTGGTTCAGCTGGTTCACAGTAGCCTTAGGCGAGGTAGTTGTTATGTCATTAGGGATCCCACTCATGAAATGGTTGAATGAAAGAGTCAATTTCAAAAAGCAGTTAGCTTAAGGTAGAAAATACGAAAGGAGCGAACAAGATGAGAAAACGTAATGAAATGATGGACCGTCCCGTGATTAACGACGGCGTCCGGGATTACCTGAGAGAGGCTCAGAAGCAAACGCCAGGTTTCTTAGGCGAGATTGAACAAGGTGCACATGAACGACGGGTGCCTGTTATCCCTCATGAAACAGTGGTCTTTTTTGACTGGCTTTTTGACCAGATCCAGCCCAGAGAAATTCTAGAGGTAGGAACAGCCATCGCTTTCTCTACTATCCTGATGGCAGAACGTATGGCAGAGGGCGGACAGGTTACGACCATCGACCGCAATCCTGAAATGGTGGAAGAAGCTAAAGCCAATATCAAACAGGCAGGTCTGACAGAAGAGATTAACTTAATAGAAGGAGAAGCAGCAGAGTGGCTGCAAAAGTTAGACGGTCCTTATGATTTTATCTTTATGGACAGCGGCAAGGCTAAATATTATGAATTCTTTCCTTATTGTATGAACCTCCTCAAAACAGGAGGAATTCTCGCGGTAGATGATGTGCTTCAGGGAGGAACCATCTTGCATGACGAAGAAGATATCCCCAAACGTGTCCGCAAGATCCATAGAAAACTCAATGACTTCTTGGATGTTGTTTTAACTCACCCCAGTCTCAAGGCAACGATCCTGCCTTTAGGAGACGGTCTCTTATTGATTACTAAAAAAGAAGACGCCGATTTTTCTTTTATGATTAATCCGAAAAACGAACTGGACATATGAAACAAATGAATATAATATATATTAAAGAAGAGACTCATCATTTCTCGAGCAGAGACGTGATGAGTTTTCTCTTTGCTGACGAGGGTTTGATGCCTGAAAAGGGTGAATAGCAAAAATCGGCTTGACTTTGTAAATAGCCCATGGTAAGATGTATGTCCTCCCGTAAAGAACAGGGAGGTAGGCCTTTTTGAGAGAAATAAATTAATTTAAAAAAAGGCTTGACAAGGAAAGAGAAACAATATATACTCTATTAGTCGCTTAAAAAACAATACGTTTTGTTAGGCGCAGCGATCTTTGAAAACTGAACAAAACAATAAGAACAACCAAACGTGCAGGGGTCCTTGTTTTATTTCGATAAGACAGGACACTTATAGACGGCGGACAAGGTCCGCTGTCGCATATCGATTGTAAGTTCAACTTACAATC
>JBHWPB010000094.1:0-11896 GCA_043424675.1 Carnobacteriaceae bacterium | reverse complement strand
AGATGACTAACTTAATCTTGAAATTCAGGGTATAATTTAGTTAAACAATTCTTCTTAAATAGTATAAAATACATAGCAGCGAAATGACAGTTAAAATGGTTATGAATCCTAAGAAGTATATAACTTTATTATTTGTTTTTTTTCTTAATACCTTTTAATATTATTTATAACAGTTCTTAAATGATAAAAAATAATATAAAAAGGAGAATCTATAATGTCAACTCAATATGATCACGTTATAGAATATCTCAAAGATAATGAAATCAGGGTGACTCCCCAACGACAAGCGATTATTCGATTCCTGATAGAATCTCAAGAGCATCCAACTGCCAGTGAGATTTATGAATGCCTGCAGGGAGAATATTCCACAATGAGTTTTGCGACAGTTTATAATACCTTGAATCTCTTAAAAGAGCATGGACTTGTCAAAGAAATTAAGATGGATGACTCTACCAGTCGTTTTGATTTTTTTGGAGACGAACATTATCACATTATGTGTGATCGTTGTGGGCGTATTGTAGATGTTTATTATCCGATATTCGATAATGTCGATGATGAGATAGAGAAGCTCACGGGCTTTAAGATCAGTACTCATAATTTGCGTATTAATGGATTGTGTCCAGTTTGTCAAGGAGAATTACAAGCGGAAAAAATACATAACAGTTGAAGCAAAGACTATTTGTGTCCAGCACAGATAGCTTTTTTTTGTATACAAAAAGGGCGAGACAAGTCTCTCAACTAAAACCATGCTATACTTGTAAACAAAGAGAAAAGGAATGAGGATGGGTATGGAAAGCGCTAGTCTGCTGCATAAACCTCAAAGTGAGTATGCTTATTTGTATGAAAATGAGCTCTATCTACAGATGCGAACAAAGAGACAGGATGTGAGAGAAGTAAAGGTCTGCTATGGGGACCCTTATGCACTATCAGAATCATTAAAAAAAGTAAAGATGACAAGAAGCTTTCATACAAAATTTCATGATTATTGGACGATTTCCTTGTCTTCGCCGAAAACGAAACGTATTTCCTATGGCTTCCAAGTGAGAGGGATGGATGGAACTGTCTTGTTCTATGGAGACAGAGGAATTTATCCATTAACCGAAACCGATTTAACAAATGAGAATTATTACTTTAGAATGCCCTATTATCATAGGTCTCAAGAAATCAAAGTTCATAACTGGGTGCAAGGGACTGTTTGGTATCAGATCTTTATCGACCGCTTTTCCAATGGAGATAAAACGAACGATCCCGAGAATGCCAAAGAATGGGATTATGCCGAAGCTCCCAAGCGTGATGATTTCTTCGGTGGGGATCTGCAAGGCATATTAAATAAGTTAGACTATTTAGATGATTTAGGTGTGAATGGCCTGTATCTGACACCCCTATTTGAAGCTCATTCTAATCATAAATACGATACGATAAATTATAAAAGAGTGGACCCCGATTTTGGTGATGAAAGAGTTTTGAAAAAGCTGGTCGATGAAGCACATAAACGAGGCATGCGCGTGATGTTGGATGCAGTTTTTAATCACATCGGTTATTGGTCGAAACAGTGGCAGGATGTCCTCCTCCATCAAGAGAGCTCTTCTTATAAGGATTGGTTTTATATCCATGAATTTCCTGTGCCTTCTTTAGAGAACACGACGGCAGAAGAGTGGGAAGATTGGAAACCTTCGCAATATGAAAGTTTTGCGAACACAGGGCATATGCCCAAGCTTAATTTTACCAATTCTGAAGTGACGGATTATTTCTTAGCTCTCGCAAAAGATTGGACAAAGAAGCTTGATATCGATGCCTGGCGCCTGGATGTGAGTAATGAAGTAGACCCTGAATTCTGGAAGCTTTTCAGAAAAGAAGTGAAGGCTGTCGACCCGGATATTTATATTTTAGGAGAGATCTGGCACAGCTCGCGCTTTTGGCTGGAAGGAGATCAGTTTGATGGGGTAATGAACTACTCCTACTGCGAGCCTATCGAACAATTCTTCTTCAAAGAAAGTGTTTTACCGAGTGAATTCCAAGAAAAAATAGGGAGCGAACTTGCTCTATATCCCCATCCGGTCCAAACGATGAACTTTAATTTATTAGACTCTCATGATACCAGACGTGTCCTCACAAAAGCAGGCCGAGATAAAAAACGTGTCCAAGCAGCTTTTACTTTTCTTTTTTTACAGCCGGGAACTCCCTGCGTGTATTATGGGACAGAAGTGGGCATGGAAGGTGGACCAGATCCAGATAACAGGCGCTGCATGATATGGGAGGAAAATGAGCAGGACCAGGAAATTCTGACTTTTATGAAAGAATTGATTGCCTTTCGCCATCGTTATTCAGACGTTTTATCTCGAGGAAATATCGAATGGTTTGAAGTTTCAGATATAAATAACACAGTGGGCATCCGGCGCATGTTGAATGGAAAAACTATATCTGGCTTTTTTAATTTAGGAGAAATGAACCAGCCGCTTACATTCGGCGAGGAAGAAACAATCAAACTTACCTCTAGTAGAGATGATAACATTGAACCTGGCGGCTTTGTTGTCACAAAAGGCACAGATGACAACGATGAGGAAGAACAGCTTGCTGAAAGAATAGAAAAAGTCAGAGAGAATAAACAACGCCATCACTATAAAAACACTCAAACTTAGGAGGCATTATTCCTATGAAAAGATTATTTGATGTCGACCCTTGGAAAATTGAAACGAATACGCTTTATAAAGAAGACAAACGCCTGCAAGAAAGTCTCACTTCTATCGGAAACGCCTACATGGGGATGCGTGGTTTTTTTGAAGAAGGTTATTCCGGAGACAGCCATACGGGCACTTACATCGGAGGAGTCTGGTATCCAGATAAGACGAGAGTAGGCTGGTGGAAAAATGGCTATCCTGAATATTTTGGAAAAGTTGTCAATATCGTTAATTTTATTGCGATTGATATATTGATTAATCAGGCCCCTCTCGATCTGGCTGTTGCTTCTGTTTCAGATTACAAGCTTTCTTTGAATATGAAAGATGGCGTACTGAGTCGCTCCTTTATCTTAAAAACAAAAGAGACGCGGATTAAATTTAACTTTGAACGTTTTTTGAGCTTAGACTCTAAGGAGTTGGCGGTGGTACATCTCACTCTTGAAGTTTTAGAAGGACAGGCAGACCTCACACTGCGGCCGAAATTAGACGGTCATGTCCAGAATGAAGAAGAACGTTTTTTTGAAGAAATAGAACGTGACATCGCGCCTTTTCCTTATTTGAAGATAAAGACCAAAAATAACCCCTACAACGTAGAAAGGTTTATCATTTCAACGCTCATGACGACGAATGTGACTGTGAATGAAAAGCAGTTAGACAGAAAAAATGAGATAGATTCCTCTACTTGTGTCGGTGAGCGCTTTGAAACGTCTCTTAAAGAAGGAGATCAATTAGAACTCAGCAAGTATATTGCTGTCATCACTTCGAGGGACGTAGAGGAAACGAGGCATATAGAAAAGGGGAAAGAGATTTTAGAGAAAGCAAAAGAAAAAGGATTTTGCACCCTTTTAACCAGGCAGCGTTCAGAGTGGAAAAAGAGATGGGAGCAAGCCGATGTCATCATAGAAGGAGATGACGAAGCGCAGCAGGGGATGCGTTATAATATTTTCCAGCTTTTATCTACTTATGATGGTTCTGATTCCCGACTGAACATCGGGCCTAAGGGTTTTTCAGGAGAAAAATACGGTGGAGCGACTTATTGGGATACCGAAGCTTTTGTTTTTCCCATGGTGCTCTCGATCGCGCCTTCCAAGATCGCGCGCCAGCTGCTTCAATACCGTTATATTTATCTAGACGAAGCAAAAGAAAATGCTCGCAAGTTAGGGCTTGAAGGGGCTCTTTATCCGATGGTCACTTTTGACGGTTATGAAAGCCACAACGAATGGGAGATAACCTTTGAAGAAATCCATCGCAACGGTGCCATTGCGCACGCTATTTTCAATTATACAACTTATACAGACGACACCTCCTATCTTTATAATGAAGGCATTGAAATTCTGGTCGAGTTGTCGCGTTTTTGGGCGAGTCGTGTGCACTTTACAGAGCGACATGATGCTTATATGATTCATGGAGTCACGGGTCCCAATGAGTTTGAAAATAATGTGAATAATAATTGGCATACAAATGTGGTGTGCAGGTGGACACTCGAATATACTCTAGAGACTTTAGAAAAGCTACCCAAAGAAAAAAGAGAGACTCTCCACTTAGAAGAAAAAGAATTAAACAAGTGGCAGGATATCATTGAGCGTCTTTATTTCCCTTATGACGACGACCTCGAGATATATGTCCAACACGATGGTTTTTTAGATAAAGATTTACACCCGGCTTCTTCTCTTCCAGCTAAGGAGCGGCCGATTGTCAAGCACTGGTCTTGGGACAAGATTTTACGTTCGCCTTTTATTAAACAAGCCGACGTCTTACAAAGTCTTTATTATTTTAGAGCTTTTTTTCCAGAAGAAGTGATCAAAAGAAATTATAATTTTTATGAACCGATGACGGTCCACGAATCTTCACTGAGTCCGGCGATCCATTCCGTCTTAGCTTCGCGCATTAACAATTATGAAGATGCATTTAAGTACTTCAAGCAGACGGCTCGCTTGGATTTGGATAATTATAATAAGGATACAGAAGATGGTCTCCATATTACGTCGATGAGCGGCGGCTGGTTGGCGATCTGCCATGGTTTTGCTGGGATGGAAACCACGCATGGAGAGCTGACATTCCAGCCCTATTTGCCAGAAGCTTGGGAAGCTTATTCTTTTAATTTTCATTACCGCGGCTCGACCATCCAAATTAAAGTTACAAAAAAAGGAACCTCCTTCGCAAGTTCATCAGGCAAACCTATTCAAATCATAAAAGAAGGGGACCTTTATAGAATAGAGGGATCAGATCATGCTTAAAGCAGTTTTATTTGATCTAGATGGTGTCGTTGTCGATACCGCTTTTGATCATTTTAAGGCTTGGCAGACTCTCGCAAAAGAGTTAGATATCCAGATAGACGAGTCCTTTAACGAAAGATTAAAAGGGGTCGGACGCTTGAAATCTTTAGAGAAGATATTAGCTTATGGCAATCGAGAAAATGATTTTACAGAAGAAGAAAAAAGAGTTTTAATGGATCAAAAAAATGAGATGTACCTGAGCTCTATTCGTCGCTTGAGTCCTCTGGATATTCTTCCGGGAATTCCTGAGCTGTTGGAAGATTTAGAAAATGAAAATATCTCCGCTGTGATAACATCTGGCTCCCGAAATGCTCCAAAAGTATTGAAGTATATTCAATTGAAAGATGCTTTTGATGGTATGGTTGACGTTGAAGAAATAGAACGAGGTAAACCTTATCCTGATATTTTTTTGAAGGGAGCGCAGCTGGCTGGCGCTGTATCTTTTGAATGTGCCGCCATTGAAGACGCTCCTAATGGAATTACAGCTATAAAGGCTGCTGGCATCTGCGCTATAGGCGTAGGCGACCCAGATGTTTTAACTGAAGCAGATAAGGTCTATACGGATACAAAGCTCTTAACCTTGGATTCGCTAAAAAAAGTCTATGCCAGCTGGAAAACTGGTAAATAAAAGTTAAAGCTCTTGACCAAATTAAAGAGACAGTCTATACTGTCTTCAATCTTAAAAAAGGAGTGGGATTCATGAAACATCTTATTAAAGAAAATAAAATGATGAATACAATGACCTGCTCCTATTATGGCTATTATAGATAGCGTTTGTGTACATGACTTTCATGGATACAAACGTCTTTAACACGTTTGTATCTATGATGGCCGAAGAATTAAACTTGGTCACTTAGATAGAATAATCTAGGGTGGCCGAGCTCCAAGCAACCTTTCAACACCTGTTGAGATTATTCTATCTCAGCAGGTGTTTTTTCTTGTAGAGAAGAGAAAGGGAGAATGAAAATGGATAAAGTGTTGAAACGGGTATCTCAGATTATTATGTTACTTGGAGTACTTTTGTTAGTAGCATGCGGGCAAGAAGAAGGGGCTTCAGAAGCAGAAGCGGGTGAAAGCACAGGTTCTGAAGAACCGATTAAAATTGGAGCGCTTCACTACATCGATCACGAGTCGATGCAAAAAGCAGAAAGAGGCTTTTTTCAAGCACTAGAAGACAAAGGCTACGTCGATGGAGAAAACATCGAAGTGGAGATCTTAAATGCCCAAGGAACACATTCCAATCTCAATCCTATGGCGGAACAAATTGCAGAAGGAAATGACCTTATTTTAACTTTAGGGACAGCGGCTTCTCAAGCGGTAGCGAATGTAGAAAAAGAAAAACCTGTCCTCTTCACTGCAGTGACAGATCCGGTGGATGCAGGCTTGGTTGAGAGTCAAGAAGTTCCCGGAGGCAATATGACAGGAGCCAGTAATTACATGCCTATAGACCTTCAAGTCGAACTCTTGTTATCTATTGATCCTGATGCAGAAAAAGTCGGTTTCATCTATGATGAGAGTGAGCCTAATGCGTCTATCCAAGCGGAACAAGCAATAGCTCTCGTAGAAGAAGCAGGACTGGAACCAGTGGTGACAACGGTAACATCGACGAACGATGTCCAACAAAACCTTATGAGTATTGCCGAAGATATCGACTTACTCTATGCACCGACGGACAACATCATTATGTCCACTATTTCGACGGTAAAGGATATCACGTTGGAACATCAGATCCCTTCTGTTTTAGGTGCACCTGAGCAGGTCGAAGGCGGCGGACTCGCTACATACAGTGTCGATCACGAAGCGATCGGCTACCAATCGGGGGAAATGATGGTAGATATTATTGAAGGGAAGACAGACCCAGCAACTATGCCTTACCAAAACGCAAATGAACTCATTCTTGTTATCAATGAAGAGGTAGCACATGAGCTTGGAATTGACCCTGATTCTATTGAAGCGCCTGAGTAAGAGCGTGGCCCTTTCAAGGAAGCTTTGTTAATTTTTAAGTAATTAAAGAAACTGCTTGACTAAAAAAAAAGAAGTGCTATTATTACTCCAACAACTTAAAAAAGAGGAGCAAATAAAATGATGAGTCTTATTGCGACACAATCATACAACACTTTCTTCTTTAGCTTTTTTAGATACAGTTTGTAGACATAACGAGACATTATGGATACAAACTCAGTCATCAAACTGAATTGTATCTCTAATGGCTAAGGGACTTTAAGTTGGACAGCCACAGAGAGAAAAATAATCTAAGTGGTTGTTAGAAACATAAACAATAATTTTACAGCATCTATTTAGATTATTATCTGGATAGATGCTTTTTTAATGGGAAAATACAAAGGAGGAGGAAATAAAAATGAAGAAATGGTTCATTCGTTTAATGATGTTAGGTGCTGTACTTGTATTAACTGCGTGTGGTCAAAGTAACGAGAGTGCTGAAGGTGAAGGAGATGAAACAGTTAAGATTGGAACACTTCATTATATTGACCATGAATCGATGACAGATGCTGAGACAGGATTCTATCAGGCGCTAGAAGAACAGGGCTATGTCGAAGGAGAAAACTTAGAAGTAGAAACACTCAGTGCTCAGGGAACACAGTCTAACTTAAATACCATGGCAGAACAGATCACTGATGATAACGATTTGATATTAGCGATGGGAACAGCAGCAGCACAGTCTTTAGCGAACGTAGAACAGGAGAAGCCGATTGTCTTCACTGCTGTGACTGATCCAGTCGATGCAGGACTTGTAGAAAGCCAAGAAGAACCGGGAGGTAACATGACAGGTTCAAGTGACTATATGCCAGTTGAGGAGCAAATTGCATTACTCCTGTCACTTGATCCCGAGGCGGAAGCGGTCGGTGTCGTCTATGACCAAAGTGAACCAAACTCTTCTATTCAAGCAGAAGAAGCGATTCAAGCTATTGAAGATGCCGGACTTGAAGCTGTTGTAACTACTGTCACTTCGACAAATGATGTTCAGCAAAACTTATCCAGTATCATCGGAGATATCGATTTACTTTATGCACCGACGGACAATATCATTGCGGCAACGATGTCTACAGTGAGAGACCTTACAGTTTCCAATGGTATTCCTTCTGTGATGGGGGCACCCGCAATGGTTGCAGAAGGTGGACTCGCAACATACGGGATTAACTATGAATCGATCGGGCGCCAAGCCGGAGAAATTGCTGTTGAAATTATCGAAGGAAATACAGAGCCAGCAACGACACCCTATCAACATGCAGAAGAGTTAGAGTTATTCGTCAACGAAGAAGTTGCAGGTGAGCTTGGGATTGATCCAGCATCTATCGTAGCTCCTGAATAAGACAATATAATTAAAGAAGGGGTCCTCTAACTAACTAGCAGGTATTAGAGATTCCAAACCTCTCATAATGAATTATTAGAAAAGGCTTGACTAATCTGCACAGATAACCTATGATACTTTCAATAAGAAAAAGGAGTGGGAAAATGAAAAACGTAAATCAAGAAAAAACGAAATCAGACATTATGACCCACTCCTATTATGGCTATTATAGATAACGTTTGTGTACATGACTTCATGGATACAGACGACATTCAACATGTTTGTATCTATGATGGCCGAAAAGTAAAACTTGGTCACTTAGATAGAATAATCTACAGTGGCCGAACCATTAATAAGTCCTTTCATAACACCTGCTGAGATTATTCTATCTCTGCAGGTGTTTTTAATTTCTCTAATTAGAAAAAGAAAAGGGGATAAGGATGGAAAAGATCAGAAAGTTTTTCTCAAAATGGGTATTGTTTTTAGGTCTTATGATTATTGGATCAGTGCTTGCGGCATGCGGAAACGGAGAGGGCGCTAGCCAGTCTGCAGAAGGAAACGAGCCGATAAATATTGGTATTCTTCTCTCTGCTGAACATGGCTCTCTTACTGCTGCCCAGGATGGTTTTATTGAAGAACTAGAAGCTAATGGATTTATCGATGGAGAAAATATCAATATCAATATCTTAAACTCACAAGGTTCTTCTGGCAACTTGCATGATATGGCAGTACAGCTTGCAAGCGACAGTGATCTCTTATTAGGTATTTCAACAGCTTCCGCACAATCACTTGCTACAGCAACAGAAGAGACACCTATTTTGTTTACGGCAACGACCGATCCAGAGGGTGCTGGCCTCGTTGAATCTATGGAAGCGCCAGGAGGAAACATCACAGGTACAAGTGATATGGTCCCATACGAAGAACAGATTGAACTTTTGACTTCTATTGCTCCAGCCTCAGAACGGATTGGGATCATCTTTAACTCCAGTGAACCAAACTCAGAAATTCAAGCTGATTTTGCGTCACAAGCGATTGAAGAATCAGGAAGAGAAGCAGTAATCCAAACTGTCGCAAATACAAACGAAGTACAGCAATCAGCAGAAAATTTAATGAAAGAAGTAGAGGCTATTTACATTCCGACTGATAACACATTATCAAGTGCCGCTGCTACAGTCGGAGAATTAGCAGTTGAAAATCAAATTCCAATTGTAGCAGGATCGATTGAACATACTGCACAAGGCGGACTTGCTACATACGGGATAGACTACACTTCTCTAGGAAGACAGACAGGTCAAATGGCTGTTGATATTCTGGAAAACGGAACAAAACCTGCAGACATTCCAGTAGAAACAGCGGATGAATTAGAGTTATTTGTAAATGAGGAAATGGCAGAAGCTTTAGAGATTGATCCTGAATCCATCCAAATGACAGAATAAGGAATTCCAAAGACAAAGAATTGAGGGAGAAAATTGAATTTAATATTATCGAGTATTTCACAAGGGCTATTGTGGGCCATATTGGCTATGGGGGTCTACATCACTTATCGTATTTTAGGAGTATCTGATTTATCGGTAGAAGGTACTTTTCCACTGGGTGCTGCTGTGACCAGCTCGCTCATTGTTTCGGGGACACCTGCAATCTGGGCAACACTGGCTGGTTTTCTTGCAGGAATGGTCGGAGGATTCATCACGGGTTTTCTGCATGCAAAACTGGGAATTCCTTCTTTATTAGCCGGAATTGTTACGATGACAGGACTTTATTCTATTAACTTGCGTATTCTAGGTCAAGCGAACTTGACATTGCTAAACTCAACAACATTAATTGATCAAGTCCAAGGCTGGGGTCTCGATAAAACTATGGCAGTTTTAGTCGTAGGAATTATCGCTATTATCATTGTTATTATATTGCTCAGTTTGTTTTTCAATACAGAGATTGGTATTGCGCTGCGTGCTACAGGAGATAATATGGAGATGGCTGAAGCAAACGGTGTGAATGTGAATCTTTCTAAAATACTAGGTTATATGTTAGCGAACGGTCTCATTGCTTTATCCGGATCGCTATTAGCTCAAAACAACGGCTATGCCGATGTCAATATGGGGATTGGGGCGATTGTAATAGGGCTGGCGTCTGTTATCATCGGTGAAGCATTCTTCTCTAACCTGTCCCTTCCCAAGCGTCTGATTACTGTCGTAGTCGGCTCAATTATCTACCGCTTACTCATACTCGGTGCTCTAGAATTAAATCTTAACCCGCAAGACTTGAAGCTAATTTCAGCCATTCTATTAGCTATTGCACTTGCTCTTCCAAAAATCCAAGAACGTTGGAATTATAGACAAATGAAACGCCAAAACAAAAGAAGTGGAGGAAACTAAATGTCAACTATATTAAATGTAGATAATGTTCATAAAACATTTGGAATTGGAACACCTAATGAAAACCATGTGTTGAAAGGTATCACGCTTGACATGCAGCAAGGGGACTTCATTTCAATTATCGGAGGAAACGGGGCCGGGAAATCAACCTTTCTAAACAGCATAGCAGGAACTTTTCCTATCGATAAGGGGCAGATTACGTTAGAAGATACAGATATTACAGAAATGCCGGCTAATGAACGTGCTAAATATATCAGTCGTGTTTTTCAAGATACACATATGGGAACGGCAAGTCGCTTAACGATTGAAGAAAATCTCGCTGTCGCTTTAAAACGCGGTCAAAGCCGCAGTCTCGGCAAAGGTATTAAAGCAGATAATAGAGACTTCTTCCGAGAAGAATTAAAACAATTGCAGCTGGGGTTAGAAGATAGATTAAAAATGGAAGTCGGCCTGTTATCCGGAGGACAGAGACAAGCATTGACTTTGCTTATGGCGACTATTGTTACGCCGAAAGTACTTTTACTCGATGAGCACACGGCGGCTCTGGACCCTAAAACAAGCGAAATGGTGACAGAGTTGACTGATCAGCTCGTTGCAGAAAAAGGCATCTCTACTTTGATGATTACTCACAACATGCAACATGCTATAGACCAAGGAAATCGCTTAATTATGTTGCATGAAGGTGAAGTGGTAGTAGATGTGAGAGGAGAAAGAAAACAAGAGCTCACAGTTTTAGAATTAGTTGACCTGTTCAGAGATAGAAGTGGAGCAGAAGTAACGGACGACTCCTTAATATTAGGATGAAATTGTAATAGAAAACTATTAAAACACCTGATGAGGCTACTTGTTTTCTGTATGGTACAGGAGAGAAGTAGCCTATTTTTTATTGAGTTTTATAAAGAAGATACTCAAAATATTAGAGGAAAAAATCTAGATTATTCGAATTATAAATTGAGAAAATAAAAATAGCATTTGCTTTTTTTATAAAGAACTGATACTATATTAAAGGACTCGAAAAAACGAGATATCCAGTCGAATAAATAATTTTATTTTTCTGTTGACATTCTTTTAATAAATGCTATTATGAATAAGTCGCTTAAAAAAATAAATTTTATCCGACAGCGATCTTTGAAAACTGAACAAAACAATAAGAACAACCAAACGTGCAGGGGTCCTTGTTTTATTTCGATAAGACAGGACACTTATAGACGGCGGACAAGGTCCGCTGTCGCATATCGATTGTAAGTTCAACTTACAATC
>JBHWPB010000093.1:0-14630 GCA_043424675.1 Carnobacteriaceae bacterium | reverse complement strand
TAAGCATCGGATGCTAATAAATTATCTCCTTCGAATACCGGAGTTACTCAATATCTAACATGATTTTCTGTTTGCTCTACTATAAATTATGTAAAAATGAATGTCATTTTTGATTCGATAGCTATTAACATTTGTCTATGCTTTTTAATCCATCTCTCACAAGCTGAGAAGCTCGTCCCACCGTAACTCTATTAAATCTTTGTCCACTTCTTAACAAAGTATTGTATACTGATATCTATATAAAGAAAAAGAAGGGTAGGACAAACAATATGAAAAAGAGAATGAAATTAATTATTTTATCTCTCGCCTTGCTCCTGACAGGATGTGGACAAGAAAGTCAAGAGCTTACAAAAGAAGAACAAGAAGAAATCTATCGTGAGGAGGTTCAAAAACGATTAGAAGAGGAACAACAACCAGAGAAAACTTCGGCACAGAGTGACACTGATGAAGAGCGAGAAGAGACGAAAGAGCTTGAAGAAACAGAAATTTTCACTGAAAAAACTTCCGATGTAGTTGAAAACTCAAATATTGAACGCTTCGAAGCTTTGCCAACGGATACTCAAATCGCTTTACTTACGCCTTATTACGATGAACGAGGACAACCCCAAGGAATTACCGAAGGGGCATGGAGTATTATGTACGGACTTGAAGATAACCTTATTTTTCTCCAAGTCCATTCAGGAGCTGGTACTGGCCATCCTATCTATTTAATTGAACGCCAAGGAGATACTTTTCTACCAGTAGATGGGGTTGTTGCCATGGGAATAGATGGTTATGAAGTCAGTCCTCCCCCACAAGTCAATGTCACAGTAGATCAATTACTGGCAGACTACGAAAGTGCTCCTGATTTGTATGATGGTTCTGCAGGGAATACTGGCTACTATGAGGAACTCAATAGTGTTTCTTTTGATGAAATGAAAACCATGACTTTAGAAACATCTGACAGCTCTGAATCGATGCATCCTGAAGAGCCCCCTGTCCTTATTCCAAACCAGCCGATGTTCATTAATGGGATGCTTTATTCTGGTGACGTTCAATCTGCATCTCCAGAAGAAATAGATTCTCTAGAGGATTTACGCGCCCAAGGTTATGAGGTCTACCCTCTCACTTATGAAGAATATCATCAGTTATTGGAAGATATCCCTGCCTATAATCTTACATCTGAAGATATGTATGAATTTTTTCTCTATAACTATGCAAATTGACAATAAAATTAGCGTCTAATCTAAAATTTAATTTCTCTGTCAAATGATTAGAAAAAAATTAGCTCCCAACAAAGCGAACAGCGAAATACAAACTGCTTTGAAGAGAGCTTTTTTATTTCTGTTTTCAAAGCACAGGATAAGGTTCTTCAATGGATAATCGGTAATCTGAAGCTACAATAACATATTCTTTCGCTTCAATCATTTTTTGTAAGAACCGGCAAAGAATTAAAGAATGTTCAGCTCATAACTGTCTCCATAGGACCATACAATTCCGGGAACTTTTTTATCTATATTTTCCGGTTTGTAGATACAAAGACGCAGCTCGGAACCATCTTTCCGCTTGATCCATCTCTCAATCGGCTTCATCCCACTTCACTTTAATCCCCATTAATTTATCTGTCAGCTTTTTGAGACGTTGCATCGAATTGATAAACTTTTTCTTACTGGATTTACTAAGGAAGATACAGAGTCTCTTTAGAAGAGGCGAAAGTCTTGCCATGAGCAGACGTGAGATTCCACTATGGTGAGCTGTCGGAGGGGCGCCTCCTTCAGCGATAGCAGCTGGGCGGGATAATATTGCTATGAACTTAGCCGCTTTAGCAGGTTCTGTAGACGCTTACGAAAATACTGCTAATATTTATCGAGAAGCCGCTGCTGCGTCTGGTCATGATCCTGAAGAACTTCCTATTACTCTGAGTGGATTTTTATTTACAGGAGAGACCACACAAGAGGCTGTGCAAGAAGCTTATCCATACGTTAATAATGGAATGACTTTGGTTTTTAATGATAATTTTCTGTAATTTAAGGTTCGAAATAACTTACCTTGAAATGGAGCCAGTTTATTGTCAGCGGCAGGAGTTGGAGAAGAGCTTCATAGAATTGAATATTTTAAACAAAAAATAACCTCCACACTCGTCATCGTGTGGAGGTCTACGATTTTACCTTATACTCTCGTGCTCTCAAATTCTTCAAGCAGCTTGGTTAAAACATAGGGTACTTTTTTCATTTTTTCTTCAGGTTCACAATATGAAATTCGGAACTGTGTTTTACCAGGGTTTTCTTCAGCTGAATCTGCTTTGTAGAATCCTGCCATCGGCGCAACTAAGAGGGTCATTGGAACGCCGTCGACCATGACGCTCCCCTTCTCTGCACAAAAGGCCACAAAGTCTGCAGCATTAAAACCAGGCTTAGCTGCATTCTTAACGTCGATCACTGTATAGATGGAGGCTTCTGGCTGCGAGACAATAAAGTCTGGATTTAGTTTCTTAATTTCACTGGATAAGAAATTATTCATCTTGCGGTAGTATTCGCGCCCTTTTTCCAACCATTCAAAAATATCTTCACGTGATTCATGCGCCAAGGCACCGAAGATATACTGGCCAATCGAGTTGGCGCTTAAATTACTAGTATACTCTGCTTCCATTTTTTCAGCAAAGAGCGGACTGTCTGTTACTAATGCACCAATTCTTAAACCACAGGCATTCCAGATCTTAGACGCCGTTTCAACACTGATCCGTCTTCCTTCAATACCTGGTACTTCTTCATCTGTAATTCCCCAGATACTTAAAAGTTCATGGTTATCATCATAAAATAATCCACGGTACGCTTCGTCACTCACAAACCACATGTTGTGTTCGACACACAATTTCGCTAATTCCGTCATCATTTCCTTGCTGTACATCTGTCCCGTTGGGTTATCGTAAGGAATCATCAAGACAGCATTTGGATTCTCTTCTTCGATAACTTTTTCAATTTCTTCAACATCCGGGAAGGTAAAGTGCCCCTCATCGTTTAATGTCCGTTGAATAGAAACGGTGTTGCGTCCTAAACGTTTCGCAAGGGCATCATAGGTCGTATAGGTGGGATCAATTAATAGCAGAGGCCTGTCATCGTTTTCTAGTTTGCCAGCCACACCGAGAAGCAAGATCTCCATTGCCAAGGTGCCTCCGTCAGTGACTAGAACTTCCAGATCAGAACTATCGAAGCCCATTTGCTGAATAATATTTTTGAAGGCATCTTTTGTTTCTTCTCTTCCCGCAGTCGGCTCGTACCTGACCACGCCATCTGCAAAGCCACCGCCCTCTTTCCCGAGATTTTGCATGCGTTCTTGTAGTTTTGGATGCATCGGCAAGGCGACATTCCCGATGGCACCATTGATAAGTTCCACATTATCCTTACGCTCAGCAAACTTAATACTTCCTAAGCGGATATCATTCGGGACTTTCCCTGCAAAATAATTAGATACTGAAGGTTTTTTATAGTTTTGTTTGATCTGCACCAAAAACTCTCCTTTTTAATCTTTATAATTTTTGAAGACACTGACTCCAGCGTTCGAACTTCAATATACAGCTTTTTATGGTAATGATTGATTGAAACTGATTGTAATATACCACATTGTGTAAACGCTTTCAACTCTAAATGCAACTGTTTTAGATTTATTTTCACCTCATCAGAGCTCTTGTCAAACAGACACTAAGAATAGTACACTGTAGACAACTATATAATATCAATGACTAAGCTTTAGTTGGTAGATATCCGTTAAGGTGATTAAAAATAAACAAGCTTCTATTTTCTTTTGAGATAGACAGCAAGATAAGGAAATTGATTATGTATCGCATGCAACTTACAAAGTTAAATTTGTATTTGTTCAACGAAATAATGGTCGACTGCATATTTAAAAGATTCCGTGAAAAAGTCGGTTGCGCTCTTGCTTATTTCAGCATTGGAATTCACCTTATTGAAGCCATGATAAGCGCCCTTATATATTTCAAAGTCGACGGGAACCCCTGCTTTTCTCAAGTTTTCCACATACTCTATGGTTTCATCCCTGAAAGGTTCGATATTTCCGACATAAGTGATTGCAGGAGGAAGATTACTGTAGTCCTTGGCTCTGGAAGCAGCGACATAAGCTGAGACGGTTTCTTCTTCTAAGTTTCTGAGATATAAGTCCCAAGCCCAACGGTTGGTTTTTGAATTCCATATGGGCGCATTATTATTTTGGGCTGATTCTAACCTCATCCGATCATCAATCATGGGATAGAGAGGCATTTGAAAGGCAAGATCGACCTCACCGCGATCCCTTGCTAGAAGGGACACTGCCGCGGTTAAGCCACCCCCTGCACTCTCCCCTCCGACCATGAGTTGATCACTTCTGATTCCGAGTGCTTCTGCGTTGTCTCTCATCCATAGAAGTGTCACGTAGACATCTTTGAGAGCAGCCGGATAGGGCTCTTCAATAGATAGACGATAATCAGGAGCGATGATGATACAGTCTCTCGCTTCCATCATTCTTTTGTAGGTACTTGCGAAGAATTCAGGGATCCCCAGCGCGTACCCTCCACCGTGCGACCACAAGATTCCAGGAACTTTCTTGTCGGTATCCAGATACTCAGGTTTATAGATGCAGAGACGCAGTCTAGAGCCATCTTCCCGCCTTATCCATCGCTCTTCAGGCTTCAACCCGCTTACCTTGATGCCTTTCAACCGGTCGCTCATTTTCTTGATTCGGTGCATTGATGTGATAAATTTTTCTTCACTGGATTTACTGAAGAAAAAATCTAAGAGATAGCCTCTAGATCTGAGCTCACTGTCTATCATGTCAGAAGTCACTTTCATCTTTGTTCTCCTTAAGTACATTTTTTTCTCAATTTTCTATAAGATATTTCATTGAAAATTATAAGTTTTTCTCAAAAAAGGTTGAAGACAGCTCTTCGTCAACTAGTGTTTCCTTCAGCTTCTTAAATCTATTCTTTTGATAAAAGTGGATTGCTGGAGTATTTTTAGACCCTGTTGCTACCTTTATTTTCTTACTCTCAAATTTCTTCTCGATAGAGTCTAACAATGACTGGGCAATTCTCCGCTTAAAGTGGTCTGGATGCACGAATAATCTATTTATTTTAGCTTCCTTGCCATCGATGTCGATAGAGATTACTCCGCGTAAATCCTTGTCCTCGTAAAAACCATAGAACGTTTCCCCAGAACTTTGCAAGGAGTCAATCGTCTCCTTTAAAGGTGGTAATTCATGTGTACCGATTAGTTCTGCTTCTATATGATAAGCCAGTATTTGGATACTTAAGATACTCTCGGCATTTTTTCTGTCACTCATATCAATTTTCTTAATCAAAGAAAGTCCTCACTCCCTGATTCATCTTCTTTTACTAACCCAAAAATATAATGGTCTACATATCTACCATGTAAAAACTCTGAATTCCTCGTCTGTCCTTCTTTTTGAAAGCCCAATCTTTCAGGGATCGCTTGGCTCTTGTAATTTTTTGTTGCCGCTCTAATTTCAATCCGCTGTAAATCTAAATCAATAAAACAGTAATCTATTATGGCCTTACATGCCTTGGTCGTGAGGCCCTTTCCTTGGAACTCTTCGCCTAACCAATAGCCTAAAGAAGTAGACCTATTCGTCCAGTCTATGCCATGTAACCCTATAACGCCGGCTAATTCCCCTTGATACCAGATACCTGCTTCAAAACCGTCATGATTGCCAATTTTCTTTATTCCACTTTCAATATATTGCTTAGAATCCTTCACTTCTTTTGTGAAGTCGACCCAAGGCAGCCATTCTTTCAGATACTCCCTCGATCTGTCTGTGAGCAAAAATAATGCTTCAGCATGTCTCGGCTCTAACAATCGTAACTTTGAATCTTGATCCAGCTTAAAATAAAACATCACTGCTTCTCCTCTTTTACCCTCTCACTATTCTTCTCGAATACCGTAAAGAAACTTGCTGCTCTCCGGTCGCTGTTTCTGTCAAATTTCTCTCTTGGTATCTGAATCCTCTCGCTTCATAGAAAGACATCCCTCTCTCATTGCCTTTTTGTACAGAGACTGATTGTTTTGAGAGTCCTGCTTCAATGTGTTCCTGCGTCAATTTTTCAAGTAGCTTTTCGCCTACACCTTGATCCTTCATCTTTTCGTCCACGTAAAAGACGAAGATTTCACCTGTATGGGGACCGATTTTTCCGCCACCAATTACCCCTATGACTTCTGAATCAAGCAAAGCTATGTAGGAATAGTTGCCTTCTGCAATATCCTTTTCTATACGTTCTGGATGATACCAACGTTCTACATTTTCTCTCTGGTCCTCCTCAGCTAACTTGCCTTCGATCGTCTGCTTCCAGCCTTCTGCATAAATATCTGCGATAGCTTCTGCATACTTCGCCTCAGGAACGTCAATAACCACCTCTTTCAGTTCTCGCTTTTTCTGTTTCTCTGAAAGCTGTCTCTGATGGCAGATATATCTTACTAAGAGTGCCAGGGCGAAAATTCCAGTGAGAATAAACAGTATTACAGCTATGCGCTTCACTATTTTCATCTTCTTCCCTCCTATGGGCAAGACTTCTCAAAGTATAGAGTTGTTAGTACGTAGATCATACACTATTTCAGTGTAATCTCCTATATTTTGTGCATAATAAAAAAGAGACTGCCCGCAGGCAATCCCTTTGAATAGTATATAGTTGTAAACTTAACGTTTCGAGAATTGTGGAGACTTTCTCGCTTTTTTCTTACCTGGTTTGTAACGCTCTTTCATACGATCGTCACGAGTTAGGTAACCTTCTTCTTTTAAAGGTTTACGGAAGGCAGGATCTACTTCAAGTAATGCACGAGCAATACCATGACGCGTTGCTCCTGCTTGACCTGTTACTCCTCCACCGTGTACGTTGACTTCAACATCGTAGTCTCCTCTAGTGTTTGTGACATCTAAAGGACGTACCACATCGTTACGCAAGTTTTCGAATGGAATGTATTCAGTAATGTCTTTGCCGTTCATTGTGACTTCGCCTGTACCTGGTGATAAAATAACACGTGCAGATGAAGTTTTACGACGACCTGTTCCAAAATATTGAACTTTTGCCATATTTGCCTTTCCCTCCTTAAATTAAGTCTTTCACGTCTAAAGTTTTTGGTTGTTGCGCTTCATGTTTGTGGTCTGAACCAGCGTAAACATGTAGCTTTTTAGCCATCGCACGTCCTAATTTCCCTTTAGGAAGCATTCCTTTAACAGAAAGCTCTAACATGCGTTCTGGTTTTTGATCACGCATTGTTGCTGCGTTAATTTTTGTTTGTCCACCTGGATATCCAGAGTGTCTGTAATAGTATTTGTCGGTTTCTTTACGACCTGTTAAGGCTACTTCTTCAGCATTAATTATAATGACATTGTCGCCCATATCCATATGTGGTGTATAAGTCGGTTTATGTTTCCCGCGTAAAATGGTAGCTACTGCAGTTGATACACGTCCTAATGGAACGTCGGCTGCATCGATAACGTACCAATCGCGTTCGATTTCTTTAGCACTAGGCATATAAGTTGTATTCACGATATTTCCCTCCATAATCTTGATTTCTTAAGCAAGTTGTTTGATACACAATAAGTCTTCCGGGGCTCATCGTGGGGCAAACAATACCATTCAATATTCTACGCTAATTAACCGCAAATGTCAATGGAATTCCTGAATTTCTTTGCTTCATTTAAAAAGGGACACACATTTTATTCTCTTTCGGCCAGTAGACTTCTCTCGTTCAAAACATCGTGGTCTAGTTCTCCGACACTGTCTGCCGCCATCATACCGGTCGTGACGTCAAGATGGACATTCCCCATCGACCTCATCATCCCTGTCGGATAATCGACCGTTGCAAAAATCGCAATCGTTTCTGCTCCGAAGCCCATCTGAGGAAGCACCATATTTAAGGAAACGAGCCCGCCGCCTGGGATAACAGCCGTCGCATAACTTGTAAAAATGCCAATTAAGACAGCAACGACGTAATCTTCTAAGCCAAAGTTTAATCCATGCATCTGAGCCGCGATGACAAGAGCCATAGAATTGTGCATGGCCGAAGCCGGGCTGTTGAGAGACATCCCTAGAGGCATGATAAAACTGGTGGCTTCTTCCGATAGTCCAACCTTATTGCGAGAATCAGCCATCTGCACCGGCAAGCTCGCTGCTGAAGAATTAGCCGCGAAGGTGAAGAGCGACATATTGAGCAACTGTTTGGAAATCTGCCAGGGTGATTCTTTGACATAAGCTCCAGCAATAAAGGCCCATAAAAACATATAAGAGACAACCGCACCGTAAAAGACAAGAACATAGTAGATCAGAGGCAGAATAACGGTTAATCCATGTGTCCCCATAGCATTAGCGAGAAGCGCAAAGACTCCAACCGGTGCAAATTTCATAACAAGGCCCATCATTTCGAGAATAATATCATTGAATTCTTCCAACCCATTCATGAAGCTCATCTCTTTATTGGAACGCAAGAGACTCAAGGCCGCTCCGAAAACTAAAGCAAAAACTGTAATCTGCATCATGGATCCTTCAGCTAGAGATTCAAAAATATTACTTGGAAAGAAACCCACAATAATATCAATCAGTGACTGGTCTTCTACTCCCACCACGGCATCTGCCGCTCCTTGCGCGAGAGTGACACTTGCACCAGGCTGGAACACTACTGTCCATAAGACACCCCAGATGGTTGCGAAGATAACACTGAGGACAAAGAGTCCGATCGTTCTCGATCCCAGTTTCCCTAGCTGGCGGAGGTTAATTTTTGCTACTGCTGCACTGACTTGTCCCAAAATCAGCAAACCTAAACTCATCTGAATCAAACTCAGAAAGATATCTCCCAAGAAAGAGATCGACTGACCCCCTTCAGGGAAAAGCAAACCAAAAAGTGCTCCTGAAAGCATAGCGATCATGATGAGTGTGGTGTTGCTCACCCTTAAACTTCTTCTTTTTTTCAACTTAAGCTCCTTCTTTCACTCGTTTTATTACCGTCATTCGTACCTCCCTTAAAGAGATCGAATAATTTGGAAGCTTAAGTTAACCAAACCTCAAGCCTCTTGTCCAGCCCAAAACATACCGGCATAAGCCCCTTCTTGAGTGAGCAACTCTTCGTGGGTTCCTTTTTCTACAATTTGGCCCTCTTCCATCACTAAGATCAGATCTGCTTCTCGGATAGTGGACAATCTGTGAGCGATAATAAAGCTCGTGCGATTGGTGGTTAACTCTTTCATAGCCTCTTGAATTAAGACTTCTGTACGTGTATCCACAGATGAAGTTGCTTCGTCTAAAATAATGACCGGCGCTTCTTTAATCAGAGCACGGGCGATTGTCAGAAGCTGGCGTTGGCCTTGCGAGATATTCGTCGCTCCTTCATTGAGCTGTGTCTCATATTGATCAGGCAGTCTCTCGATAAAACTTGCTGCCCGCGAGAGTTCTGCTGCTTCTTTTATTTTTCTATCTGGCACTTCATCCAGATTATGGCCTTCTTCTAGAGGGTAACCATAGGCGATATTTTCTCTGATTGTCCCTTCAAAGAGCCAGGTGTCTTGAATAACCATGGAATAAGCCTCGCGTAGCTCCTCTAGAGCGTAATTCTGGATAGATTTACCGTCCAAACGGATGACTCCGCCGTTAATTTCATAAAAACGTAAAAGTAAGTTGACGAGCGTGGTCTTTCCGGCTCCCGTTTTACCTACAATGGCAATCTGTTGTCCTTCCACGAAATTTAGGTCCAAGTCTTCAAAGAGATATTCTGCCCCTTCATAGGCGAAATCGACATTTTCAAAAGAGAAGGCACCTTCCACAGAGGCCGTATCCATTTCATCTGTTCCCAGCTCTTCTGCTTCATCAATATCAAGATAGACGAAAATGCGTTCCGCCGAAGCTAAGGCACTCATAACGGTATTCAAGATACCCAACACTTGTCGGTAGGGGCTATTGAACATCCTTGTATAAGTAATAAAAGCTTGGAGTTCTCCAATCGTAATCACGCCTCTGGTGACATTCCAGCCGCCCAAGACAGCAATTAAGACAAAGTTCACGTTCAACATAAAATCACCCATCGGTCGTGTGAGGTATGAGACATAAGTAGACTTCCAATCCGCCTCATAGAGTTCAGCGTTCAGGTCAGAAACTCTTTCTTTTAAATCTTCTTCGATGTGATAGTAATCGACTATTTCTATCCCCTGATAACTCTCTTCAATCTCTCCGTTCAACTCTCCAGTCGCTTGCGCATTCTTTTGGAAGAGAGGTTTAGAACGATTGATAATTTTACGAATCACCCAAGTACTGATCGGAACAATGATAAGTGAGAGGACGGTCAAGAGCGGATGAATCGTGAGCATCATCACGACAACTCCTACCATCACCACAATCGCTGTGATGGAAGTCGTGAGCCCCGTCTGCAGGGTGTTCGAGATATTGTCTAAGTCATTAGATAAAAGGCTCGAGAGGTCCCCTGCTGAACTCGTGTCAAAATATTCTAATTTCATATGGTTGAGTTTTTCATCAATTTCTAAACGAAGCGAGGCAATCACCTTCTGCGTGACGCTGACCATCGTGACGCTCGAGATATAGCTGGCTAAAAAGTTGACAAGATATAACGCGATCAAAATAATCATGATCTGTCCGATAGAGTCCCAGAGGATGCCTTGGCCTCCTAAGATACTCTCGGAAATAACTGTAATAATCTGTCCAACATAACGCGGTGCTAAAATTTGTGATAGAGAGGCGAACAAGGTTAAGACCACTGCCAAGAAAAAGGACCAGCGGAAAGGTTTCAGATAACTTAAGAGTCGTTTAAGACTCCCTCTTGTATCCGCCGCCTTTTCTTCGCTCAAAAGACCCTTCACGCGGCCGGCTCCTCCCACCCCTTTATCGACACCCGGTAAGGTATTCTTCTCTTGGTTTTGTTTGTCTTCACTCATGATATTTCCTCCTCTGGTTGCAGCTGTGAAGCTATGATTTCTTGGTAGACGGTCGAACGTTCGACGAGTTCTTCGTGGCGGCCGCGGTTTGTGATTCTTCCTTCTTCTAAAACTAATATCTCGTCACTGTCTTCTACAGTAGCGACACGTTGAGCAACAATCAGAAGGGTCTTGTCTCTCAGGTGTTCCTGGATCCCTTTACGTACTTTTTTCTCTGTAGAGAAATCAAGTGCTGAGAAAGTATCATCAAAGATATAATAAGGCGTGTCACGAATAATTCCGCGTGCCAAGGAGAGACGCTGCTGTTGTCCTCCTGAAAAATTGACACCACCTTGTGCGATATGGGTATCCAACCCTTTTTCAGAGTTTCTAAAGTAATCTGCCATTTGCGCAATTTCAAGAACCTGCCATATCTCTTCATCGCTGGCATCTGCTTTCCCAACTTGAATATTTTCGCGAATGGATCCACTGAATAAAAAGCTCTGTTGAGGAATAACAGTGAAGAGCTGATTGAAATCTTCTGCGCTCAAGCTTTTAATATCATGACCTTCGATCTCAATACTTCCTGCGTCGACCTCATAATCCCTTAAGAGCAACTGAATCAACGTAGATTTTCCACTTCCAATCGAGCCGATCAGAGCGACGGTCCACTGAGGGCGAATATCGAATGTCGCGTTCTGAAGCGCAGGCACCGATCCTTCATCATAAGCGAAAGTCACATCGCTCACTCGGATGCCTTTTTCAGGAACTTTTAAGCCTTCCTGAAGCTTATTTTCTGTCGGCTGAAGTATCTCCTCCTCATGACCCAAAACCTCCTCAATACGGTTCAACGAGACCATTGAGCGAGGCACTACTGTAATAATAGAAGCAAACTGCTGAACATTTGTCAGAGCCATCGTCACGTATTCGATAATAGCGATTAAGATTCCGACTTGAATGGTGCCTGCATCTGCCCGCACCCCGCCGCGCCATAAAATAAAGAGAATCAAAACGTTAACAAAGAGCGTAATCAAAGGGGCTAAGAGCATCATGGTTCGTTCTGCTTTGACATTAGCATCATAAGCCTCTTCGACGGCATCAGAGAATTGCGCTTCTTCATAATCCGTTTTTCCGAAAGCCTTGACGACACGAATGCCACTCAAGTTCTGACGGAAAAGTCGATCAATTTTATCCAAGGCGCCTCTGATTTTCGTATATTGAGGAACGGAGCGACTCGTCAGCTGACTGGATATAATCAGAACAATCGGAACAATAATCAACATAATCAGAGAAAGCTCCCAATCTAAAGTAAAAGAGACAATCACCGCCCCGATAATCGTGATTGATACGGTATAGATTTTACGCAGAGAAAGGTCAATAAAATTAGAGACCTGTTTGACATCATTCACGTTTCTTGTAATCAAAGTAGAAGTCGAAAAACGCTTGCGTGTCTGGGCCGACCAGTTGATTACTTTATCGAAAATATCATTCCTCAAATCACGGCTGACTCCTGAATTGACTTGGGTCAGAAAATACAGGTTGGCCAGTAAAGTTAAGACATTCAAAATAGTGACGCCTATCATGGCTAAACCTACATTTACTACATAAGTCATATCGTTGACCATAATTCCATTATCGATAATCAACCCCATTAAATAAGGGATGGCTAAGTTTGTCACCACCCACAATCCCGCAAAGAACAGCTGGGATAAAATATAGGATCTATAATTTTTCGCGTAACCTATTAAAGTTTTCATAACATCTCCTCAAATGATTGATTGTTTTTGTCGTAAGCAATATCAACGAGAAATAAACCAGACGGTCCGATAGTAGGACCTGCGAAGCTTCTATCTCTCCTTTTTAGTATCTCTTCAATTTCATCCACTTCTCTTCTGCCGTCCCCGACTTCCAACAAGGTTCCTACTATAATCCTCACCATATTATATAAAAACCCACTGCCGCAAAACGTAAAAATATATTCCTCTTCTGCTGCGTCTTTCACGACAGAAGCTTCATAAAGAGTACGAACCTTATTTTCGATAGGCGTTTTTATCGAAGCAAAACTGGTAAAATCATGTTCTCCTTGGAAATAAGACAGTCCCTTCTCCAACCTCTCTACTTCCAGGCCGTAAGGATGCCAGAGCGTGTACCTTTCTTTGAAAGGATTGCGTGGCTTTCCATAAAAAACCCGGTAACGATAGGTTCTCTCCTTGGCGTCATAACGTGCATGGAAGTTTTGAGGCACACGAGCTGCTGACTGCACGACAATATCTTTAGGCAACAGTGTATTGAGTCCTGCTTTGATTCCATCTGCGTCAATTTTAAAAGGCAAATCCACATGCAGACTCTGTCTCAAAGCATGTACCCCTGAATCTGTCCGTCCGGCTCCAAAAACGGTGACCTGTTCTTTGACCATTTCAGCTAAGGCTCTTTCGAGTTCTCCTTGTACTGTCCGCGCAGTCGGCTGCCGTTGGAAACCAGCAAAATCTGTCCCGTCATATGCAACTGTGATGTGATACCTGAATTTCTCTGTCATCAATCAAAAACCTTTCTAAATTAATAATGAATATAGTATAACAAAAAAATGTGTGAAGAAAGCTGTTTCGAATTGAATCATTCGAAGGAAAGAATTGACTGATAGGATCGATTTTTGCACAGAAACATATATCTGGTACGAGATTCATTCTTCTTTTGAAGGTCCTGAAAAGAATAATGCTCATAATAAAAACAGCTGAAATTTTAACTTCAGCTGCTTTCTATTATTTATATGCCTCTATTAGTAACTCTATTCTAGACCAACTGGATTGGCATAGTCTGTTGTAGAAGTACTTGGACTTCCAGGTTCTTGTGCAGGGTAGAGGTCGCCGAACCATTTGTCATAAATCTCGTCATAAACACCATTGGCTTGAATAATATCTAAAGCATCATCGATTTCTTGTAAGAACGCTTCTTGGCCTTTATTCACACCGATACCATAAGGCTCTGCCACAAAGTTTGCTCCTGCAATGCGGTAATTAGGGTTTTGTTCGACCATGCCGAGGAGCATCGCACTGTCTGTCGTTAAGGCATCCCCTTGACCAGATTGTAAAGCAACAAATCCTTCACTATAGTTTTCTAGTTCGATAATTTCAGGGTTCGGGTTTTCCTCTTCAAAGTTCTGGACAGAAGTCGACCCTTTGATTCCGATGACGGTGTGTTCTTCAGTGAGGTCGTCAACACTCTGGATCTCTGAATCTTCATGAACAAGTATAGACTGACCGCCGTCAAAATACACATCTGAGAAGTCGACCACTTCTTTTCGGTCATCTGTAATAGTTAAGGTTGCAGCGATCGCGTCGATATTCCCGTTTTTAAGCAGCGGAATACGAGTTTTCGACGTGGCTTCGACAATCTGGGCAGTCCCTTTGCCATCTGTCATTTCCTCTGTTAATGCTTTCGCAATATCTATATCAAAACCGACGATTTCTCCTTCTTCGACGTCATAAATGCCGAGCAATGCCGTATCGGCTTTTGTTCCCCAAGTGATGACAGGGGCTTCAGAACTTTCAATACGTTGTGCAATATCCTGTTCTGCTACTGCTTCGCCGCATGCCGTTAAAATAATCGCACTAATCAACAAGCTGACTAATAGTGACAATTTTTTTATTCTCTTCATTAAAAAGCAACTCCCTAAGATTGATGACTTGATAGTTATATAATCTTGCCTGCTCACCCTGTGGATACACTATGAA
>JBHWPB010000092.1:0-2508 GCA_043424675.1 Carnobacteriaceae bacterium | reverse complement strand
ATGTTTTCCTTTGCGTGTTTCTGTGGTACTATTTATTTGAGTCATGTGAATTCCCCTTATATTGATTTGGTGGTACTTTCAATATAACACGTTCACATGGCTTTTTTATTTGAAGTGGCTAACTTAATTCTATAATCTTCCAACTAAATTATACTGGAAAAATGGTATAATGAACTAAACAAAATATAGTCACATAAAAGGTGTGAAAAATTTAAAGTGAAAATAGGTGCAAGAACTGTTAAGACAGGATTAGCTATCATCTTGTCTCTATATGTCCCTTATATTCTAGGACTGGAAGGGGCAATGAGTTTATCTGCAATTGCAGCGATTTCTTCTCTCAAGCCTTCAGTTCGAAGTTCCATTGAATCATATTTGCAGAGGTTGATGGGTAACGCAGTAGGCGGTATATTAGCTATCTTCATGTCTTACTTTTTCGGTCAATCTTTTATAATTATAGGTGTTGCAGCTATTGCATTAATAGCGATTCTGCATCAGTTGAAGCTTGATGGTGCCATTTCACAAGCGACCATTACCCTGGTAGTGATTATGCTTGTGACGACGGACACCATTGTCGTTTCAGCCCTGGTCCGTATACTGGGTTCATTTATTGGTGTTACAACATCATTTTTAGTCAATCAATTTATATCACCTCCCCAGTATGAAGAACGCTTATATCATTTGATTATCGTTCAGACTGATGAGATATTAAAACTCATTCGCTCGGCCTTGAGGAAAAATTCGGAATTCAGTCATGTTGAAAATGACCTGGCATCCATCAAAAGGAACTATAGTAAAATGAAAGATCTCTTTGGCTGGATGCGCGATGAAGCTATCTTCAATTTAAATCCCTTTATCGACAGGAAAAAAGCACAATATGATAAAGCGCGTCTGCTTGTGGTGTTCAGGCAGTTCCTGCGAACTCAGAAATCAGGGCAAGACCTTGTAGAAGCTTTTCATGACTATGAAAATATCTACAATAACTTTCCGAATGATCTGAGAATTATGACTCGAGAGAGAATTGAGACCTTATCGACCGCCCATGAACAGATTATCTTAAAATTCAGCGGAAGGATATCTTCAGATGAAGTGAATTTTATGGAATATAAATCTGATCTGCGTAAAAAGTTACTAGACCTCTACTTTACAGAAGCACAGAGCGAAGATTATTTTAACGAAGTTCTATATGATGATTCGAACGCTGTGATTCATCTTTTATCTGCCATTTTTGATTATGAAGAAGAAGTTAATCACCTCAATAAGCTGGTTCGCAGTTATCGTGATTACCACACGGGATCTCGTGAAGACATCGACGATGATATAACTAAAAACATATAACAAGATAAGACAAAGAAAAGCATTCCTCGCTTTATTCAGCGGGAATGCTTTTTTTGATAAGAGAAATATCATCACTATTCATTTCTATTATTTTAATGCTTGATAACGCTGATACCAGGTGTCAACATATCCTTCAGAGAATGGACCTTTTTCTTCGTTTATCCAATCTACTAAGATTTTGACATTTTCTCGAAGGATAAAATCTGTTTCAGGGGGATAGCCCCATTTACTGCCATGGTCAATATATTCATCCACATCTAATAACTTTTTATCCCCATTAGGAAAAATTTTAATATCTAGATCATAATCAATATATTTTAATCCAAAATCGTCAATAACGAATGGAGAAGCCAAATTGCAGTAATAGGACACACCCTTCTTCCTTAACATGGTAACAACGTTAAACCAATACTTATCATGAAAATACAGTAATGCAGGTTCTCTTGTTACCCATTTTCTGCCATTAGCTTCTGTCACTAATGTATGGTCATTCACTGCAATTACAGAGTGTTCCGTTGTTTTAAGTATTAGATTATCTTTCCATGTCCGATGTATGCTACCGTCATGTTTATAGCTTTGGATAGTGATGATCTCTCCTTCTCTTGGATCTCTCATCACGCTCACAACTTTCTATTATATATCTTCCTATTTCTCTACATTTACTTTTAAATTATATCACAGAAGCTAGAGAAACATAAATGAACGTTCTGATCCAAATTGAAATTACTGTCTCTTTGACGCTTTTTTCTCAAACAGACCAATTTTCAGCAAAATAAAAAAGAAAATCCAAGGCGGGATTTTCTCTTGTTCATTTTTCTAAGACAACTTGTGCTACTGCTGCACGTTTCGAGTGACTGATCGAAACGAATGCCTTCCCCTCAAAAGGACTTTCTGCTATATAGGGGCCACCTCTCTCATCGTTTAAAACGGAAAGATTCTGGAAACTGACAAGTTTGCCAATGCCTGTTCCCATCGCTTTGCCAAAGGCTTCTTTTACTGCATAACGCCCCGCTATAAATTCTAATTTCCTTTTTTCACTGCGCGCTTCATATATAGCTATCTCCGAAGCAGTTAAAATTCGTTCAACCATTCGCGGCTGATTTTCTAACACAGTTGCCATATGGTCTAAATCCACTAGATCAATTCCAATACCTATAATCATATTCTTCCACC
>JBHWPB010000091.1:0-6206 GCA_043424675.1 Carnobacteriaceae bacterium | reverse complement strand
TTTTTTAATGAAGAGAAATTTGAAAATAATAATTCGATCGGTTCTTTATATATGAAAAAAGAAGGCAGCGAAATAGAAAAAATTACGAACAACGCTTTAGATAAAGCTGTCTATGAAAACGATACAGAACAACTCTTATTTTTAAATCAAGATTCTACTCTCTTTAAGTATATTGAGGCAGAAGAAGGTCCGGAGCAAATTGATGAAGATGTAGTTGATGGAGTTTAGCGACACTCCAGACAAAAAAGTAGTCTACTATACAAAAGATGGTTCAGTCTATGTACGAGACGAGACGAATTCAGAAAGAATTGGAAAGGATGTGCATCAGCTTGAATTCCTAAACGATGATGTTTATTATACTGACACTAATTCTAATTTAATTTCTTATAATCTTGAAACACGTGAGGAAAAAAGATTAACAAATGGCGCCTACGACTTTCATTTAATGGATGGCGGGAAAGCAATCGCCTACACTGACGAGGCGGGCGTCTTGCATTATTTAAACCTCGAGGAAAATACCGATACAGTCGTCAGCTCCAACAGAATATATATTGACACAGTCGTCAAAGAGGATGAAACCCTCTACTATGTGGAAGTTAATGATAGTGATGGAATATCAACTTTATACCGTGCGAATGTTGTCGAGAGCACCCGGCCAGAAATTATGGCAGAGGATATAAATGACTTTGAATTAGTGGATGACCATATCCTCTATAAGACATCTGATCTTGCTTTATACCAGCTGCAAGCGGATGATATTGCTAAGAGAATTGCGATGGACGTCTGGGAATATGATATTTTAGAGGATCAAATTATTTATCTAGATAAAGACGATACTTTATATACTTGGAATAAAGAAGAGGCTACAGAAAGTATCGTCGGTCACAATGTTCAATCCTATGAACATTTTTCAAATGGACGAATCTTTTATTTAACAGAAGATAAGGAATTATTTGAAGGAAGCACTAAACTAGCAAATAATGTCGATACCTATGGTTCTTTCTATGATACTTTAGTTTACGCAAGCGATGATGCCTTATACATGATTGAGGGTAGTGCTGAAGAAACGGTCGTTTTAGATGAGGAACTTCAAGATTACTCAGCGGGTTACTATCAAAATCAGCTCGTCTATCAAAATAATTTGGATATAACAAATATTTCAGGAATCTGGGAATTGACAAATTCTGCTAGTGACAAAGAATATTTTGAGATTAAGCCAAATGGTGAATTCAAAACTTTGGTGGAAGAAGACAGCATCGAACTAACGGAGGATTACAGTCATTATAATGAATTAATACTTGCAGATTCTTATAATCGTTTAACCTTCTCTTTTGAAGGTGAGACATTAGTTTTGAAGCTGAATGAATCGACCTATGACTTGAAACCAAGCTCTCAAGAAGATGCGAATATATATATTGAAGAAATAGAACAAGAAAGACAATTAGCAGAAGAAAAACGTGAAAAAGAACGAAAAGAGCGTGAAGAAAGAGAAGAACAAGAGATTGCTAAAACTCAAGCTCAATCTGTGGTCAAACAGTTTATCACTTACTTGCCTGAAGCGATAAATACTGGAAGCTTTTACTACATCTCAAGTTATATTGATGAGTCTAGTGACTTCTATGAAGAACAATCCAAGTTTGTGGAGAGTCTCTACCAGAGTGACATTGCTGAAGAACTTGAAGACTATCAGATTAGTGATGTTTCTGTCAACAGCGATGGATCTGTTACCGTCCAGACCAGAGAAGTCTTTAAAATCTATAATGGTGAAACAGAATCCACATCAGAATACAATGCCGAATATACTTTGAACAAGGTTAATAATAATTATCGTATTACAAGTTTAAGCACGGACTTATAAGTTTCATTACGAAAAATATAAAAAATGAACCACTTTTTGATTATTTGTCAAAAGGAGGTTCATTTTTTCATTTCTAAGGGATGTTTAAAAGTTAAGAATTACTCAATAACTCCTAATGTTTCTTCTACTTTGACAACGTCTCCACGTTTCTTTAAGATTTCTTTGACCGTTCCTGAGATAGGCTCTTTTATTTCGTCCGTCGCTTTTTCTGTCTGAACTTCAACTAAGGAGTCACCTTCTTGGACTTGGTCGCCTTCCTCTACATACCACAAAGTAACCAGACTTTCATCGATCTTATCATTGAATTGCGGCAGCTTTATTTCCTTGGCCATTGTTTCATTCTCCATTCTTCATCGTATTTACTTTTCAACTAATTCTTTGACGGCAGCGACGATATCTTCTGTGTTAGGCAGGACATAGTCTTCTAACAACAGACTATGTCTTTAATTTGTCTGTTTTTGAGAAGAAAAAATATTATATAAAAAATAATACGGTGCTTATTGCATATGTTTATTGATTAAAGTATACTTACGTCAAATCATTTGTAAACGCTTTCCAAACGAGAACGAAGAGGGGATTTTTTGAAAAACAAGCGAAATTATTTGGTGATGTATCTCTCAGTTTTCTTTCTTTTAGTGACAGGATGTACTGGTGCGACAGTTGAAAGTCAAGACACAAGTCAAAGCGAAGTTGAAGCGGAACAAGAGACTCGAGTTGAAGATGAAAGCGAATCTTATGAGATTGCGCTAGAAAAAGGTTTGGAAGAGTTAGACTATAAAAATTATGAGAAAGCAATCGAACACTTTGAAAGAGCCTTAGTGGAAAGAGCAGAAGTCTTGTTGAGCCAAACAAAAAATTATATCGAGGCGGAAGAATCATTTGAGCGAGGAGAACATGAAGAAGGTCGCGTCAAAGCAGAATCTGTGC
This sequence comes from Carnobacteriaceae bacterium, assembly GCA_043424675.1. Classification (GTDB taxonomy): domain Bacteria; phylum Bacillota; class Bacilli; order Lactobacillales; family Carnobacteriaceae_A; genus JBHWPB01. The sequence continues at coordinate 3,421 of JBHWPB010000091.1, read as the reverse complement.
AATCTCTCGAGAATGGATCAGAAACATTGAATGCACGGGCGTCGAAGCTATTAGTTGAAGCCGAAGTTGAAGATGAAGACAGCAGTCAGGAAGATGTAAGCAGTGAAGCAGTAGAGGTAAGAGAGGAAGAAATGAGCACTGAAGCAATAAGTGCCGAAGAAATAACGACTGAAGCTGAACCAGATGAATGGGAAGAACAGGTTGATGAATCCCAAGACAGTTCCTATGAATACAGTGATTTTGTCGGGTACTATCTTCACTTTCCTTCAAGTGAGCGCTCCCAATCAGACATGATTGTGACAATTGGAAGTCAATACTTGACTATCGGCTGGTACGCCTCAGAGCTTGAACTCTATGAAATACAGGACTGGTCGATAGATGAAAATGTATTGACCATCGACTACTTCCTCCGTCCTTATGTTGAAGGAGAGGGCGAGCACGGTTCCTTGTCTGTGTCACTCAGCGAAGCAAATGGCGAACAGTATATTGACTTTGGAACGGACATGCCTTTCTATAGAACTACCTATGATCAGGTGCAAAATTATGGCTACACCATGCCAGACACCGTGGTTGAAGATGTTAACTAACAGAGAAGGTAGTAAATAAGACGAGGCTAGGACAAAAGGTCTCTCAAAAAAACACACTCCCAAAACTATGAACTATTTTGTTCAATAGTGGGAGTGTGTTTTTCTAGATCCTTATAAAATAAACGAAAGTGGGACTACTTTTTTCGCAAAAGTAGTTTTGTCCCAGCCTCTGCTTTATATTTAACTTTTTCTTTTTGCAATGCTTCTTCCGAGAAAACCACCACCTACAGCTCCTAACGCTCCGCCAATCAGGAGACCGATCATGCCCGTTGCTTCATACCCTACCATAGTGCCCAATTGAAAGGTCGGGTAATAATTACCGCCAATATTCATACCCGTGACTAAACCCATTGCTGCGCCGATAAATGCTAAGACAATTGCACCAACTAAGATATATACTATTTGACGCCCCATTCCATACCCTCCTCTTATTCCTTCTGTTTTCTTAATTATACTATACAATAAGAGTTTGGTAGCTATAGGATTACTTATTTTATAAAGGTTACTCGTGAGAAAACCAATGACTTTATTCGGTGTGTAGTTCATTTAGTGCTTGCTTGCCAAATTTTGATATTTTGGCACGGCTAGGACCCTTTGCTTGCCAATATTTGTTTTTTTGACACGGCTGGGACCTTTTGCTTGCCAATATTTGTTTTTTTGGCACGGCTAGGACCTTTTGCTTGCCAAATATTCCCCTTTTGGCACAGAACACTTAAAAAATAGAACAAAAAAAGAGGAGTCTCTTGAAAAAGAGCTCCTCCTTTTAATCTTATTAAGCGAGGTAACCGTTGATGATCTTTTCGTAAGTTTCAATAAAGTTTAAATAGGAGTCAAGGTAGACAAATTCATCGACTACATGGGCTTGATCGAATTCTCCAGGTCCATAGATGGCGACTTCCATTTCTAAATTCCCCCGCTGGAATTCAGAGAGATCTGTTCCTCCCGCCATCGCTGTAGTTTGGATATTCTTTTCATGACTTTCTTTTTGGATGACTTCAATTAAACGGGAACCTTCGGGTCCGACAGCCGGTGTGAAGTCTCGTACAACTTCCACACGCAAGTTGTAGCCTTCTTTTTCATTGAATTCGCTCATCACTTCTCGAACGATGTCTCTGTAAGTATCGTTTGTGAAAGTAGGCGTGGTCCGAGCGGAGAAGAGGGCGCTTGCCTGTCCTGGGATAATATTGGACTGCACACCGCCTTCGATCGTCGCTAAGGTATGGACAAGCTTGCCGACGCGCGGGTCGATGTTTTCTTCTTTATTGATATCTTCGTTCATTCGTTCTCTGATGGCATGGATATAATCTACTAAGTTGTCGATCGCATTGATGCCATTTTCAGGTTTTGACGAATGGCCCGCAATTCCCTCGGAAATCACATTGTAGATCCAAGCCCCATTGTTTTGGTCGACGACACTGCCATATTGGGGTTCTCCAATCAAAATGGCATCCAAATCTTTGGCGTAACCTGAATCGGCTAAATGTTTGGAACCCAGCAACCCTGATTCTTCATCGGTTGTTCCATAGAAGCGGAGGGTTCCGTTAAAGTTGCCGGCTTCTTTGGCATTAATCATCGCAATGACCAAGGCAGCCAGCCCTGATTTCATATCGGAAGTTCCCCGTCCATACATTTTCCCGTCTTCGATTTCCGCTCCAAAAGGATCATAATTCCATGCTTCGGGATGAGAGACGGGCACCACATCTAAATGGCCGGATAAACCGAAGATTCGGTCACTGTCACCTTGTTTGATTTCTGCGAGAATATGATAGCGTCCCGTATCATATTTGACGAGTTCTGATTCGATTCCGTGTTTATCAAAGAGTTTTTGGATATAAAGCGCGAGTTCTTCTTCATTTTCGTTGACTGTTTTGATTTGGATAAAATCTTTTAGGATTTCAATTGCTTCATTTTTTTCAATTTTTGCCATCAATATACCTTCTTTCTAAGATTAAATGTCCGAGAGTTATCCAAAGAAGTTGACAAGGATAGGCGCCATAATACCAGCCAGTAAAACAGAACCGATAGAAACCGTAACAAATCCACCGACCAGCATCGGGGGCATCATATTGTCCATAAGGTAGTTTTTTTCGTCATCTGTTTTTGCGAGGGCAGAGGTCACTTCATTGGTGATGATAAAGGTTCCAGGATATCCGAAGAGACCGGTCAGTCCGATCGCAAAGGCCAGATATTTATTGACCTTGAGCACCCGTCCTGCGATATAGCTGGCGATGAAGATACCGAGCGTACCGGCAGCCAGCACCGCAAGCAGTGTCGGTAAGATGTCGAGCATGACTTCTGGTGTTGCATTAGCAAGACCTGCCAGGATGACCGAGGTGATGACCACGATGAAGAAGCCAAAAGCATTGGCCTTCTCTAAAACACCTTCTTCTAAGAAACCGAGTTCCGCAAAAACCACTCCTAAGATGAGGGCGAGAACGTTAGTGTCTAAGATAGGCTGGCCGAAGATTTCGGCTAACAACCACGACAGGAGCATAGCTATCCCGGCGACAATGGCTGTTTTTGCTAACATGATATTGTTAGAATTGAAGCGCTCAGGCAGAAACTCGAGCGGCTTTTTCTTCGTTTCTTCTTCCACTTCTTCTGTTCCTTCTGCCAGATCAGGATCAGCTTTAGCTGGGTCGTAATCTGCCAGGAGTGACGGAGCTGTTTTCTTTAAGGCCCAAGAAGAAAGTGGATAGCCCACCAAACCTTGTACAGCAACGATGACTGTCGTGAGAATAGTTAAGTCAGTTCTTCCGATAGCTTCAGCAGCCCCGGACATCTGGATGGCCGCAACCACTCCTCCGGCTAGAGGCGGGGCAGAGACGATGGCT
>JBHWPB010000090.1:0-5806 GCA_043424675.1 Carnobacteriaceae bacterium | reverse complement strand
CAACTAACTCAAAATATTCAGGACAATATAAAATATATATTGATCGCTTTGAATGATGAATATTCCGATTAACAAGATTAAAACATAAAAAGCACTCTTTAAAATAGTCCCTCTTGAAAACACAGCGAAGTTTCCCGTCGCTTGTAAAAAGTTTTGATGGTAGGTATTCAATGAAACAAAGAAAGACACAATAGAAAATAGAGTCAGCGTGACGTGTCCCTGAAACGCAAATAATGCTGTAAACACGATCATTAAGATAAGTTGAAACACAAGTATAAAGTTATGCTCCGAACTGACTGTTTTAGAATCTACTTCCTCTACTTCTGCTCCACCGTATTTGATATAGATGCCATCATTAAAACCAACATTGAAAAGGTAAGCAAAACTTAAAAATAGCGTATATTCTTTATAGTACCCATATTCTGCTACAGAAAGGATTGCTGGGAGAATAAATCCAATAATGAAGCTGGTTCCGAAATTAGCTATATTGGAAACAGCTACGCGTACAATATTCTTAAACAGTGTCATCGCTATCCCCCTTAGCTTTCCTCATACCACTTAACATTGTATAACATCCTTTAACCCTACAGAAGCTTGGAACATTCGTGCTTATCCAGGGTTCATTTTTTTAATTTTCTAACTCTACTACTTTTACTGATTTATTTCTAAACGCTTCTAAATGTTTCCTCTGTCTATTGTACCAGTTCTTTTCCGTGCGGTCACGCTGGACAACAATAACGAATTCTTCAATTTTCTCATCTAAACTTAAATCTGATATTTCTTCAACCAGTGAGACCTGTTTACTCGAACTGCTCTGTATAAGTTGCGATAAATTATCCGGCAGCTCATACTGAGAAATAACAGCAATGCTTGAAAAATCTGATTGTAAGATGTCAAAAGCGACCTGCTTGCCGCTCGCATTGGAATCATACTGTAAGAAAAGGTCATCCGCTGCCCAGCCATAAGCAAAGCTGTACTTGATCGTATCGTTAAATAAAGCCATCAAAAAGGCAACGATGAGACTGATAAGGAGTCCTATAAGGATCGAGATAAGAGTGACCATAATAATCACCTGATAATTTTGGCTGGCATCACTGGTGAGTGCAGGAATCGGCGTAAATGGAACAGGGTCAGTGATATAGAAATTAGCTTTTTGACCAAACATACGTGGATAGTCCAGCCCGCCTTCCCAATCAAAGACCGATTCGAGGTATCCCAATTGGGCGTCCCCAGGTGTCATGCCGATCTTGAAATTGACGAGATCGTCTGTGTCGTCGGGGATTTCACTCGCAAATGTTCCCTCTTCGTCCTCTACTTCTAATTGAATTCTGAAATCGTTGAAGCCCTCTTGGACATTCACCATCCGTGCGTTCCCATTCTCAGGATCAATTTCAAACGTCACGTAAGCTCTCTCCGTATCCGGGTGTATTCTGATATTCTTACGCTGCTTGGGATCTAAGCCTAAAAACAACTCTAGAGGGTTGCCTGAAGGATCTTCTTCTAAATAATCAGCTAAAGAGAGACTACGATCTACGGTGGGATCAGAGGTATGCAAAGAGAAGTAACTTCTGAAGGTATCCCAAGAGTGAATCTCTTCTATTACTTCTTGAGGTAAAGCAGGAACCAGTTGAAAGTCTTCCTGATTTTCTTCTTGGTATATTTCTATATTTCCAATTTGCGTATAATTTTCTTGTTCTGCTGTGTTTTCAGCGACCAAGTCTTCATTACTCTGATCCACTTGCCGAACAAAATAGAAGAGTCCCATTAATAAAACTGCACTAATCAATGTCATCATGAGGATTACTTTTCTGTAATCTTTCACGACTTCCCACAAATCTTTTAAGAATGAAGTTAAATTCATAAAATACTCCTTTGTTTCCTCTAATTCTGTTCAACCTGACGACTTGCCTTTATTTTTGATCTGTTTTATTTATTAACTAGAATATCTCTTCCTAGACAAGTCTATTACAATCTCCAGTAACGATAATCTTTATCGACAAAGTAGTTTTTATCTAAGATACTTTTCACGTCGATAATAACTCTTTCGGGATTCGGCAAGTCTTGATTAAACATACTTTCTATTTCTTCTGCTGCCATACTGACAAATTCGTCGTGTTCTACAGCAAACACCAAACAATCCATATTAGAAATGTCCTCAATAGTAGAAAGTTCCCGTCCGTATTCAACCTTTACTGCTTCAGGATCTGCCCATGGGTCCACAACCTTAGGCTTTAAACCTAATTCTTCCAGATCACGAATGATATCAATAACTCTTGTGTTACGTGTATCAGGAGTATGGGGCTTGAAAGTCAGACCTAAAATCGCAATTTCTGCATCGATTACCTTTTTACCTGCCATGACAAGTTCTTTTATAATTTTTTCAGAGATATAACGACTCATACCGTCATTTATATCTCTGCCTGCTGAGATAATTTGGCTGTGGTACCCTAAATTTTCAGCTTCATAGATGAAGTAGTAAGGATCAACTCCAATACAATGTCCTCCTACCAAACCTGGTGTAAAACCGAGTGCATTCCACTTCGTGTTCATTGCCTCCACCACATCTTTAGAATCGATTTCCATCAAATCAAAGACTACAGCAAGCTCGTTCATAAAGGCAATATTGACATCTCTTTGACTATTTTCCACTACTTTTGCTGCTTCAGCTACTTTGATGTTTGGTGCACGATGCACTCCCGCATCAATCACTAGTTCATATACTTTTGCCATTTCTTCTGTTGCATCCCCAGACGTTGAAGATACAATTTTTACAATTTTATCTAAAGTGTTGACTTTATCACCTGGATTAATTCTTTCAGGTGAATATCCTACGAAAAAATCTTCTTCATGTTTCAATCCGGAATATTCTTCCAGTAAAGGAACACAAATGTCTTCTGTGGCACCTGGATAAACTGTGGATTCATAGACAACGAAGGAACCTTTCGTGAGATTCTCACCTATCGTTTTCGTAGCACTCGTTATCGGTGTAAGATCGGGCGTTTTATCTTGGTTGATTGGAGTTGGTACAGAAACTACATGGAATTGAGCATCCTGCAAATCTTCAGCTTTAGAAGTATATTGAATAGGTGCCTCTTTTATCACATCATCTCCCACCTCGCGGGTAGGGTCGACACCATTTTCATATTGTTTAATTTTTTCAGCATTAATATCATAACCAATAACATCTATTTTATCAGAAAAAGCAACTGCCAAAGGCATTCCGACATAGCCTAAACCTATGACAGACAGCTTTGCATTTTTATTAATTAAATTTTCATATAACTTCATATCGATCACTCCTTTATTTTCTAGCGCAGCATGGGTGAATAGGGATTTTTACTTGTAAATCTCTATCCCCTCGAACACTTGGTCCACGCTCTCTTCTTCTTGGAGACCTTGTGAAGATACTTTGTCAAAGAGAATCTTGACAGTTTGAAACAATATTTCAATATCCAAAAAGAAGCTGTAATTTTTGATATAGATTAAATCAAATTTTAACTTGTTGTTAAACGTTGTCGAGTATTTTCCATAAACTTGAGCGTAGCCTGTTATTCCTGCCCGCACGTTGTGTCTTAAATAGTAATAAGGGTTTTGTTCTTTAAATTCATCGACGAAGAAAGGTCTTTCAGGACGCGGTCCGACAAGAGACATATCTCCTTTCAGCACATTAAATAGCTGAGGAAGTTCATCAATTCTCAAGCTTCTCAGATATCTTCCTACTTTCGTGATCCGAGGGTCTTCAGCAGAGGCCAGGACAGGACCCGATAACTTTTCGGCATCTTCCCGCATCGTTCTGAATTTATAGATTTCAAACTCTCTCTCCCCCTTGGTGATCCGCACTTGTTTGTACAGTACTGGTCCGGGAGAAGTCGCCTTCACCAAGATAGCTGCAATCAACATAAGAGGCGATGTGAGGACAATCAAAATCAAAGCAGTAATCGTATCGATAAGTCGTTTGATGACTTCGTTTTCGGGCGCTATTTCAAATTTAGAAACTGCGACAATATTTTCATCGTCAATACTCATGATACGGTTATTGATACGGACAAGGTTATCAAAGTCTGTCCCTAAAAATATTCGCTTGTCTTGACGAGTGAGGTAAGTCAAAATATCTTTTTCATCCCTCAGGTTGCTCGAGTCCAGAAGGTAGAAGACGTGGGCTTCATCGATATGGTTCTTAATATTTTCAAAATAATTGTCTACTACGCAGGCAACGACTTTATATTGATCATTTTCTGCAGCCTTTATATTTCGTATGGCATCAATGCAGTCTACTTTCTTGCCTACTAACATAATCTTACTCGTTCCCGTTGTTCTGTCATACATATTTAAGATGAGCGCTCTCCATGTAAATAAAAGTATCACGCTGACAAAAAAGCTGAGAAAAATAACTGTTCTTGGGAAAGCAAACCAGCGTCCGAAGAACGTCATCGCCATCACGATAAAAAGCATCAAGAATTGGGCAATAACTGTGGTAGAAAAAACATCGATTGTTTTCTTATTATATAAAGTGTAAATTCCTAATAAAATGTTTATGATAATGAATGCCACCATAATGAACGGCATGGCACTGAGATAAGGTTCGAAGTTAAAGCTGGATACATTGCCTTGGTATCTTAAGTAAAAAGACAACAAAAAAGAAACGTGATAAATTAAGATATCCATAGCTCCCGCTAAGATTTTTAGTGTTCTGTTAAAGCCACTGGAACCTGTCACTGTAATCCTCCTAAATTAAAGCTTAAATTTTATTCATACTTGGCCATTATAACATAGTTGCAACAGATATTCTTTTACAAATTAGAGTCATTAATCATCCAGCACGCGTTTCTCCTAAACGTGGTATAATTATTTCATTGATGATATACGAAAGGAGTTTGTCATGTCAATTTTAGTCACAGGTGGTGCAGGATATATAGGAAGTCATACTGTCGTAGAACTGGTGGAATTAGATTACGACGTTGTAGTTGTTGATAACCTCTCGAATAGTGATCCGATAGTATTAGATCGAATCAAAGAAATTACAGGACAAGAAATTACATTTTATGAGATTGATTTACTAGATAAAGAAAATTTAAGAAGAGTTTTTGAAGAAAACCATATCGATTCGGTGATTCACTTTGCAGGTTACAAGGCTGTTGGAGAATCGGTTGATAAACCACTGAAGTATTACCATAATAACCTCACTTCTACCCTTGTTCTTTTAGAACTCATGACCGAATATGAGGTTAAAAACTTCATCTTCAGTTCTTCGGCTACTGTCTATGGAGATGAAAATGAAGCACCCTTCACAGAAGATATGCCTGTAGGAGCCGCAACCAATCCGTATGGCCAGACTAAGTTAATGATTGAAAATATTTTACGAGACCAACAGATTGCGCAACCAGACTGGAGTGTGACGCTATTGCGTTACTTTAACCCTGTCGGGGCTCATGAATCAGGTCTCATCGGAGAAGACCCTTCAGGTATTCCTAATAACTTGCTTCCCTACGTGACCCAGGTTGCAGTGGGCAGGTTAGACAAACTGAGTATCTTCGGAGATGATTATAGTACACCTGATGGAACAGGTGTACGCGACTATATTCATGTGGTAGACCTAGCTAAAGGTCATCTTCAAGCACTTCAAAAATCTGATGAGCCTGGGGTCCATATTTATAACTTAGGGACTGGAAATGGCGTCAGTGTATTAGATCTTGTACATACTTTTGTAAAAGTAAATGACGTGGAAGTTCCCTATGAACTTGTAGAACGCCGTCCAGGAGATGTCGCAGTGAGTTACGCTGATCCCAGCAAAGCAGAAAAAGAGTTG
>JBHWPB010000089.1:0-7665 GCA_043424675.1 Carnobacteriaceae bacterium | reverse complement strand
CCACTATAATCGTCAAAGCTTTTAGACCATAAAGGCTCCTTGTTTTTTGACCCTTTATTATTCAAGCCTGATGTTCGCTTAGATTTATTCCTTTGATTTTTTTTGTCTTTATTATTTCTACTCACTCGACTACCCCTCCTTTCTCAATAACTTGCCTTAGTATTATATCATACAATATCGTCAAACCAGTTAATTTTCAGCAAAAATTACAGAGAGGATATCTTCCCAATGCTGATGTTCTTTTTTTGGTTTAACTTTGTGGTGGTCAGCGTCTATGAAACTATCTATTAAGTCAGACTGGCAGGATGAGCAACAAAGATCTTCTTTATTTTTAAGTTCTTCATCAAAATATTTTAACAAAAAGCTGCGCAAACATTTTTCCTGATGGATATACTTCATGATAACGTCTAACTGATAAGCTTTTAATTTTTTTCTCGACGTAATATGTTCAAAAGCTTCTTTTATAGAATAGCCTTCCTCCTTAAAATGGTATCCTATTTCAATATGACTTTGATCTTCATCCAAAGAATAAGGTTTGTTATTTCGATATATCCATTTAAGATCCTCTTGATCAGGTAAGGCATCTTCTTGAAAAAATTGTTGAACTTTTTGATCTCCTGGCTGAAAGAGGAGTATGGCGAGCGCATCTTGACCATCTCTTCCGCAGCGCCCTATTTCTTGCAGATAGGCTTCAGGGCTGCCCGGAAGGTGATAATGTATCACGAATCTAATATTCTCCTTATCGATTCCCATACCAAAAGCACTCGTTGCGCATATCACATCAATTTGATTTCGTATAAAATGCTCTTGGATCTTATTACGGTCTTCTGCGTCGAGATCACTGTGGTAACTTTCTACAGTATAGTTTGTTCGATCCCTTAAATAAGCCGCTATCTCATCTGCTTCTTTTTTACTAGACAAATAAATAATTCCTGGTTTTTCCAAATATTGTACATAATCTAAAACTTTTTCTTTCTTATTCCCATAACAGAGCTCCTTATGAAATTTTATGTTCGGACGATCTACTGAATAGATAATGTCTTCAGCCTCTTCCATACCTAAGCTTTTTTTAATTTCCAACTGGACTGCCGGAGTAGCTGTCGCTGTCAAAGCCATGGTGACAGGATGGTTCAAAGAAGCTTTGACTTCTCCTAACTTTAAGTACTCCGGACGAAAATCCATGCCCCATTGTGAGATACAGTGGGCTTCATCTACTACAAACAAACTCGGCTGTGCTGCCCTTATTTGATACAAAACCTCTTTATTCTGAAGCATTTCCGGACTTAGAAATATAAATCGAAAATCTGGAAGATTGTCTAATATTTTATATCTTTCTTCCGGTGTTTTATGACTATTTAACGTCGTAACTCTCCGTTCTCCAATTCTTTTCAAACTTGCTACTTGGTCTTGCATTAAAGAAATTAAAGGTGAGACAACTACCGTGAGACCGCCTAAAGCATATCCAGCCATTTGATAGCAGAGGGATTTACCTGTGCCTGTGGGAAGCATGACCAGAGCATCATTCCCATCTAACACTGCTTCGATGCTTTCTCTTTGTCCTTCTCTAAAGGTAGAATAACCAAACTTTTCTTCTAATAAATCATTCAATCGGGGTATCATATGTTTCTCGCCACCTTAAAATTTCCATAAAACGATACTCATAAAAAGGAACATCCGTGTAGACTTCTTGAAAATCTCTATACCTTTTTTCGGGATGGTCTTCTATAAATTGCAGGATAATCCGTTGGTTCAATGGGGAGACCAATTTTTGAAGAGGAAATTCTGGTAAGACAATTCCTATCTCAATCACATGATCCCCTACTGTATTCTCTTTGATTTTCCTTATTTCCGCAATTTCTTTGATAGGCCGATTCTTCATTATATAAGTGAAAGTAGTCCAAGTTGTTTGAGAAAGTCCCTTATGGCTCGCCCAATCTGTCCTCGATAAAACGTCATAGAAAATCGAAACTTGTTCGTCGTTGTTTCTTATCCAATCAAACGCTCTGTGCCAGATCTCTCGCAGATAAAGATCAAATTCTTCTGCTTCAAGGTTTCTTTCTTTTCTCACTTGATCTTTTGTCTTTCCTATCAAATCGTGACCTGTTAAAAGCTGAGCAATTAGATCCGCTTCTTCTTTCTCCATGTGGGACAGTAAAATTACCCACTCTTTGTAAAATCTCGAAGAAGTCCAACCTTTCTGCTCAGCTATTTTCAGCCATTTCTTCGCAAAATATTGGTCTTCTAAATTCTGTATAATAGGATTATAGAATTTATTATTATAACTCTTTTCTGAGAAGATCTGAGTGAGTAACTGGATGACCGCCCAAAAAGAAGGAAATAACTTGCTGTATCTTATGTTATTTAGATATTGGGGATAGTGATATTCTTTAAAATAAAAAGAGCATGCCTGTCTCCCCTTATCCAGAAGCAGATACTCATTTTTTCCTATGTCTTTAATGAGTTCTTTCGATTCAAAACTTGAAACAAGAGAGTCAAACTCCGCCCTCTGCCAGTCAGGGTAGAGACCATAGAAAGGTAGATAATGATTGAGCAGTGCCTGATATAAAGTAGAACCTGTTCTTTTTCCTTGCAGAATATTGTACACTTGGGCACTGCGTGTCACATCATTTTTTTCAAATAAAGATAAGAGTATATAAGCTCGATACCTATCTCTAGCCATAGTTCAAACCTTTCTCTTCGAGTATTTTTGCATGTATTCTAACACTTCTAAGTTGTGTTGAAAAGATTTACTATATAAATAAAACAGGAAAAATTATCTTAAACAATTCTTCCTGTCGATATTATATATTTTTTATTCGGTCTCGGTTGCACACCGTATTTAACCTCTGCTATTTACGAACTTTTTTTCGACCCAAGGTGATATAGCAGCCCAGACGACATAGAAGGCGACTGAGACAATAACCCCCTTAATCAGGTTGAATGGAACAACTGCTCCTAGTAAATATTCACGCATAGGACCGACATCCAAATTCATGAGTGCCATGTAAGCTGGAGCAAGCACGTAATAATTTAATAGTGATAAAACTACTGTGAGACTGAGACTAGATGCAACTGTTCCGACAACTCTCCCTCTTATATTCAAGCCGAGATGCTTAATCGCATAGTATAAAGGTAAAGTGAGCGATAAGGAAGCGATAAATCCAGCGGTATCTCCTATAGGTATACCCGCTTCTCCCCCAGTAAGTAAATAGTGGAGCACCCAGCGCACAAGGTTGATGAAAACCCCTTCTTTGGGCCCCATTGCGAACATCCCAAGTAGAATCGGGATATCACCAAAATCTATCTTTAAGAATGGGACTGCGGGTATAATCGGGAAAGACAAGAAAGACAAGACCAAAGCAACAGCACCTAACATCGCACTGATAACTAAATTTCTAGTAGTTTCTTTTTTCACAATTTTTCCTCCTGTTTTTGAGGAAACAAAATCAGGGAACCAACCATATTAAAAAGCTCTTACTGACTTCCTGGGTACAGTAAGAGCGGCATTCATTTTATGAATTAGCTCATCCTCTTTATCTAGACTATAACTATCGGTTCTGGAGTTTCACCAGATCTTCCCTACTAAAGGTTCGTGGACTATAACCACCGGTCGAGATTTTCACTCTGCCCCTGAAGATGATTCCTATTTAATTGTGTTAAGTATATTAAATCACATTCTGGAATAAATTGCAAGTATTTACTTTATTTTATGATCAATGCTCTGAGAAACTCTTCACTTCTGAATGAATATTCCTGGGCTTTGCTGATTTGACAGAGTTGGAAAGTGAGTCAAGGTCTTGAATTAAGTTGAAAAGATTCAAGGTTTATTAGATAATCAATCTGAAAAGGAAGGGATTGAAAAAAATGGATAAAAAAGAACAGCTGAATGTTATTGAAAATGCTGATGGTTTTGTCGCTGCTTTAGACCAGAGCGGAGGCAGCACTCCTAAAGCTCTCCGCAACTATGGTATTGAAGAAGATCAATATCAAAACGACAACGAGATGTTTGACCTCGTTCATGCAATGCGTTCCCGCATCATCTCCTCACCTGCTTTTTCTTCAGATAAAGTAATCGGTGCCATTCTCTTTGAGAAGACAATGGACAGTCAAATTGATGGAAAGTACACAGGAGATTATCTTCTTGATTTAGGCGTCATTCCATTTATTAAAGTCGATAAAGGGCTTGCTGAAGAAGAAAACGGTTCTCAGCTCATGAATCCTATGCCAGAACTTGATGAATTACTTGAACGTTCAAAAGAACGTAACATGTTCGGAACAAAAATGCGTTCTGTCATCAATGAATATAATGAAGAAGGAATCCGTGCGAATGTTGCTCAGCAATTCGAAGTAGGAAAACAGATCTTAGAAGCAGGACTTGTCCCAATTTTAGAGCCGGAAGTCAATATCCATGCAGAGGATAAAGATAAAATCGATGCACTTGTTGTTGAAGAAACTCTCAAGAATCTTGAACAATTAGAAAAGGATCAGAGAGTGATGTTAAAATTATCTCTCCCTACAGAACCTGATGCCTACGAAAAACTTGTAGATCACCCAAAAGTTATTCGGGTAGTCGCTCTATCGGGAGGATATTCTACTGAAGAAGCTTGCGAAAAATTAGCTGAAACACCAGGAGTTATCGCTAGCTTCTCAAGAGCTCTTCTCCAAAATCTGAATGTGAATCAATCTGATGAAGAATTCGATCAAGCTTTGGCTGATGCGATTGATAAAATTTATGAAGCTTCTAAAAATTGATTACTGAACTAGAAAATAAAATTAGTGAGGGAACTATATGGCAAAATTAACAAATGAAGAGAGACTGGTCCTAAATTCTGAATTAGAGAGAAAAGGGAAAAGTAAAATCGTTGCTTACATCCTGTTGATTTTTTTAGGGGGATTAGCTATCCATCGTTTTTACTTAAATAGAAATTTTTCCGGTGTATTAATGCTTGGATTAAATATCTTAGGCTGGCTTACTTCTGGCATTCTCATCGGCTATTTATTTCTTTTGATATTCTGGATTTGGTGGTTCGTAGATTTATTTCTAACAAACTTCATGGTTAATAGCCATAACGATAAACTGGAAGCTGAAATCTTGAATAATATTTTAGAAAATCGCAACAATGCCCAAAACGTACGACCTATTTCTGCTGAAACTTATGATGACGCAGACTTTGAAGAGTACAATGAAGATAATATTTTTTAATCTTTTCTAAAAGCCATTCGAGGCTTTACGATATATAACCTAAAAAACCATTGTTCAACACATGTGGCTCCCACATATATTGAACAATGGTTTTATTTTCATCTTACGCGTTAAACTTATAACCTAATCCCCATATCGTTTCGATCATCTCTGAAGCGAGGATAGATTCTTTGGCTATTTTCTCTCTGATTCTTTTGACATGGGTGTCCACTGTCCGAATATTACCTCCATAATCTTCTTGCCAAATATTATCGATTAATTCTTCTCGACTAAAGATCTGATCGGGATGAGTCATGAGAAAATAGAGAAGTTCATATTCTTTCGGTGTTAAATTGATCTTCGTCTCATTAACCCAGACTGTTCGCGAATTAAATTCCATACTAAGCGGCGGGTTGGAGATCTTGTCCTTTTGTATGAGTTCTATCGTTTTATCTAGACGATTGACAATTACTCTGACCCTTAAGATGATTTCTTTCCATAAAAAAGGTTTGACTACTAAGTCATCTGCCCCATATTCGAAAGCTTGAATCCTCTCATAGTCTGAAGGATTATCAGACAGTATCATTATTGGAGTATTTTTTTCTTTTCTAATTTTTGCAAGCAAATCTAATCCTGTGATGTCTGTTAAATTTAGATCGATAATTATAAAATCTAATGCTTCAGTTAAAGATAGTTCTAGCGCTTCACGTCCCTTGCTAGTTGCGATCACATTATAACCTTCTTCATTAAAAGTATCGGTAAGTAAATTCCGAAGTCGCGAATCTTCATCTGCTATCAATAGATTATATTTTTTGCTCACTTATATCACCTCACGATCTAGCTATATTGACACAGACCTTGTGAGATTTTATTATAACGAAAGAGTTCTGTACACTCCAACGAACTGTTTAGGAATCTAGAGTAAACTTTCAATTTCACTTGAAGAAAGCTCCCGCCATCTTCCAACCTTTAAATCACCTAGCTCTAAATCTCCGTATTTAGAACGGTGCAATTTCTCAACAGGGAAACCGACCGCATGAAACATTTTTTTCACTTGATGATAGCGTCCTTCATGAATGACTAATTCCACTGTTGAGCTTTTTTGATCTTGGTAAATGATCTTCACTTCCGCAGGGGCGGTTTTTTCATCATCAATTTCTACACCTGTTTCTAATTGTATTTTAGCTTCTTCTGTGAAAGAACCGGATACGCTGGCTACATATGTCTTTTTCACTTCATACCGCGGATGCATCAACTTATTCGCAAAATTTCCGTCGTTTGTCATAATAAGTAATCCTGTGGTGTCAAAATCTAATCTTCCTACCGGGTAAATGCGCTGGGGTATATCCTTAAAGAAATCTATAACTGTAGGACGGTTAAACTCATCCCTTACAGTCGTCACAACATTTTCAGGCTTATTTAACATGAAGTAAACTCTATCTTCTTTTTCGAGGAGCTCTCCATCGACTTCGATCACATCTTCTGAACTGACTTTAGTCCCGAGCTCTGTCACACGTTCTCCATTAACAAAGACACGTCCCGCAGCTATGATTTTCTCTGATTCTCTTCGTGAAGCAACCCCTGCATGTGCCATTACTTTTTGCAAACGTTCTGCCATTTCTTCACCTTGTCTATCATATTTAGGGTTTTTGCTTTCCATTTTTATCGGAGATACCCTATGAACCCCTCTATCCCTTCTTCATCTCAGCTTCAATAAATGCTAAGCTATCTGCCACAAAATCTTCTTTTCCCCTATTCTGTGCTTCTAATAATGTCCGGACTGTTTCTACCATAAGTAATAAACGAACTTTTTCTATTTTGGAAGAAGTATTTTTTTCTTGTCTATCTTTCATAACTTCAGTCGTAAACAGTTCTCCACCTTCTTCTAACAAGTAAATATAGTCGAAATCGGGATCCCCTATTTGTAGATCACCAAAATCAATAATTCCAGTGAGTTCCCCCTTGTTTTCTTCAAATAAAAGATAATCACAAGATAAATCAGCATGCAAAAGTTTGGGCTGATAAATAAAATTATTTTTATTCTTTAAATAACATGAAAACTGTGCAGAAATATACACTTTCATTTCATTCGCAATATAAGGATAAATATTTTTTTGTACTTCATTGAATACATCAGAATAATATTGAAAAAAATTATTTTCTTTAACGTTAAACTCTCTCGCTCTTTGTGTGTCGAATGACTGCATCTCATCCAAAAATACAGCAAGTTGATTGGCTATATGTTTCTTTGTTGCAACAGATAAGGAAGAAAAACTTTGTTCATCCAAAGGTTTTCCAGGTAAAATGTGATAACCTACGAAAGGATAACTCCTTCTCTGGACCCCTGTATATATAAAATCGGGAATAGTTAACGAAATATGATTCTTTAACGTAGGTAAAATTTTCATTTCTTTTTCTGTATCCCAGGTGCCTTCTTGATTCTTTGGAAAACGAAAAACGATTTTCTCATTCACCAAGACATT